>NZ_RQFO01000004.1:347500-695000 GCF_004770045.1 Leptospira montravelensis
CAAAAGAATAAAGAATATTTTATCAAAAAAAAGTTTGCTCTTCCAATAGCGAAATAAGGAAAGAAAAATTCTTTTGGTTAAGTCCCACCAAGCTAGAGTTAACTCTGGGACAAACAAAATTGAATCTTTTAAGAATTGTACCAGATTAAAAAATTTAAAAAAAATAGAATTTGTCATTCTACTTCCGCTACCATTTCCAATTCCACACTAGCATCTAGTGGTAGAGAACTTACACCAATAGCAAAACGCGCATGTTTTCCTTTTTCGCCAAAAATAGCTGCAAGTAGTTCTGAGGCTCCATTGGCAACTAAGTGTTGTTCGGTGAACTCTGAAGTCCCTGAAACAAAAACTCCAAGTTTAACAATGGATTTGATTTTGTCCAAAGATTGAATCTGTAGTAGGATACTTGCAAGCGCATTAAGAACACATTGTTTGGCCTCATCCTTCGCTTCTTCTAGACTTAAATCTTTTCCCACCTTCCCAGTTTTCCGTAGTTTTCCTGCTACAAGGGGGAGTTGTCCGGAGGTAAACACTAGGTTTCCTGATCGTTTGGAAGGAATATAGGCAGCCAGTGCAGCCGGGACTGGGGGAATTTCTAAACCCAATTGTTTTAGCGTATCTTCAATGGACATCGCTTTCCAGGCTAGTCAGGCGTGCTTTATGGGACAAAATTTTTTTTAAAAAATCCTATAAAATATAAAACATTCTTGACTGTTGGCAGTCGAATAATTAGAGTGCTAATGAAAATAGCAGTCGAAGCTATTGATTGCTAAAGAGGAGATTGAGCATGTTGTTTCGAATTTTAGACCCACAAACCAAAGCAAATCAGTTCTGGAGAGACTTTGACAGATTGAACGATGAGTTGACTCGTTCTATTTTGGACAGCCAATTTGGTTCTGCATCCAATTATCCTCCAGTAAACGTTTACACCAAGGAAGATGAAGCCCTTGTGACTTGTTTACTTCCAGGAATTGAGACAGACCACATCGACATTAACGTAAAAGACAATTTACTCTCCATTCACGGTAGAAAAAAAGCGGAGGAACTTGCGGAAGGAACAGAAGTCCACCGTCGAGAGATTTATAATGGAGAATTTCATAGAACCCTTGAATTACCGTTTCGAGTGGATCAGGAACATGTTTTGGCAAAATATTCAAATGGAGTTCTTAACATCCATCTTCCTAGAAGGGAAGAAGATAAACCTAAAAAAGTTTCTATCATAGCAGGGTAAGGAGAAAGGTATGAATACACTCACAAAAGAAATCAAACAAGAAGTTACAGAAGCTGTTGAGGGGAAAGATCAAAAATCGGCATCGAATGTTCGTGTCTATTCACCTAATGTGGATGTTATGGAAACAGAAGAGGCAATTTTATTTCGAGTAGAAATGCCTGGAGTAGATCAATCTTCTGTAGAGATTTCCATCGAAAAGGACCAATTGATTTTAGAAGGAAAGTTTGTCCCACCTGCAGAATCAAGAGGCCAAGTGCGCCTTGCGGAATACAAGGAAGGAAATTACTTCCGAAAATTTACGATTGGTAAGGCAATCCATTCAGACAAAGCTATAGCTAAAATGAAAAACGGAATTTTGGAATTAACCATTCCCAAAATGGAACCTAAAAAAACAAAAATCGAAATTCAGAAATAAAAAATTCTCTTTGGTGTTTGGTAAATCTAAAGTGAATTTAATTTCGGGCCCGGTTCATCTATAAAAGATGTGCCGGGTTTTTTATTTAAATGAGCGTAAGAATAGTTCCTAATAGTTTTCCATTTTCTTCTGGGGTTCCTATGGTGATACGAATATAGTCTTTGGAGATTCCCGTAGAAAAATACCTAATGAGGATGTTCTTTTCTTTTAACTGTAAATACAAACTTTCTGGTGAAACACCTGACTTAGGTTTGCAAAATAAAAAATTAGTAGAAGAATTGGGAATAGTAAAACCAAGTGATTCCAATTCTTTTTTTAGTTTGGTTCTTTCTGAAATGACAAGAGTTCGTTTTTCCAAAAAATATTCTTTGTCTGCATAAGAGGCTTCTGCCACAACTTGTTCCAAAATTCCTACATTATAAGAATCTTTGAGTTTGCGAATCCAAGAGATCACTTCGAGTGAACCTACTAGATACCCCACACGGAGGCCAGCAAGAGCATAGGATTTGGAAAATGTGCGAGAAACCACTAGGTTCGGATAGTTTTTAATTTCAGGCACCAAACTAGAATTTGGTTCTGTAAAATCAATGTACGCTTCATCGGAAAGAACAATCCCGTTAAAATTTTTAACTAAATTTAAAAGTTTATCCTTTGGTTCTTCCACACCAGTCGGGGCATTGGGATGAGCAAAACAAAGTAACTTTCCCTGTTCCTTTCCCAAAGATTCAAAATCAAAATGTAAGTCGGATTGTAATGGAACCGCTTTGTATGTTGCTCCCACCATCATTTGTTCTGTTAAAACAGGATAAAAGGAATAGGTTGGGTCAGGTGCCACAACAACATCACCTGGTCCTACGAGAGCTTGGAATAACAAACGTAAGGCTTCGTCCGATCCATTCGTGACCAAAATTTGGTCCGGGTCTAAGTCATAATCTTTTGCGATAAGTTCCTGTAATTTCCGGGAGTGGTAGTTTGGATACTTTCGCAAAACACCTGTTTGGATCACCTTTTCTACTGCTTCTTTGATTTTTGGAGAAGGTGGGTAGGGGTTTTCGTTGGTATTGAGTTTGATGGTGGAGGCACTAAGGCCTGGTTGTTCTCCAGGCGTATAAGGTTTAAACGCTGGTAGTTCCCTTCGCACCAGGGTATCCATTGAAAATTTTGTATTTGGAATAGTCACTGTTTTATAACCGGTTTAAGGCATTGATATAAGCTTTGGCACAGGCTTCAATGATGTCTGTGGAATCACCTTTCCCAACAACCCGACGTTCCCCTTCTTCTAAAGTGACTGAAGCTTCTGCCATTGCATCGGTGCCTTCGGTTACAGGAGAAATTACGAGCCTAGAAAGGAGTGGCGAAAGTCCTGTCACTTGGCCAATGGCTTTAAAGATACTGTCCACTGGACCGTCGCCATGTGCCTCGCCTTCTTTGACCTCACCCTTGATTTGCAAAGAGATTTTGGAACTCGGAGTTTTGTTTGATCCCGTATTTTGTTCAAATGAAATAAGTCGATACTTTTCATCCACTTGGGATCTGCTGATCTCTGCTTGGAAAAGGGCAGCGATGTCTTCATCAAAGACTTCCTTTTTTTTATCAGCAATCTCTAAGAACCGGTTGTAAGCATTGTCAATTTCTTCTGGTTTTGGATCAAAACCCATTCGAATGACTCGGTCCTTAAAACCGGCCCGACCAGAGTGGCGTCCAAGAACCATACGATTGGATTTGAGTCCTACGGATTCCGGAGTCATAATTTCATAGGTTTGTCTGTTTTTGATCACACCATCTTGGTGGATTCCTGATTCGTGCGCAAAGGAATTGGCTCCCACAATGGCTTTGTTAGGTTGGACAACCATTCCCGTGATGGTTTTTACCAAATGAGATCCGCGAGTGATGAGAGTGGAATCAATTTTTGTTTCTACTCCGAAAGCATCCTTTCTTGTTTTTAGAGCCATCACCACCTCTTCCATAGCAGTGTTTCCTGCTCTTTCGCCAATCCCGTTAATGGTACATTCAATCTGACGACCTCCTGCAAGAACGGTTGCGAGTGAATTTGCGACAGCAAGTCCTAGGTCGTTGTGGCAGTGTGCAGAAAATATGACTTTGTCAGCACCTTTCACTTCCTTTTTTAGGAAACGAAAGAGATCCATATATTCTTGTGGTGTGGTATATCCCACTGTGTCTGGGATATTGATGGTAGTGGCACCTTCTTCAATGACAGCTTCGACTAACTCGCGTAAGAACTCCCATTCGGAGCGAGTGGCATCTTCCGGTGAAAATTCTACATCGGTAACAAAGTCCCTTGCCATTTTTACAGCAAGTCTTGCCATCTCTAAAACTTCTGCGGGAGACTTGCCTAACTTGTGTTTCATGTGGATGGGAGAGGAGGCAATAAAAGTATGAATGCGTTTTTGTTTGGCAGGTTTTAGGGCATCCCGAGCCGCCTCTAAATCGGGACGCAGGGCACGGGCCAACCCGCAAATGACTGGGCCTTCAATTTCACGAGCGATTCGTTCGACTGCTTTGAATTGTACAGGTGAGGAAACTGGGAATCCAGCCTCAATGATATCTACCTTCATCCGGGCTAGGTGTTGGGCAATCTCCACCTTCTCATCTTCGCTCATGGCAGCCCCAGGGCACTGCTCTCCGTCCCTTAAAGTAGTATCAAATATGCGTACGTAATCTTCCATCTACTTCCAGATCATAGGTTCGCTTCACTCTGTCAAGTGCGTATGGAATGCCCCTGTGATCCAATGGTATGGATTCCCATGTTTGTCGACAGGAATCGGAGTCCGGCTGCCTTCACTCCAAAACCGAATGGGTTTTTCTAAGTGGTAAGGAACCTTGGTGTCGGTGATGTTTGAAAAGTATGTCTTGGTTTCTCCTCTTGGTTGAGGGAGAGTTAAAAGGACGCAGGTAAGTCCTAAAACCAATCCAAAAAAAAGATTAGGATTTCCTTTTTGGATCGTAGCACTGACCACCCAAGTAACCCCGAGAAGTCCAAAAAACAAAAGAGGAAACAAATACCGGATGGGATAAGGATGGAGGTAGGTGAACCTACCTACGACGAGTAAAAGTCCAACAAGGACTGGAAAGAAAACGATGAGTAAATGGCGGTTTAGTTTGGGAAACTTAGGAAATAATAGAAGCCCGAGTCCCATTAAAACAAGAATGGACTTTCCTTGGTAAAATATATGTTTAGAAAAATCCCAAAGGTAAGTCACCGAAAGCTGCAAGATTTCCTGAGGATTTCGTTTGGAAAGGTAGGCAAATAAAATCTGGAAACTACTAGGAATGGATACAATGGATTTCAGTTCTAAAAAGACTAGTTCGCTAAAAAGTAAAAAAAGAATGGCCAGGATCCAAAACCGCTTGGTTCGAAAGTAAGAAATTCGTACAGAGTATGGTAACTCGTCGTCCCAAATGCGAACCACAAAAAAAGAAATCACTCCCACAGCAAAGGAAAATCGATCGGAAATATAAAGAAATGAAAAACCAAAGTAAAAGAATAGAACTATGGGAAGTGGCAACACCGAAGAAGGACTAAAATTCCTTTTTTCTCTCTCGTTTAACAAACAGTATAGATATAGGGAAAGCAAAAGGGAAAAAAAGAAACCCGTGCTATGGTGTGCTCCCGAAAGAAAATAAACTAGCGGGAGAGGTCGATCACTAAACGAGAATCCCAAAAGAGAGAAAAATATAAAAAGGATTTCAAAGAGATAGAGAAATTGGAATGACTTTGTTTGGTTTGTATACTTCGATAGAAAAATAAAAATTCCAAATAATACTAAAGCCATTTGTATCGTTCCATAAACACTAGGCAGATACAGAAAAGGAACGACCGGATAAAGGAATAGATACAATAATAGATCAGGAAAAAAATAGGGAGATGGGGGTAGATACCAATGTCTAATCCCAAGACCAGAAACTAAATCCTTTAGAAACAAAGGAAGATACAAACTATCTGCCGAATGTAATGGTTCAAAATAGATAGTTTCGCATAACAAAAAGTTAACGAAAGTAGAAATTGAAAAAAATAAAAAATAGGAAAGTATGGATGGAGAGCGGGACAACATTCGATTTACAATTTTACTCTTTGAACTTAGACGGAGGAGAAAATACTGGCCTTCCTGCTCGTTTTTACCAATCGTTTTTAGGCGGGACTCTCCTAAAAGAAAGTTTTGGGCATTCGGAATTGAAACTGACTTCTGGTGAAACCATAGTATTCTCTAAAAATACAGAACATTGCCCGGTTCGCCCAGGAACCATCACCATTCGCTGTGATCACTCCATAAAGAACCATCCGCAATTTTCCTCTTTGAAGTTAATCGAGCAAGTTCCAGGGAAAAATTATTCCTTATGGGAAGACCCTTGGGGGAACTGGGTTTGGATTTATTTTACAGATTCTAAATAAGAGGCCAATTGGTCTGGATAGTCTGTGATGAGTCCGGCCACACCCGCTGTTAGTAACTCCTGCCATTCTTTTTCTGTATTGGTAGTGTAAGGAATCACAAGGAGAGACTGTTTTTTTAGGCCTTCCACAAAATCTTTGGAACAAGCAGAAAGATGAGGCAGGATTAAATCTGGTTCATAATCCATATAATTCTTGTTTAGCGAATCTCCCTTTTCTACTAGAAGGCCACGTAGTACTTCTGGTTCTTCCTGTCTTATGAGATTTACAAGATCCCAATCAAAACTACTCACCCAAATTCGATTTGTTAAATTCCATTTCCGAATGAGTTTCACAAGAGCAAGTGCGAGTGCCTTTCTCTCTTCTGGATTCCCTTCACTTTTCATTTCAATATCAAAGACTGTGGTTTCGGGGAGAGTCTGGATAACCTGAGAGAGTGTCGGAATTTGTTCCCCTTCAAAGGCTTCTTCAAAAAAACTTCCCGCATCAAGTTCTGCTAAATCGCGGTATTTATATTCAGAAACCTTTCCTTTTCCATCAGTAGTGCGGTCTACTGTAAAGTCATGTATGACAACAAGTTCGCCCGAGGCACAAAGCATCGTATCCAATTCAAAAAACCTTGTCGACTCCGCTCCCACAAGGAAAGAAACAAGGGTGTTCTCGGGAGCAAGGCCACGAGCCCCCCTGTGGCCAATATTGGCTGGCTTATTTCCTAAAATGGATTTGAGTCTTTCGATTCTTGGTTGGAACAATTTGTATTACCCTGGTTGGATGGTGGACTCCAAACCTTCTTCTTCCATTGCCGCATGGAACATTTGTTTTTTCAAACTTTCTCCTAAATAACGATCAATATAGATATGGATGGCATAGAGAAGTGGTGTGATGAGAATGGCCACTCCCAATTTATAAAGAAAGTTTGTGTTGGCAATGGAGACAAGTTTAGAAACAGGATGGTATTTTCCAAGAGCGATAAAAATCACCACATAAGAATCGATGAGTTGGGAGATGACAGTGGAACCTGTAGCCCGTAGCCAAATATGTTTTCCTCCTGTCTTTTTACGAAGGAAGTGAAAGGTATTTAGGTCTATCATTTGACCAATCACATAAGCAATGATGGAACCAAGAATCACAAGACCCGAATTGGCAAACACACGTTCGAAGGAGGCATCATCGATGGGCGACTCAGGGCTTGCAGGAATTTGGATATCAATCACAATGAGGAGATAGGCAAATCCAATCATCACCATACCAAGAAACGTTGTGGCACGAACCACTTTTCGACCATAGTATTCATTCAAAAGATCTGTGATGATAAAGGTAACAGGAAAAGGAATAACCCCCATAGTCATTGTGAATCCAAAGGCAAAAAATAATTTACTACCTGTGAGTTCCGCAAGCAGGAGAAAGGTGAGAAAAAAACTAAGAAGAACCGTATAAAGAATCACTGGTTTTTGTTTGAGAAGGTGCATTGTATCTTTTTCCTTTCTTTTTAATTTCGACTAGGAGAGATTCCTGCCTAAAAAATTATGGGATGAGAAATAGGTAGTGAGTTCTTTTAATAATCTCTACTCTTTTTTTATCATACGATCGATAATCATACTAGAAGTAATTTATGTCCGAATCTGAAAACCCATCCACATCCAAACGTCCGCTGTCAAATGCAGCTAAATACACACTTTTATTTGCCTCTTGGGTGTTTCTTTCCACAATTTCCTTTTATTTAGGAATGAACTTAATCCAAAACGATGGAACTGCTCTTGTTTTAAAAGATACTGCCAAAGTGGGAAATGCCAATCCTAGTGTGGTGGAAGCATCCACTCCTTCTCTCGGAACTCCATCCGAGATGGAAACCAAGGAAAACGGTGAATCCCAAACCACTACGGAAAACCCAGAGGAATCTGTGGAACTTCCTGGTTTTGTTCCTGATGATAACGTGAGTTTTCGTTCTTCCGCTTGGTCAACAGATTGGACTGCCATGAAAAAAACGGTGCATCTCTATAATGAAATCCATCCATTTATTTATACGATGAAAGGTGGGCTTTCCAATAATGGAGAACTCATTTCCAGTTGGTCGAGTACTTCGAGAAAGGAACGAGTCCAAGAACTTCGTGTTTTAAACCCAAAAGTAAAAATCATACCTACCATCTTTCGTTGGGAAAACCCAAAAGAAAAAATCCAGGAAAACATTGGGATGGGGGGACGTAACGACATCCGTGACCACCACATCCAAGTCATCGTAAATGAAATTATGACTTATGGTTATGATGGGATTGATATCGATTACGAAGGAATGTCCTGCGATAAAAAAGAAAAGTTTGAAGAGTTCTTTGTTTTACTAGCACGTGAAGTTCATAAAAAAGGAAAACTCATTTCGGTGGCGGTTCATCCCAAAACTCCAGCAGAAAAAAGTAAAAAGAAAGAACTCCAATGCCGTGGTCTTTCTAAACCAATTGCACTTGATTTTCGTGAAAATTGGAGAGGGCCAACCACCCATGACTATGCCTTCCTTGCCAAACATGCTGACCGCGTGAAGATTATGGCTTATGAACTCCATCCAAGAAAGTACCATAACCCAGGACCTGGACCTCAAGCACCTAATGTATGGCTGAAAGACATCATCACTTACGCGAAAAAAAGAGTGCCAACTCACAAACTTTATATGGCAATCCCAACTTACGGATATGACTGGGCTCTGAATTGTAAGGCATCAGCCAAAGCCATTTACCATTCGGATGCACAAAGGATCAAAGCGGGGACTCATAAAAATCGCCAACCAACTGATATCAATCGCATCTTAAACGAAGAAAACAAAGTAGCGAATTGGAAAAACTTATCTAAGTTTGCTGACATCCATAAAAACCGTGCTTACGAAGATCCTTCCCTTTGGTATACGAGTGGTGGTTGTGACCGAGTGGCTTTTTATATGAACCGCAGGGCCTTCGAAGAAAAAATGACACTTCTACGCAAATACGATTTAGGTGGATTTTCCTTTTGGCAACTTGTGACAGACAATGATCCTGAAATCAATGTCTATTTGAGTAAACTTGTCCAAGGACAACTCCCTCCTGTAGAAAAAGCAAAAGAGGAAGAAGAACCAAAAGAAGATACAGCAGTACCTGCCAATGATACAAAAGAATCATTGAAAGTATCCGAATCGAAATCCAAATCAAAAACAAAAAAGTTTTAAAATGAAAACCTTAATCTCTTCGGATGTACGTTTGCTTGCGAACCTCATCCAAGAGGGAAAGGTGGTGATCTTTCCAACAGAAACCGTTTATGGGATTGGAGCCTCTACAAAAAACGAGGCTGCCTGTCTCCGCGTTTATGAAATCAAAGGCAGACCCAAAGACAATCCCCTCATTGCCCATTTTCATTCGATCGAATCCATTGAAGAGGTTTGTGTACTAAGTGAAATCGGTAGAAAGATACTCGAAAGATTTTCACCGGGTCCAATCACACTCATCCTTCCCAAAAAAGATAAATCTTTATTTCCCAAAGACTTGGGCACTCTCGCTGTGCGGATTCCTAAAAATCCAGATATTCGGGAATGGATTCGGCTTACGGGTGGGCCCGTATCTGCGCCTTCTGCCAATTTATCTGGGAGACCTTCCCTGACTAAACTAGCAGATGTTGTGCGATACTTTGATGGGAAGGTAGATGGAATCTTATTCGCAGAAGAGCCAAGTTACGGAATTGAATCCACGGTGGTGAGCCTTGTGGGTGAACATCCCACTTTACTTAGGCCTGGTTCCATTGAATCCGAAGAGTTAAAAACTCTCCTTCCCGACCTTGTGGTTCCGAATCCTTTGGAAAATTCTCCCGCACTCTCTATGTCTTCTGTCCCATTAAGTCCAGGAACCAAATACAAACATTACGCACCGTCAGCCCAAGTGCTTTTGGTTTCGACGGAGGAATTCATTCATAGTTTAAAAATTGGATTTGATCCCAAAGACACTGCTTGGATTGGTTTTTCTTTCTCGGAAAAAGCTCTCAATGGAAAGCTGACACAAGATACAGAGAAAACTTACACTAAAGAAGAAGAAAGTTTCTCGGAATTCGATCATTTCTCTATTGTTTCGACAAACGAAGAGTATGCGTCCAAACTTTACGCATTTTTTGAAGCCTGTGACCTTTCGAAAATCCAAACCATCATCTGCGAAGCACCAAAACTGGGCCAGGGATGGGAAGGTTTACGAAACCGTTTGGAAAAGGCAGCCCTTAAAAAATAACGATTCGTTTACTTTCGGTTTTTCCAAACAAGGCGAACAGGACTTAAAAGTGATACTTCGTTTAAGGATTCCAATAATTTCAGTTCTGTGAGTAGTCCTCCAAGGAGAGGAATTTTATTTTTTAAATTATAAGTTGGGAGTTCTTCGGTTAAGATGATGGGTTTTCCACCTAACCTTTTTTTGACTTCAAGAACGGCATCCAAAAGTCCACCAAGGGAATCTACAATTTTGTTTTCCACAGTGGGTAAATACACCCGGCCCATTCCAATCTTTGGAACATCTTCTAAAGGAATTTTTCGGCCTTCGGAAACGCGGCGGTAAAACAAACCTTCAATTTTTTTAATTTGGGATTCCAAATACTGAACACTTTGTTTGGAGAGAGGTTGGAATTCGGAGTGGATGTCACGGAAAGGGTAAAATCCAACTGCCTCTTTATTTAATTGAAACTTTTTATATAACTTTTGTAAGTTGGCCCTAATACTCACGGCCCCAATGGAACCTGTGATACAAACAGGAGAAGCAGTGATATGATCTGCTGCCGAACCAAGGTAATAACCACCACTGGCTACTGTATCTTTGAAGTAGGCAGTGACAATTTTTGTTTTTTTGAGCTCCATAATTTCTTGATGGATTTGTTCGGAGTAGAAGGCAGATCCCCCGGGTGAGGAAATTTCTAAAATGACGGCTTTAATTTTTTTATCTTCGGCCAGGGCTTTTAAATTAGGAATGAGAGAGAAGGCTTCGATTTTACCGTTCTCTCTATTTTTATGTAAATAGTCTCCGCCGGTAATTCCACCTTCTAAAGGTAATATGACCACTTCAACTTTCCGTTTGGGCAGAATTTTGAATTCTTTGACGGAATGGTGAAGGCTTGGATAGTTTCCAGAAAACAATTTTCTATCTTCAGAGAAAAATTCATTTTCTGATTTGATCCCTGTAATGACACCAGCTGACAATAGTTCGTCTGCAGAAAGCATTGGTTTGTAAAATAGAGATTCTAGGGATTTGTTTCCATTCGTAAGGGCAGAAAGTAAAACTTTTCTTAAATCCAAAATGAGAGTTTCTAAATTCTTTTTTGCCTCTTTTGAAAATTCTCCTCTAGTGAAACTTTCAGCAAAAGATTTATAAGGTCCAGAAGCAAATGCTTGGACTTCAATTCCCCAGGTTTTTAAAAATTTACCAAAGAACATGGGTTCGGCGCTCGGAAGTAAAACCATAAATTCCGATTCGGGAGCCAAATATTTTTCTGTGGCAGCCGTGAGGAGTAATAAAGATCCAACCCCACCTTCCTTGGCAAAGATCCGCACTTTTTTTCCCGACTCTTTAATGGCGAGGATTTGGTTTCTTACTTCATAGAATTCCGAAAGAGTCCATTCGAGTGGTGGTAAAAGAATATCGAGAGTTTTGATTTTCCCATTTTTTTGGATGAGTTTGAGTAAGATGAGAAGTTCCAGTCTAGTGACTGTTTCTTCTTTCCCTTGCAATTTTTTGACAAAATAGGATTTGTAAGAATCTTCAAAAACTGCCGGTAATTCCAGTTCATATACTTCCCGACCCGACTGAAAAATTAGGCTTAGACGTAGGTAAATCTGGTACAGAAGCCGGAAGGGTAGGAAAATGATTAAAAAAAGAATTCGAAACACGTAAGATCCTCTTCCGTCATTTCTTAAAATTCTTTCCAGAATGAAAGAGGAAAACAAGCTATCCGATGTGGATTCCTTTATTCGTATTCGTGGCGCTCGTGAACATAACCTTAAAAACGTAAATCTTGATATCCCGAGGGACAAACTTGTGGTCATCACTGGTCTTTCTGGTTCGGGAAAATCTTCCCTGGCTTTTGATACCATTTATGCTGAGGGGCAAAGACGATATGTGGAATCCCTTTCCAGTTATGCTCGTCAATTTCTTGGGCAAATGGAAAAACCAGAGGTAGACCAAATTGAGGGTCTAAGCCCTGCCATTTCCATCGAACAAAAAACAACCCATAGAAACCCTCGTTCCACAGTCGGAACAGTTACCGAAATTTATGACTATTTACGACTGTTATATGCAAGAGTCGGAAAACCACATTGCCCCAAATGCGGAACCCCCATTTCCAGTCTTTCTGTGGATCAAATTACAGACCGAATCAATTTATTCCCTGAAGGAACCAAACTCCAAATTATGGCTCCTGTCATCCAAGGGAAAAAAGGGGAACACAAAGAAGTTCTGGAACGTTTTAAAAAGGAAGGGTTCAACCGGGTACGAGTGAACGGGGAAGTGTATTCTTTGGAAGATGAAATTCCCTTAAAGAAAAACTTCAAAGCTGATATCGACATCGTTGTAGACCGGATTGTGATGAAACCAGGAATCCAATCACGGTTGTCTGACTCTGTAGAAACAGCTTTAAAAACTGCTGAAGGGATTGTGGTTGTAGAAGACGGGGAAAAGGATCATTTGTTTTCACAAAAATTGTCATGTCCTAAATGTGATGATGTCAGTATTCCCGAGCTCACTCCTAGACTTTTTTCGTTTAACTCGCCGTTTGGAGCTTGTTCCAATTGTGATGGTCTAGGTGCACTACTTGAATTTGATGAATCCCTTCTTGTGACTGACCGGGAAGCCTCTTTGGCAGAAGGTTGTATCGAGGCTTGGGGTGGTTCCAAATCCAATTCCTACTGGTATATGGCCACCATACAAGCGTTATCCAAAAAACTCAAATTCAACTTAAATACAGCCTGGAAAGATTTACCTGAAAAAGTACGGAATACCATTTTACATGGAGATTCTTCCATACATATTGATTATGATTTTCGTGGTGCCAATTCTCATTATGAGTTTTCCAAAAACTATGAAGGTGTGATTCCTAACCTCAAACGCCGGTACAAAGAAACCAAATCAGATTCCATGCGCCAGTGGTTTGAATCCTTTATGACAAACCATGACTGTGATGAGTGTCACGGAAAACGACTTCGTCCGGAAGCACTCGCCGTCAAAGTCCAAGGTGTAGGGATCGATGCTTATACAGGATTTTCCATTGAAAAGGCATTGGCTTTTACCAAGTCCTCTGAATACAAAGGTGCGGAAGATACCATCTCCAAACCCATCTTAAAGGAGATTTTGCAAAGACTTCATTTTTTAAACGATGTAGGTGTTGGGTATTTGAATTTAAGCCGGGCTGCCGGAACTCTTTCTGGTGGAGAAATGCAAAGGATTCGCCTCGCGACCCAAATTGGCTCTCGCCTAATGGGCGTTTTGTACATTTTAGATGAACCATCCATTGGTCTCCACCAGAGAGACAATACCAAACTCGTTCAAACCTTAAAAGGACTTAGGAACTTAGGAAATACCGTCCTCGTAGTGGAACATGACAAAGAAACTATGGAAGAAGCTGATTTCATTGTGGATATGGGCCCTGGGGCCGGAGTTCATGGTGGAGAAATTGTTTCCTTTGGAACCCCGGAACAAATCAAAAAGGACAAACATTCTGTCACAGGAAAATACCTTTCTGGAGAAAAACGGATTTCTATGCCAGAAACTCGCCGGGTGGGAAATGGTAAGTTTCTAAAGATCACGGGAGCTACGCATAACAACCTAAAGAATGTGGAAGTGTCTATTCCCCTCGGAACACTCACAGTTGTCACTGGTGTTTCAGGTTCTGGTAAATCCACTCTCATCAATGAAATTCTTTATAAGGAACTCGCAAGCTCTGTGATGGGAATGAAACTCGTTCCAGGAAAACACAAAAAAATCCTAGGCAAAGACCAAATTGATAAGGTCATTAACATTGATCAGTCGGCCATTGGAAGGACTCCACGTTCCAATCCAGCCACTTACACTGGTTTGTTTACCTTTGTGAGAGATTTATTTAGCGGACTGGAAGAAGCAAAAGTTCGGGGTTATGGCCCGGGACGATTTAGTTTCAACGTGGCTGGTGGGCGCTGTGAAAAATGCGAAGGGGACGGGATCTTAAAAATTGAAATGCATTTCCTTCCCGATATTTATGTAGAATGTGAAGTTTGTAAAGGAAAAAGATACAACCGCGAAACCTTAGAGGTCAAATACAAAGGAAAACATATCTCTGATATTTTGGATATGACCGTAGAAGAAGCCGTTATCTTTTTTGAAAATATCCCAAACCTCAAACGAAAACTAGATACGCTGATGGATGTGGGCCTTGGGTATATTAAACTGGGCCAAGCTGCCACCACTTTTTCCGGGGGAGAAGCCCAAAGGATCAAACTATCCACAGAACTTTCCAAAAGACCGACGGGCAAAACTCTCTATATTTTAGATGAACCAACCACTGGCCTTCATTTTGAAGATATCGAAAAATTACTCTCTGTTTTACAAGTGCTTGTGGACAAGGGTAATTCTATGGTCATCATCGAACATAACTTAGATGTGATCAAAGCCGCTGACTATATCATCGACATTGGTCCGGAAGGTGGGGACGGAGGTGGAGAAGTGATTGCTACCGGAACACCGGAAGAGGTTGTTACCGTAAAACGTTCGTTTACTGGTCAATACTTAAAAAAAGTTTTGGAAGAAGAAAAGGCGCTAAATTTGAAGTTTTCCAAAAAGAAATCCAAGTAAATACTAGTGAGTGGGACACTTGAAAATTTAATTTTAAAATTTGGGGAACCTGGATCTCCTTATCCCAAGGATAGGAAGGAGTTTGGGGAAAGTTTCTATCGTAGTTGGAAACCAATCTTAATTCAGGAGGGATTCTACCGATTTCTATTTGGACACGAATCCTATTTAGAATTTCAAAAAAAACTCTCCAGTCTCTCAGAAGATCCAATCGGTGTTTCTTTGGCACTTTCCTGTATGGTGGAAGTAAACGTGGCCGGTGGGATTTTATCCCATGCGACACAAGTTTATAGTAAAAACATTGGCCAAAATTTAATCCAGAACGATAGTTTAAATAGGGAACCTAACGGAGCGGATATTTTTAATTCACTTTGGGACGGCTTCCGGACAGAAAACCCAACGAAAATTTTTGCGGTGGGTGTAAGCGAACCGGGTTGGGAGTCAAAACTCCGTAAACTGAGTTCTACTGTCATAGAAGGAAAACTATCCGGAACAAAATCTTTTATCACGAATGGGGCAGAAGCTGACTTAATCTTTTGGGTGACTAAATCGGAAGAGGAAAATCCTGTATATTTGGTTCGGAGATCTCAAGATCTGAGAAAGCCAAACTTAGAAAGTGTAACATCTAACATTTCTAAACAAACTAAAGAAGAATCTTTCCATACTGATTTCACTCCCTTAGTTTCGCATCTCAAACTGACGTTATGCGAATATCCTATTGATCCAGAAGATTTAATTTTAGATAACTACGGAAAACTAGGAATGGAACTTAGGTTAAAAGAACTCCTTTCGCTTGTTTCCTTACTCATTGGAAAAACCAAAAAACTTTCCTTGGAAAATCAATTGGTGAACGAAAAGAGAAAGAATCTCTGCTTATGGCGAGAAAACTTTCTTGGCGACTGCCAAGGAAATCCAAATGCAGATTTTTTACTTTCTGGTTTTCCTTTTCCTACAGAAGGACTTCTTTTGGCTCTTTGTAAACATTGGAATTTAGAATCTCCCAAAGACCTTAAATCAGTGGATCCTGACTACCAACTTTTTGTTTGGGAAGATCAGTTTACACAAATGTTAATCCAAAAGAAAAAACGAAAACTATCTTAGTGGTGGTGGTCATGCGCATGACCGTGGCTATGCCCATGATGTCCAAATTCACGTTCTGTTTCTCTGACAGATAGATCTTCTAATTGGCTTTTTAAGGATGAAGAAAGGACTTCTACAGAAACAAAAGGAACTCCAAATTCCTCTTTTAATACTTTATGAATCTCTAATACAATTTTGTCTCTGTCTGAACCTTTAACAACTAAGATCTGTAATTCGACAGAAAATACACCTGACGTGAGTTTACGAACAGTAATTTGGGGAACCGATTCAATTCCATTTAAAACTTTTATGTGTGTTAGCAAATGGGCTTTGTCAAAATCGCTAGTGTCTGCTTCTATTAGAATTTCTACCGATTCTTTCACAATGCCATAAGATGTTTTTAGAATGAATATCCCCAAAATGATACTTAGGAAACTGTCAACTTCGCGAAATCCAGTAAATCGAATAATCAGTGCTCCGACAACGACTGCCAAAGTTCCTAATAAATCACTTAATACATGCAAATAGGCGGACTTTAAATTAAGGCTTGTTTTACTCACTCCGACAAGTAGTCCTGCAGAAATTAAATTGATTCCAAATCCAATCAATGAATATGCCAACATAGAATCAGCTTCCACATGACCAGGTTTAGAAAACCGTAAATAACTTTCATAAAGAATAAAACCAGCCATTCCTATTAGGAGAAGTCCATTGAGAAAGGCTGCCAAAACTTCAAATCTGTGAAATCCAAATGGATATTTCTGCGTGGGTTTTTTGGAAGCAATGAGTAGGGCAAATAAAGAAATCAGATGGGCAAAAACATCGGTGAAGATATGTCCTGCATCTGCAAATAATGCAAGGCTTCCACTTTCTTTTGAGCCAATCCACTCAATGAAAAAAATACATAAAGATAATAATCCCGATAGGCTTAAAAATAAAACCAAGCGCGAACGTTTGGGTCTAGGTTTACTCATGATTTGTACTGAGAGAGCCAGTGGCCCTTGGAACAACCACAATGTCTACTCTCCGATTGAGAGCTTTATTTTCTTTGGATGTATTTGGCACAATTGGTTGGAACTCGCCATAACCTGCACTAGAAAAGTTTTTTGGATTTAGGTTTTTGTTTTGTAACATATAATCCAACACGGATAATGCCCGTTCGCTGGATAAATGCCAGTTATTGCGAAATTTTGTTTTGATAGGCACATTGTCTGTATGTCCTTCTACCACAATGTAATTTTCTGGATAGGATGCTAAGATTTCTCTAATTTTTTCGATCGCGGGAAGGATTGCTGGTTTCAATTCGGAAGAACCACTATCAAAAGAAATTTTATCATCGATATTAATGATGAGTTTGTTATGAAAACGTTTGAGTCGAATTTGGCCCGAGGTAATTTCTTTTGCCAATTTTTCTTCGAACTCTTTTGTTTGTTCCGCAAGTCTTTCTAATTCTCTTTTTTGTTCTTTTGTGAGTTTGCGAAGGTTAGCCAGTTCTTCTTCTAAATTACGAATTCTTTCTTTCAGTTCGTCAGTTTTTGCTTCATAAGTTTCTCTCAGTTTTTGTTCTTTTTGCAGGCACTCGCGCTCTTTCTCTTCGAGTTTTTTCTTATAAGTTTCTAAATCGGCTCGGTCTTTTTCCTCACGTTTCCTGTTTTCATCTGCGAGTAATCGTTCCTTGTCAGTTCCTTTTTTCTCTAAACCACGAAGGCGCATATCGTAATCGCGCATTTTATCGGAATATTCATCTTGCTCTTTGGCACGATTGCGTTTTTCCAGCTCCAAGTCTTCTGTTAGGTTTCGATTTTCCTTTTGGAGATCTTTTTTTTCTTCTTCCAAACGATTCAATTCGTTTTGATGTTGTTTGCGAATGTCAGCAAGTTCCAATTCCAAAGCATATTTTTCTTTGTAGATTTGGTTGTATTCATATGGAAAATAAACCCAGTCCGCAGATAGAGAAGATAACGAAAGAAATCCAAATAGAAAAAAGACAGTAAGGGAAAGGAACTTATTTCGCATCGTCAAAACTATCCTCTAAATTGACTTTTGGCAAACTAGGTGCTTCTGTTTTCACTCGTTCCCAATCGGAAACACGACGACGAGCCTCTGATTTTTTTTCAGCATATTGGGTTTCGTAAATTTCCTTTTTGATGTATTCGGGATCCGCTGGTGTTTTCCCTTGAGATTCTTGGAATTTCACTGCAATTTCCGAACGAACTAATTCAAGTTCGGCGATGAGTTCCCCAAGGGCCGCTTCTTTCATTTCTAAATAGGCTTTGTCTTCTTTTTCCTTTTGAACCCAGGTTTTATACCTAGTTTCTTCCTTTGCTCTTTCCAATTCATGAGCCTGACTTTCTTCCAGATAACGTTTGGAAGAAGCACCGTCTTCTTTCAATACAAAGTAGGTTTCTTTAGAGCGGGCTAAATCCCTCTGTGCACTATGTTTAGAGACTTTTGAAAGTGAGATTTTAATGGCTTGGTTCGTAAGACTATTGGCCTTCCTTTGGAGGGAAACTTCATTATTCAGTTTGATGATTTTATCGGTGAGGACTTTTGAAGCATTTTTTTGCTCCGCATTCATAACTTCTTCGCGCACATAGGCATCAGGAACCTTGCTGATTTTTGGTTCAAAGAGAACACAATGGGAAAAAACAAGGAGAAGAAAAAGATTCGTTTTCAAAATTCGAACTCGTGCCGACATAGGATATAGCCTATGGTCTACGTGACATAACCGTCAATTGGAAAATTCAGGAAATCCGCTGATTTATGGAAGAAGAAAGAAAGAAAGAGTCCGAATTCCGTATCAAAATCGACAGGGACAGCGATTCCTATGATGAGTTTGTCAATCAAATCAAAGACCTCATTACCAATGCGGATTCCAAACAACTTAAAGAAATGTTGGATGGGGCTCACCCTGCCGACATAGTTACATTATTCCGTGATTTAGAAAGAAAAGAGGAATTGTACCTCTTTCGTCTTTTATCTAGGGAAGACCAAGCCTACGCCCTCATCAAAATGGAAGAGGAGACTTTGGAGTCTTTTTTAGAAGAACTTTCTGTAGATGAAATTTCGAATACCCTCAATCATATTGAAACAGATGAAACAACTTACCTTTTATCTTACCTTCCTGGCGCAAAACGAGAGTTAGTATTAGCAAATTTAAGTAAAGCCGATAGTTTTGAAATCAGGTCGCAACTTGGATTTCGTGAGTCTTCTGCGGGTCGGCTAATGTCCAAAGATTTTGCTACAGTGTCGATTACGGATAATGTGCGAAAAGGGATCATCAATGTTCGGAAAAAAGCCAAAGAAATTGATGATATCTACCAAGTTTATGTGACCGATGAAAACGGAGTACTTGAAGGTTTCATTGCTCTCAAGGATTTATTTCTCACTCCCATCAATACCAAAGTATCCAAAATCACGAATTTTTCAGTTTTTGCGTTTCATTACGATGTAGACCAGGAAGAAGTTGCCAACACCTTTAAAAAATACGACTTATTTAGCGCTGCCGTCACAGATGATTTGGGCCGCATCATTGGTCGGATCACTGTGGATGATGTTTTAGAAATCGTTGAAGAAGAGGCCTCTGAAGATATCCTCCTCATGGCAGGGGTTTCGGAAGATGAAAGATTATCCACACCCATTTTGCAATCGGTAAAACGTCGTATCATTTGGTTGAACGTTAATTTGCTCACTGCCTTTGTAAGTTCCACAGTAGTTGCTTTTTTTGAAGATACCATTTCTCAGATTGTGGTACTTGCTACCCTTATGCCTATCGTAGCTGGACTTGGAGGCAATGCGGGAACTCAATCGGTAACGGTTGTAATTCGCAATATTGCAACAGGAGATCTATCAGTTTCTAATTGGTGGGAAGCAGTTCGAAAAGAATTTACTATTGGAGTCCTCAACGGCCTTGTTCTTGGACTCGTGACGGGCTGTATGATCTTTTTTGTGAAAGGGAATCCAGTGTTAGGGTTTGTGGTAGGGACTGCCATGTTTGTCAATATGATTGTAGCATCACTGACTGGATCCTTAGTTCCGATTGTTCTAAAAGGAATGCGAGTGGATCCGGCAATTGCTTCTTCCATTTTTGTGACTGCGACAACGGATGTTTGCGGATTTTTCTTTTTCCTCGGACTGGCCACAGTCCTGGCAAAATATTTAATTTAGGGATTGCCCTTTTGATTTTAAATTCTTGCCACGATGTGAAACCGCCAAATACTGATGTCGAAATGAAATTCTTGTCTTTGTTAATCTCTGTATTTTCTTTTTTTTTACTAATCCATTGCCAATCTCCTTCCACCATTAGCTCTCATACCAATGGAGATACAAACAAGGAAGTCCTACCAGAAAAGGATTTACTTCCACCACCGGGAGGCGAAGGAGAAATCATTTTAAATGAAAAAGGGGAAGAAGTCCAAAATCATGCGGGCGAAATTCCATTCTTTCAAAAAAAAAGCGAACTACCAACTGAACTTTTCCGCGTATATATTGCCTCTGATTCTTACATGGTGCGCCAAATTCGGCATACGGATAAAATTCGTAGAAAACCTGATTTAGGTGGAGATGAACTTGCAAAAGAAGAAATGAAAAAATTTGATCTTCTTAGTTTTGTGGATGATGGAATGATCACCATTGGACTTAACACGATCACAGGAAAATTGGAATCAATCGCCTTTGATCGTCGTGTCCCTAGGATCAATGATGTGGCAAAGATCATCCAAAATGATGCTTCCCGTTTTAATTATGAGCATTTGTCCAAAGACGGAGCTCCCATTATTACAAAGTTTTTAATTAGTTATCAAATACGATTATATCCAGGTAAAACGAGAGACGAGATCAAACAAATGTTGCAGAAGAAAAAATAAAGGTCTTCTGTAACAGAAGACCTTGTATCTTTTTCTTTTTGGAAACGGATTCTAAAAAATTACCATTTAAAATTCCCATGTTTTTCATAAATGAAAGGAATGGTTTCTGGAACTGACGGTACTTTTAAACCAGAATCACCTTTTAAATCAAATAGAGCCGATTTGGATTGGATGGTTTTGTAAAGTGAGGAACTAATGGATGTTATGGGAAACTTTGTGGCTACTTTTACAGTAGAGGTTTTTCCTGAGTTGATGATTTCCTTAGGAGTTCCGTTTAAAAACTTTTCACCTGCTAAATTTAAATCATAGTTAAGATTAGTTAGGTTTAAATTTGATGCGGCTTCATTTGCAAAAACAAAATCAAACTCAGTATTTAAATCTAAATTAATGCCAGAAAGACCTGCTTTTGCTGCGGAAGTGGCCGGTTGTTTGGTTCCTCCAAGTAGTCCTTTTAAAAAACCAGTAGCTGTGTCTGCCAGTGCATTGGTATTCGAAGCACTGAGGATATCTGCCTCGGTTGGCATCAAAATTTTAAAGTTCTGAATCTCAACATTAGGTAAGATAGCAGGGATTTCCTTTTTTTTCACAAAGGGAAAACTTAGAGAATCTTTTCCCAAGAGTTGCCATTGTTTAGGAATCGGAACTTTCATATTTCCTTCTGCACTGACTTCTAACAATGGTTTGTTTGGGAATTTTTTATAAAGATTGAGTAAATCAGTATATTTTAGTTTTACTTCTAAAGGTAATTGTTTTGTTTTTTTCCCTTCAATGGCCCCTAAATCGGTTTTAATTTGTGAAAGTTTTAATCCTTCAATTTTGATATCCATATCGAGCAATGAACTGGGGATAGACACCGGATAGGGATTTTCCACCGAGGTCACTACGTTCAATGTAATGTCAGTAAAAGTAATACTCTTTATCGATAGAGAATCAAATTCAAACTCAGGCAAAGGGATTTTGTCTTGGATTACCCCAAGCACAGAACATTGGAGACTGAATACAGAAAGGAGTAGTGGAATTGCCAATTTCATTCCAAAAATCTCTCCCTATCCAAAAGGATTGTCAAGTGAATTGAATATTCATTACCAAAGGGGCGTGATCGGAAAGAACAGGTTCTTTGGCAATGGCCACAGATTCAATTTTATACCCGGAAGATTTAGTGATAAAAAAATAGTCAATCCTCCAACCTTTATTGTTTTTCCTTGCTTGGAACCTATATGTCCACCATGAGTATTCATCTTTCATTTGGGGATGTATCATTCGAAAGCAGTCGAAAAAACCTAAATCTAAAAACTTTGAAACCCAGGCTCTTTCTTCCGGTAGAAATCCGGAACTCTTTTGGTTTCCTTTCGCGTTGTGGATATCAATTTCTGTATGGGCGATATTGACATCACCGCAAACAATCAAAGGTTTTTTCTTCTTAGTATAGGGTTTTGCTAGTTCGTAAAAAGAATCTAAAAATTGGTATTTGATTTTTTGCCTTTCTTCTCCGCTAGTTCCTGAGGGAAAATAAAGATTCCAAAGGTAAAATTCGGGAAATTCTAAAAAGACGGACCTTCCTTCTGAGGTGTAAATCCCGTCTCCAAATCCTATCACAACTGATTTCGGTTTTAGTTTGGTCAGAACAGCAGTGCCACTGTATCCTGGTTTATTCGCTATACAGCTGTGTACCATATACCCAAGATTTCTAAATTCTTCTCTATCAATTTCCGAAACAGGGGCCTTTGTTTCTTGGAAACAAATAATGTCAGGATTTTCCTGACAGATAAAATCGAGCAAACCTTTGCTCAAACTGGAACGAATTCCGTTGCAATTTAACGTGATGATTTTCATCTAGAATTGAGATCGATTGTATGGCGTAATAAGTCGATACTAAAAAAGGCATGATAGAAATTTCCGCAGAAATTCCGTTCCTCCGAACGTCCAAACTAGTGTTTCTTTTCTGGGATGAATCTCCTGGAAGTTTAGAAACTTGGGATTGGAACGAGGGGATTACTATATTTTTCCAAACTCGGCGTGCCGGGGAACTGGAGTTTCGATTTGGTCCCCCACTTTGGGGAATTCCTACAGAAACAAATCGTCTTGAATTTCCATTCGTTTCCATTCATAATATATCCACAAACAAGTATTTGGCGAATGAATTATCAAAATTAGGCGAAGATAAAACAATTTACGTTTTGATACCAAAGGGTTTGGAATCAGAGGCACGTTCTGTATTTGCACGATTAGAATACCTCTGGGATGATAAAATATCTCCCGATCGAATCACTCATAAATTTGGCCTGACGGGAAAAACAAGTTCTGTTTCGGATACCCAAGTTTCAAACCATCTTATCTCTAAAAAAGATTCAGTGACTCACCCTCCATTAGAGTTTGTAGGAAGGTCAGGTAGAAAAAAAATAAAAGAAGAGATTTTAGTTTCTGCCAATGAAGCTCCTTTCCGTGAATTGAATGCGGAAATGGATTATGAAATTGAGGAGGAACTTTCGCCTAGTTCTGATTCTCCCAACCATCCCTATGATTTGATTGAATCATCTTTTTCAGAATCGGAATTCGTTGAAGTAAATCATACAAATGAAGTTTCGGATCAAATAAAAACTACGGCAGAAGTAAAAGTAGATAAAAAAGAAGAATCTTACGAAACTACTTTGGATGGATCTTCCAATACTAAGTTTTCGCTCCAATTAAAAATGATGGGTGTGATTAGTCTTTTATTTGCATTGTCAGTATCTGTAATTATATTTTTTGCTTCTTTTTATTTTAAAAGGTCCATTGAACTTCAGTTACGTGACAATAATATTCGTATTGCAGAAATCATTGGTTCAAAAGTAAAATCAGATATTTTGGGTGTTGTGGAAAAAGGACGCCAAATTGCCATTACACTTACGACCCAAGGTCTTCCTGAAGCAGAGAGAAAACTACTTATTAAAACATTTTTTCAAAATGATAAAGAGTTCATTTATTTAGGGATTTTTGAACGAAAAGAAAATTCTTTGGTGATGAAACGAGAAGTGTTCAATGAAGAAGAACTAAAAAAAAGTTCTGTTACCGAAGAAGATTTTCATACGGTTGTCAATCGGAATCGTGATTCTCTGGCTCAGGCTTTTAATGGCCAAACTGTACTTTTAAATTCGAGTCCAGGGTTTCAAGAACCTTCCTTTGCCATTGCTATTCCAACAGCGGAAAATGGGGAACTAGATAATGCTCTTGTGATGATTGTAAAACTTAACAAAATCATCGGAGCTTTTTCGAAAAAGGGTATCGAAACCACTTTTATGGTAAACGGAAATGGAACCGTTCTTGCTCATCCTAAAGAAGACTTAGTTCTTGCGGCAACAGATCTTACTTCTATGCCTATCGTAAAATCTATGTTAACGAGTGCACCGAATACCGGGCAAATGAGTTATTTAGATGAAGAGTTAGGCGGATCTTATTTGGGTTCTTTTCAGAAAATTGGATTTGCTGATGCCGGTGTGATTACCATTGTTTCAGAAGAAAAGGCTTTTGCCGATGTATACAAAAGTCAAAAAACAAATTTGTATATTGCTGGCATTGGTTTGTGTTCGGCACTAATCTTTGTATTTTTCTTTTCCAAAACCATTACTAAACCTGTTTTACAGCTTCTTTCCGCTACTTTGGAAATTGCAAAAGGAAATTTTAAAATCGGAATTAAACCCACCACGCAAGATGAAGTGGGTCTTCTTACCAAATACTTCATTGATATGGGTGCGGGTTTAGAAGAACGAGAAAAGGTGAAAAACATCTTAGGGAGTATGATTGATCCTGTTGTGGTCCAAGAAGCTATGGTTGACTTGGCTGCTTTAAAAAGGGGATCGGAAACTCATATTACCGCATTTTTTTCGGATGTGGCCAGTTTTTCTACGATATCCGAACAGTTAAAATCTGCCGACCTTGCGGCCCTTCTCAATGAATATCTGTCTGCTATGACAATCATTCTAAAAAAACATGAAGGAGTTTTGGATAAATACATTGGAGATGCCATTGTCGGAATTTTTAATGCACCGGTTTCTGTTTTAGAACATGAATTAAAAGCGGCGCGTGCCAGTGTGGATATGGTAATGAAACTTGCTGACTTACGCGAGTATTGGACAAAAAACAATCTTTATTCAAAAGAAGCTCAAGTGATGGATGCAAGGATTGGACTCAATTCAGGACCAGCTAAGGTTGGTTTTATGGGAACAGATGCGCTGGCTTCGTACACAATGATGGGTGACACAGTCAATCTTGCAGCAAGGCTTGAAGCCGCAGGGAAAGACTATGGTGTGAATATTCTTATTACCGATCCTATTCGAGATTCTATCCAAGGCGAAATGGTGACTAGGTATTTGGACCTTGTGAGAGTAAAGGGTAAAAATGAACCGGTGAAAATTCATGAGCTCATTGGTTATCGTTCGATGATCTCCAATAACTTTTTGGAATCCGCAGAAATTTATGAATCTGGATTTAAAGAATACTTAAATCAAAATTGGGATTCAGCAATTAAATTTTTTACTGAAGCAGAAAAAGCCAAAGGGCAAAAAGACAAGTCTAGTCGTATGCTTGTAGAACGTTGCGAAGAATACAAATTAAATCCACCTGGTTCCGATTGGGATGGAGTTTTCACAAGGACCCATAAATAAATTTTATGAGATGGTTAAATAATACAAGATTTGTGGTTTCAGCACTTTTGTTACTAATTTTTGTATTCTCATACTTTCTCTATAGAAACTTAAATGATAGGTTCATTGACAATTCGAGTCCAACCATTGGTGTAATCACTTTTAAAAACAAAACTGTACTAAGAAAGTATAATGATGCTGTTGTTTGGGATTTAATTGAATCTAAAACGGAAGTAAAAAATAGAGATACCATCAGAACAGAGGGTTTGTCTGACGCAATCCTTACTTTAAATGATGGTACAAAGATTAATATATCAGAAAATTCGATGATCCTACTTGATATTTCTGATAAAAACATCAATATCAATTTTGCTTATGGATCTTTTGAGGCAGCAAGAGAAGGTACCGTCTCCGGTGATATGAAGATGAATATCCAAGCTGGTGACAAAACTGTGCAAGTGGCCAGTGGGGATATAAAACTTGATAAAACAAAATCGGAGTTAAACATTAAGGTTGACCAAGGGGAAGCAAAACTGACTTCCAATGGAAAAGAAGAAACCATTGCCAAAGACCAAATCGCCAATGTAACAGATTCAGGTGTAAAAGTAGGAAAACCAGTTTACCGTTTGTCAACTCCCGAAGACAGGAAAAATATTCTGTCTGAATCGGGACAAGAAAAAATTCCATTTTCCATTTCTGGTTGGAAACCAGATTCTTCAAAGACTGCGAACCCAGTTTTAGAAATTTCCCTTTTTCCTGATTTTTCAAAATCATTAGTCAAAGAAAAACTAACATCGGCTAGTATTTCAAAAAAACTGGCAACGGGTTCTTATTATTGGAGAGTCTCTTATGAGGATCCGAGTTCCAAAACAAAACAAACCACAGAGGTTTACCAATTTCGAATTTTAAATGACCCAGGTCTTAGGGTGATGAGTCCAAAACCGGGCGAAGTATTCTCTTATACGCAAGAAACACCTGTGGTTCGTTTTGTTTGGAATCCTCTAGATTTATATTCTTCCTATACCGTGCAAATTGCCAAGGATTCTAACTTTTCCGAAGGTGTGATATCCAAACAAACCCAAAATCAATCCTTAGCGTTTGATTCTTTAAAGGAAGGAGGTTATTTTGCAAAAATCCAAGCGAGATCCAATCTTCCAGGAATTTTAGAAAAAACTTCGAATGTGGTTAGTTTTCAAATTACAAAGAAAACAAATATTTCACCTCCCGAGTTATTAGAACCGATTCGGGGGAAATCATTTTCGTTGGAACAAACCAAATCACAGGTTTTCTTTTCTTGGAAGGATGAAAAAGATTTTAGTAGTTACGAATGGGAGCTAAGTTCCGATTCCAATTTCCAAACAAAACTAAAAACAGAATCTACCAAAAATAATTTTCTAAAACTTTCCAGTGATTTGGGTGTGGGAGTTTATTTTTGGCGAGTGAAGGGGCTTACTTCTAGTGGTTTATCCTTGGAATCAAAACCAAATACATTTTCTGTGATTGCCAAAGAAGAGATGGAATTGATTGCACCGGCGAATGGAGCTGAGGTAGAAGTTGATGAACGTTCTATCGTAGTTCTTAAATGGAAAAAGTTATCGGGTAAGTCAAATTATGAAATAGAAATTGCTCGAGATTCCGATTTTAAACCTCTACTTACAAAAGAAACGGTTTCTAATAACTACTTTGAATTTAAATCAAAAGATTTAGGTCGTTTTTATTGGCGAGTCAAACCAGTAGATGGAGAAAATGATTATAGTGCTGTTCGTAATTTCCAAATGCAAACCAATCGGGAAGCGCCGTATCTCGTAAGTCCAGCGCGTAATGAAACCATTGATTTGTTTTCCAAAAATTCTATTTTATTCACTTGGAAACCTGTAGAGAAAAGTTCGGGTTACCGCATACAGATCATCGATATTTCTGGAATACGGGAAAAACAAATTCTGAATGAACGAACTAATGCCGCAAAACTTCTGTTTAGTGACATTCAAAAACTAAATGTAGGAAGGTATCGTTGGGAAGTGGCTGCCTTATACAAACAAAGTGACGGAACGGAAAAAGAATCTGCATATAATAAACAGGACTTTTTCATTTCGGTCCCTGAACTAAAAGTTCCTAAAATCCTTACTCCAGGAAAGATTTATGTGGAATAAATTTCTTTTATACTTAGTGATTTTTTTTGTTTCTTTGACTTCGCTTTTGGGGCAAACAAATGAGAACACCGAAGAAACAAGCCAATACCAATTACGTTGGATGGAAGTGGAAGGTGCTACTGGTTACGTTTTAGAAATTAAAAATTCCAGTGGATACTTGGTGTTATCAGAAAGGGTCAATGGAACCAGTTATGATTTAATAAATTATACCTCTGGAATTTATGAACACAGGGTGGCAGTTGTCAATAAACTTGGAAAAGTTGGAAGTTATTCCGATTGGGTAAAGTTTGAAGTGGTTGTATCAAAAGTTCCAACTCTAACCAAAGATTCGATTTATTCTGTATCCAAAGAAGAAAAGGAAAAGGTTTTTTTACTGGAAGGAAAAGACTTTATTTATCCTATGAAAGTGTACCTTGTGACTGGGGGAAAAAAGATTTTAGCCAAAAGAGTTGTCGTTGAATCTGATTCGATTGCAAAAGCTACCTTTGCGATTGATGCAGATACCAACACAGGAATTTATGATTTGGTTTTAGAGAATCCCAGAAACAAAGTGTTAACAGCAAAACAAAGAGTCGTTTTATCGGACTCTAAAGAAAAGGCTGCACGTTTTGCTTCTAGACAAGAACGTATCATTCGTAAGGAAATTCCAGAAGATTATTACGAAACTCCATACTTTTCAACACTTTGGCGATCTACCGTACTTCCTGGTTGGGGACAAAAGTACATTGATGGAAAAAATTGGAAAGTTTACGTTTACCCATTAGTGGCAATCTCTGCCGCAGCGGTATATGTTAATTCATACAATAAGTTTTTAAGTGCAAGGTCAGATTACCAATCTGCTGTTTTACTTGGTGCTTTGCTTGTGGACCAAGCTGATTCGCAAGGATTATGGATCATCAATCGAAGCAATGCCGAAGCAAAATTTAATGCCGCAAAAACAGAGTTAGGTGTGATACAGGTTGGAGCTGGAATTTTGGGAGCATTTTTACTCTACAATATTGTAGATTCGTATTTTTCCGCAAAACGAAATGTGGCAAATTTAGAATCTGGTTTTCCTTTGGGAGAAACAAACAAACGAGTGCAAGCAACAGTTGTTTCAGAATCGGGTTGGAACCAATCAAAATATTCCTATGAATACGGATCAAGGTACCAAATCGAATTCTCTTCCCGTTTCTGACAAAAAGCTTGTTTAGGGAGGGACTTCCCCCCAAGCTGATTTTATGCCGATTCCTATTTTAAACTGTGACAGAAATTCACGGGACCAATTGGATCGTTTTCTTTTGGATGCCAAAGAAGACTTAAGTGTTGCTACTGAAAAAATCCTGCCTATAATGGATGCAGTCAGAACAAGAGGGGATAAAGCCCTCATCGAATACACCGAAAAATTTGACGGAATCACCTTAAGCTCTGTCACTTTGGATCCGCACTCTATCCAAACCAATTTAGATCCAAAAATCAAAGAAGCTTTTCTTCGAGCCAAAAAAAATATCGAAACTTTCCATGAAGCGCAAAAACGTGAATCCTGGTCTAAAACCATCGATGGAAATAGGTTAGGTGTAAAATACACTCCGATACCTTCACTTTCAGTCTATGCACCTGGGGGAAAGGCTTTGTATCCTTCCAGTGTTCTTATGGGAGTCATTCCCGCAAAAATAGCGGGTGTTAAAAATATCCAACTGGTGACTCCACCTCAAAAAGAGGGACTCCCTGAAATTCTCATTTGGCTCTCTCAAATCCTTGGTGTGAATCGCATTGTGACCGTAGGTGGTGCCCAAGGGATCGCCGCCTGTGCTTATGGAACAGATTCCATCCCTAAATCCGAGTTTATCGTTGGTCCTGGGAATGCCTATGTAGCTGCCGCCAAATCCTACTTAGCTGGAAAAGGAATTATAGGTATTGATAGCCCTGCTGGTCCTAGTGAAGTATGTATCATCGCTGATTCTTCTGCCAATCCAAAATGGGTCGCCTGTGATATGTTATCGCAAGCAGAACACGGAGAAGATTCCTCTGCAATTTTACTAACAACTGATAAAAACTTTGCAGTAAAAGTCAGCGACGAATTGGAAAAAGCATTTATCGAACGCCCAAAACGTTTAGAAATGAAACAAAATTCCATTTATAAAAATTCCGCCATTATCGTTTTTCCAAATTTAGAGGATTGTATTTGGTTTTCGAATGAACTGGCTCCCGAACATTTAGAAATCCAAACAAATATCAATGAAGAAGTATTTTCCAAAATAGAACATGCTGGTAGTGTATTCCTCGGACCATATTCTCCTGTAGCTATGGGCGATTATATCAGTGGAACCAACCATATTCTGCCTACAGCCAGAGGAAGTAGGATTTACTCCTCGTTAGGTGTGGATACTTTCTTAAAACGAGTTACTTTCCAAGAAGTAACTAAAGAATCTTTAGTATCACTTTATCCATTTGTTAAGTTAATGTCTGAATTAGAAGGTTTGGATGAAGAACACGGAACGAGTGTGAAAATTCGAACTGAGGAATCATTATGATCGTTGTTTCAAATTTAGAGGAATTAAAAAACCAGATTCACGATTGGAAAAAACAAGGGAAAACAATTGGTTTTTGTCCCACGATGGGTAGTTTGCATCAGGGACATATGGACCTGGTTCAAACTTCGAAAACGCAAACTGATAAAACAATTGTATCTATATTTATCAATCCAACGCAGTTCAATGATCCGAAAGATTTTGAAAAATATCCTGTTAATACGGAAAACGATCTTTTGTTATGCGAAAAAAATGGTGCTGATTTGGTATTTTTGCCAGATGTTAAAACCATTTATCCAGAAACAAAAACTCCGATCCAATTAAGCATTCCAAAATTACAGGAACATCTTTGTGGAAGGACAAGACCGGGTCATTTTGAAGGGGTTTTACAAATTGTAACAAAACTTTTTCACTTAACAGAACCTTCTAAGGCTTTTTTTGGTTTAAAAGATTACCAACAATTTCGAGTGGTTTCTGCTTTGGTGGAAAATTTAAATTTCCCGCTGGAAGTGGTAGGGGTTACCACACGTAGAGAAACAGATGGTTTGGCAATGAGTTCACGTAACGTTCGTTTGTCATCCAAGGAAAGAGAAACAGCCAGCTTAATTCCTCGTATGTTTGCGATTGCTAAAAAAACAATACTTTCTGGAGAAAAAGATATTAAACTTTGGAAAGAAATTTTACGTGATTTTTTACTGACTGGCTCCTCGCTTCGGATTGATTATTTAGAAGTAGTAGATCCAATTGATTTGCAACCTAAGGATCAATTAGAAGGTCAAATTTTACTGGCTGTTGCGGTTTTTGTTGGTGATGTCAGGCTCATTGACAACCAATTAATAGAAATTCCTGTTTAACTATTCATGTCAAAAGAAACTGAAAATATAAAACTTAATCCCAAACAAGTATTAGCTGAATCAAAATCATCTTTAGTTAATTTAAGCGGAATTCCTGAACCTGCACATTCTTTTACCACTGCTTCTTTGTATGAAACACTTAGTGCCAATCTTACATTTCTTGTAGTTCTTCCTACCAACCAAGATGCTGAAAGTTTTTCTAGGGAGTTGTTAAGTTTTTTACCACAAGAGGAAATTTTCTATTTTCCGGGACCAGAAAACATACCTTATGAATATACAAAATGGCAAATGGAATGGAAACGGGACAGAATCCTAACCATTAATCGAATTTTATCCGGAAATCGCTGTTTGGTGGTTACTTCAGTTTCTGCTTTATTACGCAAGTTACCAGTTAAAGAAAGCCTAAAAGGAAAATCGATTACACTCAAATTGGGAAAAGATTTTCCATTAGATAAATTATTATCTGAGTTAGTCAATTTAGGTTATCATAGAGAAGAAGTTTGTGAACAGTTTGGTCACTTTAGCTTAAAAGGAGGAATTTTAGATATTTACACACCATATTTAGCAAATCCTGTACGTATTGATTTTTTTGGTGATACTGTGGATGAAATTAGAACCTTTGATCCCAATACTCAGAAATCAATAACCAAAATCCAAGAAATTATCATTACTGCTGCTAATGAAACGATCGTTAGTCGGGATGAAAAAACAAAATACCAAGAAATATTAGCAGATCATAAAGAGAAACGACTTCCGATTGATTCAGAATTAGAAATTATAGAGGAACATTTACCATTTATCAGAGAACATGAAGGTTTTTTGAATTTTTTCCTGAAAGAACCAATCCTTATTTTTCCAAGGTATTTTGATACAAAAGAACGTTCTTATGGAATGGAAAGAGAATATAATACTTTATATGAGAAAAAAAAAGAGGAGTCTCTTTGTTTAGAACCGGATGATCTTCTTTCTTTTGGAAAAGAATGGGAAAGTCTTACTTCAGAAAATACTCCAGGGATTCGGTTTTCGTTATTGCCGGATAACCAAAGAAATTTTTCCTATGAACCAATAACGGAGGTTAGGGGATTTCGGGGCAAAATCAGAGAGGCGAAGGAACATTTTTTAGAATTATTAACAGAAGATCCGAAAAATAAGATTTTTATTACTTCCTCTTTTTCTGCACAAATGATGCGACTGAAAGGACTTTTTTCTGAGGGAGAAATAGAAACAGTTCATTCCGATTCGGAAGATCCGCAACCACTCCCTTTACATTCTGTAAAACCAGGCATTCATTTAGTCATTTCTGACCTAAAACGTGGATTCCATATAGTGGAAGACCAGGTTTATATTTTTACAGACAATGATTTGTTTGGGCGGCAATACAAAAGGAAAACTCGATATAAAAAACAAGCATCACAAATGATAGAATCTTTCATTGATTTGAAAGAAGGGGATTATGTTGTCCATGTGAATCATGGAGTTGGTCGTTTTATTAAAATTGAACGTACAAAGGCGGATGGCAAGGAAAGAGATTTTTTAAAATTAGAATATGCCGGCGGTGATAGTTTATTTGTTCCTTTGGATCAAATTTCCTTAGTACAAAAGTATATAGGTGGTACTGATACTCCCAAGTTAGACACTCTTGGTAAAAATTCTTGGAAAAAGGCGAAAGACCGTGTTCAAGAATCAGTAGACAAACTTGCCGAAGAACTCGTGTTACTTTATTCCAATCGGCTCAAACTGAATGGGTTTGCTTTTCCGCCGGACACCATTTGGCAGGAGGAGTTTGAAGCAGCTTTTGAATTTGAAGAAACTCCCGACCAAATTTCAGCAATTGAAGCAGTAAAACAAGATTTAGAATCGATGAGACCAATGGACAGATTGGTTTGTGGTGACGTTGGTTATGGTAAAACAGAAGTAGCCATCCGTGCCGCTTTTAAAGTGATTATGGCGGGGAAACAAGTGATGTTACTCACACCCACAACCATTCTTTCTTTACAACATTTTAATACATTTAAATCCAGGTATGAAAATTATCCTATTAAGATTGCTTTTGTTTCTCGTTTTCGTACCGCAGCCGAAATCAAGGAAGACCTAAAGAATTTTTCCGAAGGAAAAATTGATATGTTAATTGGGACTCATGCGATTTTGTCATCCAAAGTAAAACCAAAAAATCTCGGTTTACTGATTATCGACGAAGAACAGAAGTTTGGTGTTACACATAAAGAAGCCATCAAAAAATTTAAGAACTTGGTTGATGTTTTAACTCTTACTGCAACTCCTATCCCTAGAACTTTACACATGGCACTTACGGGAATACGTGAACTTTCCATTATTTCAACACCTCCTAAAAATAGACAAAGTGTAGAAACTTATGTATTAGAAGAAGATGATACACTTATTCAAGAAGCAATTCGAAAAGAAATAGAAAGAGATGGACAGGTTTTTTATCTTTATAACCGAGTGGAGTCAATTGAAGAGGAGGCGGCCTATATTCGTTCTCTAGTCCCTGAAATTTCCGTAGGAATTTTACATGGCCAATTGACCGAAGACGAGATTGAAGAAACCCTAGTTGATTTTTACGAAAGAAAGTATGATATTCTAGTAACAACTACAATCATCGAATCTGGGATTGATATGCCGAATGTCAATACACTGATTGTCAAACGAGCCGATATGTTTGGTCTTTCCCAACTTTATCAAATACGAGGACGGGTAGGACGTTCGGACAGAAAAGCTTATGCTTATATGTTTTATCCCTCCAAAAAACTAATGACAGAACTGGCCGAAAAAAGGCTTAACACGATTTTCGAATACCAAGAGTTAGGATCCGGTTTTAAGGTGGCGATGCGAGATTTGGAGATTCGCGGAGCGGGAAATTTACTCGGAAAAGAACAGTCAGGTGACATTATGGAAGTCGGATTTGATCTGTATGTGAAAATGTTAGAAGAAGCGATTTCACGAATCAAAGGTGAGGAAGTTCGAGTGGAAGTTCGTACGGCAGTCAATTTAAAAACTAACTTCTATCTGCCTGATGAATATATCCCTGACACTAAACAAAAAATTGAATTCTATAAACGATTTGAAGGTTCCGCTAACCTGGACGAAATTGAAGAACTTTCACTTGAGATGGAAGACCGGTTTGGCGAATTGCCACAGATTGCTAAAACTTTTGTGGAATTGGAAAAAATCCGTACTTTGGCTTCCAATTTAGGATTCGAATTTGTTACTGAAAAACCTGAGGAAATTCTCTTTAAATGCGGAACCTATTTCCGAGGAAATCCGGACAGAGTGATTCAGGCTATGACTAAATTTAAAGGATTAACCATTGCCCCACAAGAGCCATCTGTATTACGTTATACGATTTCAGAACGCGAAGACCTTCAAAAAATCAAAAAATTGTTATCTCTTTTGGAATTCCTAGCCGCTTAATTTTTAAGCATTTGTTGGAAGCCAGTTTTGCTAAAAAAGGATGGACATTGCGGGAATTCACGAAACCATCATCACAAATCCTTTCAGGCACTAAAATAATATGACTAAAATCCTTCCTTTGTTTGTTTTTTTGGCATCCCTTTTCCTCGTTCAGTGTTCGGACTCTTCTCCGGTCATCGAAACTTTGGATAACCATAAAATTACCGTAAAAGACTTTGAAGCAGCTTACGATACGGCTCTTGATTCCATCAGCCGATTACAAAATATCGAAAAGAAAACGCTTTTGGAATTCATTGAAAAAGATATCAACGAAGTACCACAAAATTTCCAAGATTTGAACTACCAACTCCAAAAGAAAAATTTCTACCAAACTTACCGCCAAATGATTATGACTCGTCTTGTGGCTGAGAAAAACGGTTATATTTCTCGTCCAGATGTTGCAGAAGTGATCAAACAAGTGGAGATGCAAACCATTGCCCAAATGTATGTTTCCGAGCAAGTGGAAAAGAAAATCCAAATTACGGATGAACAAGCTAAAGCAGAATGCGAACGACTTCGTGGATTGGATCGAAATATTGCAAACCTAACTATTGATAAATGCCTTACTTTTGCAAAAGCACAACTTAAACAACTTCAAACAAGAGAACAACTTCCTCTTGTAGTGGAAAGAATTAAAGAAGAAGTGACAATCAAACGTAATGATAAATTTGATTTGGATGCCTACCTTGCTCCAAAGAAAAAAGTGGAAGAACCATCCAACCAACCAAAATAGGTCGGAATGGACAATACTTTAAACGCGTTTCTCCGTGGCATTATTGAAGCTGCCACGGAATTCCTACCAGTATCCTCAACAGGACATCTTTTCCTTTTTAGTTATTTTTTCCCTTTCCAAAATCTGACAGTAGATCATGAAGCTTTTGAAGATTTGTTTGATATCTTTATTCAAACAGGAGCTATTTTATCTGTTGTAGTTTTGTATTTCCATGTTTTATGGAAACATACAAAATCCGCATCACTGTATCTAATCAAAAAGACCTCTGACAATTCTGGTTTTCAATTTTACCGAAATTTAATTGTGGGCATTTTACCAATTTTAGTTTTGGGTTTTGTATTTAAAAATACCTTAGATCAAATTAAGATGAGACCAGATCTTCTCCTTATTCTTGGACTTTCCTGGTTTGTAGGTGGTCTTATTATGGTGTTTGTTGAAATCAAACATTATGATGAGGGAGATGGGAAAACCATAGGAATGAAAGAATCTATCATTGTAGGTTTTTTGCAATGTTTCGCCTTAATTCCTGGAGTTTCAAGATCAGCTGCTACCATCATTACTGCAAGGACTCTTGGTGTTTCTAAAAAAGATTCAGCTGAATTTTCATTTTTTTTGGCAATTCCTGTATTAACTCTAGCAGGTGTTTACAAACTTTATAAACACCGAGCTATCTTAAATTCAGAAACTATTGGTCTTCTTTTATTTGGAAGTATCGTTTCTTTTGTAATTTGTTACTTCATCATTAGATTGTTTATGGCCTTTATCCGAAGAAGAAGTTTTTTATCATTTGGGATTTATCGAATTATGCTTGGGATCCTTGTTATACTGTATTTTGTTCGTGGATGATGAATTCTAAATAAAATTCTTTTTTATCTACATTGTTTGTTCTATCAAGCAGAAACATGAATAAGTTTGTATTCTGCTTGTGGAGTTTGTTTCTTAAAAATAACCTTTCACACCATATCACTGCTTCCAGAATTTTACCGTTTTTCACCAATGATTTGGCAGTCATATATAGATATTCTTCTTTAGTTGGATTCTCTTTTGCAGCTAATTTGAAGTAGGTGACTGCCTCTGACCATTGTTTCAATTGGTAATACAATTTCCCAGTTAAAGCATAAAAAGTTGGATGAGGGTATTCTTTTAGTAGGGGAAGCAGTTTAGCTAGAGCCTCTGAAAAGTTTCCTTGTTTAGACTTGGATTTAATATCAAAAAACTCTGTCCTAACTACTTCAGGAAACGAGATCCTGGACTTATTTGGAAAAAATTCAATTCTCAAAAAAGAAAGGTCATCGGTGATTTCACCGCTACCTTCAATTTCTTCCACTAAACGATTTAAATTAGATTCTGATCGTTCTACTAAACGCAAAATTAATGTTTCGTCCTCGTTAATTGATCTTTGTAATTGGTTTTCTGATGGTAATACGATATCATCTCTTCCATCAGAACCTATCAGCAGAATATCACCGGCTTCTAAAGTAAAGGTTTTGATTTGAAAGTGGTGGTCGTTTTTTGGAAATCCAAGTTTTCTCATTGAAAGTTCTGTTTCAATAAAGGAGGCAACCCCATCTCGGTAAAGGATACTCCAAGGGTGTTCCGCATTCACATAATAAACAAATCCATCTTTGGACACCATTCCCAATACTACACTGGATAACATGGATCCATCAAAACTAACGAAAACAGATTGGAGTTCTACATAAAGATCCTTTAGCCACAGTTCAGGTGGTCTTGATTTAGTGTAACTAGATTTTGCTCGAGATAATACAGCTTGGAAAACAACACCTAAAACAAGTGCACCGCCTGCACCTTGGATCGATTTACCCATTGCATCGCCATTGGCAAAAATAGTATAATCGCCAGATTCTAAGTGAACTGTACCTACGATGCAGATATCACCGCCAATCTCTCCATCTTTCCCACGAAAGTGGAATTTTTTCTTTTGGTTTACATAGGACTCAATTCTAATTTCAGGAATTTTATTTTCAATGCGAGCGAGTGGATGTATAAGTAGTGATGTTAAAAAATAATCTCCATCTTGTTTTTCTTTTAAAATTTGTAATTGGTTTAGTGATTCATTTAAGGCGTCTGTTCTTTCTTCTACTTTTTTCTCTAAGTTTTTATTTAAATCCTCCACTTCCTCATTCAATTTAACAAAGGAATTAGCAAGGATGATCGCAAGAGAAATATTAAATACGAGGAAAGTATAGCCCATAATGCGAGGGAAAACCCAGTAGTTACGGTTGGTAGCAGTATCTATAACTGCTGCGAATAATACGATTGTAATGCCGATGGTAATGTATACAGCTCTTCTTTCTTTTTTCTTTAGGTTACGGAATAGAATCACAAAAATTAGAATTACATAAACAATCCAAGTTGGTTGTACAATTGTAGTAAGTAAATAACTGAAAAATTCAATATTGTTATTGAAGGCGAAAAATAGAAAAAAACCTACCTGCAATCCATCAAAAATTTTACCAATGATACTATATCGTTCTTCAAATAAAGTTCGAAGAAAATGATACATAAATGGAATCAGGAGTAAAATCACCATATATTCCAATTTTTTCATTTCTAAAAAGGGAAACCCAAATTCATATTTAAGTTGGTTTCGTAGAAAATTATAAATAACAAATGAAAAGGAAAATAAGGCAAAAAATAAATTCTCTCTATCCTTTCTTCTTCTAATGAAAAGAAAAAGAAAGTATCCTCCAACGGTGATATAAATTGTTAGAAAAATTAACTTAATAAACTCGTCTTTATAGAATTTTGCAAAAATTTTGTCTGAAGGTCCTAGGATGGTTTCATCTTGTTCAATACCACCTGAATTGGAAAAGTATGGTTGGATTTTGACTACGAGTAAGTTGGGTTTTCCATATCGAATTAAATTGGAAGGTATATTATAGATTCTTAATTTGTCATAAGCTTGTGGCTCAGAGGAATTCCATTTGCCCGTTGATCCTATACTTTGCCCGTTTAGAAAAGTTTTGTCTCTGTCGTTAATAATCCCAAGCCGTAAACTGTATAGCGTATTTGGGTCTTCTGAAAACTGAATCCACTTGGATAGGACTACTGTTTTTTTTGATCGATATTCATTATTATCTAAGTATAAATTACCTGGAACAACAATTCGTTTCCAGGGTATTTTCGAAAATTGAGATTCCGTAAGACTTTGAATATCCGAATCACTCAATTCTAAGTCCGTCATGTACCAATATGTTGTTAAATCCAATTTGTTTGCATCAAGTGAAACTAGATTTTTTGGATCAGTTGCTGTAGCAGAAATTGGTAAGCTTTCAGAATAGAGTAGGGAAAAAGAAAAGACAAGAAATATAAGTATCGATTTTATCATATATAAACGAACCCTTACGTTCATAACTCTGATATATTTCCAAATGGATGCAAAATGGTCATTCGATTAAAAAAGAATAAAGAAAAAGCTGTATTAAATTTTCATCCTTGGATCTTTTCGGGAGCGATTGCTTCTGGTGAGACAGGGATTGCTGCGGGTAGTATTGTCAGAGTGGAATCATCATCGGGCGAATTCCTTGCTTGGGGCCATTATGATCTCAAAAGTCAAATCCGCATTCGCCTGTTCTCTTTTGATCCTTCCCAAGATGGAACCAAAGAAAATGATTGGATTTCCAAGTGGAATTCCATTTATGAATCAAAGAAAAAAATATTACCCAAAGATACTACGGGATTTCGCCTCTTTCATTCCGAGGGAGATGGTGTTCCCGGAATTGTAGTTGACTGCTACCACAAAACGGCTGTTATGCAACTTAAAACGCCAGGTGCATTGACTCTTCGTGATTTGTTAATTTCATTTTTATTAAAATTAGGTTACGAAACTATTTTAGAGAGAAGTGAGAAACTAGAAGATAAAACATCTGCCTTACCTATATTTCATACAGGTAGTGAATCTGAACCTATATTTTTAGAACATGGAATTAAGTTTATAGCAGATATTACTAAGGGGCAAAAAACAGGATTTTTCTTAGACCAAAGGGATAACCGTGCTTTAGTTTCTCGTTATGCTTATGGACGCAAGGTCTTAAATACTTTTGCTTATTCTGGAGCATTTTCTGTTTATGCATTGTTAGCTGAAGCAAAACTGGTCCATAGTTTAGATATTTCCAAACAGGCGATAGAAATTTGTGAAAAAAATCTAACTTTAAATGGTTTCAATCCGGAGATTTTAGGGTCTAGACATAAAAGCTTAGTCTTAGATAGTTTTGACTATTTAAAAACTATGGAAGCTAATTTTTATGACTTAATCATTTTAGACCCACCGGCTTTTACCAAAAGTATAGCTACTGTGAATCAAGCTAGCCGAGGTTACAAGGACATAAATATGAGAGCCATGTCCAAAATCCAAAAGGGCGGATTGATATTTACATTTTCCTGTTCTCAACATATTTCCTTTGATTTATTTAAAAAAATTGTTTTCGGCGCAGCCAAGGATGCCAAAAAAAGAGTTAGAATTTTACATCATTTAACCCAAAGTCCAGATCATGGATATTCCGTCTTCCATCCGGAAGGAGAATACCTAAAAGGTCTTGTGATTCAGGTTGATGGAGATATATGAGTTCGTACATTGGTGAAATCTTAGAATGAAATTTACATCCCTTAGTTTTCTATTATTCTTTCTTGTTATCTATTGTCTACACTGGATGATCCGTGGCAAGTTTCGATTGGGTTTTTTGTTTTTGGCTTCGTTTGCTTTCTATGCAGCTTGGTCGATACCTTTTGCCTTTCACTTTCTAACTATAGTTCTATTAAATCATTTTTTTAATAAACAAATCCTAAAAAACAAATCTAGTTTTTGGTATCCTGTTTCACTGTTTGTCAATTTTGGAAATTTATTTCTTTTTAAATATTTCTATTTTTTATGGGATGTTCTTTTTCAACTAACAGGAAGCATTTGGTTTTCTCCCGAATCAATACACAGTTTTTTGAATTCCCAATTCGGAGCGGATTCCATAACTCTTCCACTTGCCATTAGTTTTTATACCTTCCAAATGGTAGCCTATACCATTGATATCAAACGTGGGAATGCCGAAGAAAATCCGAGTTTTTTGAAGTTTGCATTATTTATCTTTTTCTTTCCGCAGTTGGTGGCAGGTCCCATTGTACGCCACGGAGAATTTTTTTATCAATTAGAAGTTTGGAATGCCAAAAAAGAACAACTTTTCGAAGGCTATTATTTAGTATTTCTTGGTCTGTTTAAGAAAGTCGTACTGGCTGACAATCTCTCTCCAGTCATTGAACCGGTATTTCAGAACCCAGAGTTGTATGATGGGTTTACGAATTTTGTTGCCATGTTTGGATATTCCGCCAGAGTTTATTGTGATTTCAGTGGTTATACAGATTTAGCAAGAGGTTTAGGTAAGTTACTTGGAATCAACCTTCCTGAAAATTTTCATGCTCCATTTTTATCCGGGTCTGTTCGGGAACTTTGGACACGTTGGCATATGACACTTGCCACTTGGATTAAAGACTATATTTATTTTCCGTTAGGTGGTTCCCGCGTATCTGAATATCGGGGTTATATAAATTTACTAGTTACATTTACTTTAGCTGGTTTTTGGCATGGTGCCAATTTTACATTTATCATTTGGGGATTTCTTCATGGGGTTATGTTAAGTGTTGAAAGAAAAATCGAGTTAATTCGAAAACCCGAAAAAACACTGAAAACACCAAAATGGAAAAAGTTTTTAGGTGTTTTGTATGCATTTGGATTTTTTTCATTCACCATTGCTTTTTTTAACGGATCGAGTGTCACTAACTCGATCACTATGTTACTAAAAGCGTTTACGGGTGGTGTTGGGATAAGAACCAATAAATTAGAGTTAATTCTTTATACCTTAATAATAACTTTTATCCTAAATTACATCCAAACCAAACCAAGTTTTCCAAGACCAAATTGGTCTACCAAGTTTTCTCTTGGATTTCTGTTATTGTTTTCACTAGTAATAACCATTCTGTTAGGTTATTTAGCTCCGGGAGGAACGGAATTTATCTATTTCCAATTTTAATATGAATTCAAAATTTAATTTTCCTGTAGTATTGTATCCTATTCTTCTTGCTTTAAGTCTTTTTCTTTTGGATAAAATCTTTTTTTTACCCATTGTAGTTGAGAACACTTATAGTTGGAAAAAAATTGAAAGAAAATTTTATGAATTAAAAGAAGATCTTTTTCTTGTAATGCTTGATGAGTCAAAAAAACATCCAGAAAAACAAATAGGTTTGATTTTGGGTAGTTCTCGTTCCGGTGAGTTTGACTCCGAAATGTTGGAATCATTTTTTCCAAATACAAATTCCTTTAATTTTGCGGCTCCCTTTGGTCCACCTAGTTTTCAGGCTTATTGGTTAGAGAGAACATTAAGTGTCAAACTCCCAATTCGTTATGTGTTAATTGAAGTAGATCCACTTTTATTTTCGCAATCGGCGATTGATTATTCCTTAAATGGATCCTATGATAACGAATATGTGTTAAAGCAAATTGACTTTTACCGACCTAAAACTAAGGATCCTTGGCTTTCTGATGCAAAGGGTTTTTCTATGGACGAAGCAGAAATCTATTTTTTAAAAAAGTTATTTGCTCTATATAAATATCCCTTAGATCCAACGGCTATCAAAGCAAATAATAAAGAAATTGAAGTTGGATTTTTCCCAGGAATGTCTGTTGGGATTACGGGAAAGGATCACAAAAGAAATTATATTGATAAAATCAAATTAGTGAATCGGGTAAAATTTGGTGCTCTACCAAATGAGATCAAGTTTGCGAACATGGATGTATTTTTAGAAAGAGATGCAGAAGCCATGTACAACCAATATTTGCGCGGAACGAAACTTGCTCCTACACAAATATACTTCTTTAAACGAATGTTAGATTTACTTAAAGGAACAGGGATTCCTGTGATCATTTACTTTCCTGCGGTTTCAGATGCATTGCGAAGACGGATGAGTTCTGATGGGTTATTAGATAAATTTAATTTTGAAATTAAAGCGGCAGTGGAGAAGGTTTCTTTAATTCCTGGCTCAAGGTTTTTCGTGGTCGATCCAAATACAGATCCGCGTTGGGTTTGTAAGGATTTTGTAGATTCACTACATTTAAGTGGGGCTTGTTTTCCAAACTTACTCCCTATTTTATTTCCGAAAGAAGTCCGTTAAATTCGTTTTTCCTTCCGTTTTTCTAGTTCTTTTTTTAGAAAGCGGAAGCGAAAGAATAGATATCCAATCGCACTAAGCAAAAGAAAAATTCCCGAACCCCAATTTGATACTCCATCCAGCCAAAAAAATTTTTCTCCTTCTGTTTCCAAAAGGAAAGAATGGAAGAGGACAAATCCAGAGTAAACCAGTAAGTTGAGAACCATATAGATGGTGGTTTTTTTAAGAATCCAAAGAGTGTCTCCCATCTCTTCTCGGAACTTAGTAAAATCAGCTAAAATTTCTTGGTATGATTTTTGGTGACTGAGACGGTATACGTCATAAGCTTCTTCCATTTCTGGATCTTTGGTTTTACCATCCAAAAGTACAAATTCGAAATCTAATTGCCGGTCATAATCTTCCCGCTTTTTCGAATCTGTAAGTGTAAGATAGGCACGGGTCAATTCTAAAATTTTATCCTGGGCCTCGGGAATTTTTGCTGCTTCCAATCGCTGCCAAAACTCCAATTCCCTTAAAAATATGGCTTCAATGGTTTCCTTGGTCGATTCTTTCGTTACCCCTAGAATTCCGTAAAATGTCTCCTTTTTTGTCCGAGCCATATACTCCTTTTAGTTCTCATCTTCTTTGCTTTACAAGGAAATTTTCTGGAAAAACATATCATTATGAACCCTTCCTTGACTGAAATCCCAACTACAGAGAGTCCCGTCCACTTGGGAAAGGTATACGTAGAAACCTACGGATGCCAGATGAACGAATACGATTCGGGGATCGTCAAGGAATTATTTCGAAAAGAAAATTATGACGCTGCAAATTCCGTCGAAGACAGTGACATTATTTTTCTAAATACTTGTGCGGTTCGAGAAAATGCCCATGCAAAGATTTATGGTAGATTACAATCTCTCGGATATCTAAAGAAAAAAAATCCAAACCTAGTCATTGGTGTATTAGGTTGTATGGCGCAAAACTTAGGGGATGATTTGTTCCATCAAGAACTCCCTCTCGATTTGATTGTTGGTCCAGACAATTATAGAACTTTACCAGAACTCATTCAAAAAATTAGAGAAGGTGAACGAGACGTCCAACTAACGCGTCTTTCTCGAACTGAAACCTACGATGAATTAGAACCCAAAGTGGTTAACGGAATTCAAGCATTTGTTACAATCATGCGTGGTTGTAATAATTTTTGCACTTTTTGTGTGGTTCCTTATACTCGAGGACGAGAAAGAAGTCGAGAACCAGGTTCTATTGTAACAGAGATTCTTCAGTTACAAACAATGGGTGTAAAACAAGTGACTCTGCTTGGACAAAACGTAAACAGTTATTCTTTTGAGAATACTGATTTTTGCGCATTAGTGGAAAAGATTTTAGCGGAAACTACAATCGAACGAGTAAGGTTCACAAGCCCACATCCTAAAGATTTCCCAGACCATCTGATTTCGCTTATGGCTAAGGAAGAACGTTTTTCCTCACAAATTCACATGCCATTACAAGCTGGAAGCTCTAAAGTCCTTAGAGATATGAAACGTAGTTATACTAAAGAAGAGTATCTGGATTTAGTTGCGAGTATCCAAGAGAGAATTCCTGATATTGGAATCACTTCTGATATAATTGTTGGATTTCCTGGCGAAACTGAAGAAGAATTTCAGGAAACACTGGAAGTTGTGAAGAAGGTTAAATTTGACATGTCATACATGTTTAAATATTCAGAACGCGAAGGAACTATCGCAAAACGAAAGTTTATCGATGATGTTTCAGAAGAAATCAAAAGTAAGCGACTCATTGAACTTGTGGAACTTCAAACAAAGATTTCTCATGAAAAAAACCAAACAAAAATTGGAAAAGAGTTTTCTGTCTTAATTGAAAATACCTCCAAAAAATCCAAACTTGAGTTATGTGGCCGATCACATTGTGGGCGAATGATTGTTTTTCCGATTCCAGAAGGTTCTTCAAAAGATCCAGCAGATTGGATTGGCAAAACTGTCAACGTGTTGGTAGAATCAGCTACCAGCGCCACATTGAAAGGAAAACTCGTTGGCTAAACAAGTTGACTTACGTACAGTAAGAGTTTTCTCAAAAGATGATTTGCCACCTGGTTTTATGGTGGATACGGATCGTTTGGGAAAGTGGAAACGGTTTAAACCTTCTATTCTAAGAATTTATATTCTAAAAGAAATTCTTAGCCCATTTCTAGTGGCACTTTCTTTTTTTACCATGATCTACATGGCTGTTGCTATTCAGAAAATGATTGGTCTTTTTGTAGGGAAGGGCGTCGATTTTTTTCGATTACTTGATTATATGGGTTATGTGTTTGGAAACACATTGCCTATGACCATTCCAATGGCCTGTCTTATGTCAGGAATTATGGCTGCCGGTCGTTTATCAGGTGATTCTGAGATAACCGCAATGCGAGCTTCTGGAGTTTCCTTTCCCTATATATATTCTAACTTTCTTGTTTTTGGCTTTTTAATGACTCTCATTGTCGGGTATTTAAATTTCTATTTAGGACCAGAAAACACTCGTAAGATGAAGGATTTTGATAATTGGATTGCGACTTACAACCCACTTCTTGCCATTCAACCAGGACAATTTTCAGGTGATAAAACTCAGGATTTCTTTTCGGAAAAGGGAAGAACTATGTATTCGGGTGGAATTGATGCCGACGGAAATTTAAGTAATGTACAAATCCGTGAATGGTCTATTTCTGCAGATGGAAACGACTTTATCATGGTAAATAACTTGGCTGTCCCTATGGGCGGATCACGTATGTTGCAGATTATTAATGCCAAAGAAGGTATGTTAGTTGAGAAAAAAAACTTAGCTGGTGAGTTTGAAAAGTCGGTGAGGCTTAGAAAAGGTTATGTAATCGAATGGGATCCTGAAACTAACGCAATTGGTATTACCAATTTTATGGATGGGGAGATGGATTATAATACTCCAGCCAAAAAAGATACAAAAACTATGAGTATCAATGTTAAACCAGATACGTTTTCCTTACCAATGTTATTTGAAATTCGCAATGCGATTGAATCAGAGGGACTCGAAAATATTCCTGGATTAGAAATCTTAAAAGAATACGGACTTTCCATTAAAGGTGTGGGAGGTTTAAAGCAAATGGTCGAACAATTTAAATATGATCTTCTTATGGGAGCTAGTAGTGGAAACCAAGAAGATATGGCTCAGAAATTTGCGTTATTTACACAATTATCCGAATTACTAAATGAATCGAAAAAAACTCTGACCGGGTTCAATGTAGAAATTCACAAACGATTTGCCACTCCGATTTCCTGTCAGATTTTTTTCTTTTTATCTTTTCCCTTAGGCTTAGTTGTCAAAAGGTCGGGAAAAGGAATGAGTTTTACTTTAGCGGTCATTTTTCTTTTAATTTATTATACATTCTTTATATTTGGATCAGGTATTTCTTATAAGGAAAATGTTCCTGATTGGGTGGGTCCCTGGTCTGCCAATATCGTCATAGCAACACTTTCCATCTATATCATGATTTCTCGTACAGATGCAAAATTACCAGAATCCATCCGAAGCCGGCTTGGTTTTTACTTTCGGTTCCGGGATCAGTTGGATAGCCGTATAGAACTGATAAAAAATCGGTTCAGAAAAGCCAAATGAGGTAAAATTTGCTAGAAAATTCCACTTACTACAGTCCTATAGAATCAGTAGTTTAGTGCAGGAGATCTGGTTTGAAAACTTCTTATATTTGGAATATTTCTAATGGGCGACCTTTTCCGGTAGAGCTTTGGAAACATTCAAAGATCAAAGTTCAAGTCAACCAAATGCAGTTGAAAGAATTGGATCGAATTTCGATCACACCTAACGATATTCATATCTTATTCCTTCAAGTGTCGTTGACAGAGTGGAAACAAATTCAACCCACGATCGTTTCTACTTTTGAAACAAATCCTTTTGTCTCGTTGATTTTAGTTTCGTCGGAAGACGGGGTGAATCAAATCCAGGAAGTAGTTCAGAATCAATCCAAGTATTTAGTTTTAGAAAATCCTCTTCATGTCAGAGAACTACGAATGATTTTGGATCGCACCATCCAATCAGAATCTTATAAAGCTGCGGCTTTAGATATAGGAAATTCCTGCTTAGAAAACGTTGGATTTTTTGAAGGTGTGTTTTCTTTAGCTCATCAGGAATACGAAGAGTCCAAAAAGGAAAACGAAGCTTTACGTTCGATTCTGAAATACGAAGAACTTGTGAAACGTTCACAAGCCGGTATCAGTACTGCATTAGAAAAAGTAAATGATATGAAAAACCAGGAGTTAATTGAACTTCATGAACGTGTTAAGGCGAGCCAGAAGTTGGACGAACTTCGCGAAAAAGAGCTAAAACAAGCTTTGGAATTACAAAAAGCAACTGAACAAGTGTTAAATTATTCTCGCATAGAAGAAATGAATTTAGATAAAATTTTACGTGCCCAAGATAGACTTTTTGAATATACAGAACAAGAAATTAAAGAACTGGTGGAAGAAAACCGGTCTTTAAAAAAGAAACTCGGTCTGATTTAGAAATCCTTCCCTACCTTTTCCTCTATGCTCGCGTATTCTTTGGAATCGCGACCATAGTGAATTTCTGCAAATCGCAAAAGATGTTTTTTCTTTAACTCTTTAAACTCATAATATAGCTCTTGGTTCTTAGATTTAAAGGCAGTTTGTTCCATTTTTTCATAAGACAAAGCAAGTAGTCTATGGGGTTCTGCCTCTGCTTCATTTTTAGATGATAAACTAATATAGCGATGAGTAAAATCAATGACCTGAAGGTAATTTTTAAATTCTTCTTGGTGTTTGATATATTCTCTATAAATTCCAGATTTTAAATCGAGGTAGGGTTCACTTTCCTTTACTTTCGGATTTTCGATTTTGTCCAAAAGATTCATCCCTTTGATTAATCGAGCGACTGTTTGGGTTCTTAAGTCAAAGAGTAACTTCTGAAATTCCTTATCTTTGTTCTCTTTTCTGATCTGTTTTTGCCATTCGTATCTATCTTCGTAATATATTTCTTTTTTAGAATCTTCTTTACGTTTTTCGATATTTTTTCGACCTGAATCAAAATAGTCTATAGCGGTTGCATATTCCTTGTTTGCTTCTTGCCAGCGTTTTTCAGAATTTTTTTCGTCTACCAAGTTTAGCACATTGATTGACTCCAATCGTTCTGAACTTTCCCCCCAGGGAGAACCAGATTCTGGGGTTGTAGGGAGGATGGATTCTACACGATTTTCCTTTGTTGATCCCTGATTGGTATCTTTGGCACTAAGGGTTAAATTTCCTAACAAAAGCAAAGAAATCCATAAAAATAGGATGGGAAATTTCATTTACAGGGAAACTTTCCTTGAATCCTAGATATTGGCAAGAACTATCATTCTATGGTACTAATTCAAAGAAAAATGGAGATCACAAAAAAGATCGTCCTCATTGCACATGACAATCGAAAGGAAGATTTATTGGACTGGGTTAAATACAATAAAGGAACCCTTAGTAAACACCATTTATCAGCCACGGGTACTACTGGAAAATTAATTCACGAACAGATCGGACTGCCTGTGTTTCGTTTCATTTCTGGACCTCTTGGCGGTGACCAACAAATAGGCTCCAAAATCGTGGAAGATGGAATTGATTTTATGGTATTTTTCTGGGATCCTCTTTCTGCCCAACCGCACGATCCAGATGTAAAAGCATTATTACGTATTGCAGTATTATATAATATTCCAATGGCATGTAATCGCTCTAGTGCTGACTTTTTAATTTCTTCTCCGCTTATGGAAAGAGAATATAGCCGTCAGTTGATTGATTATGGATCAAGAATACCGGCAAAAAATTAGTTTTGGTTTTACACCGAAATGTTTTCCCGTGAGAGCATGTCGTTTATGAAACATTAAAAATAAAATCGGAAAAAGTAAAAAACGAGAAATGGGCCAAAGATAATAGTTAATTTTTATTTCCTCAGATAGAATACTATGACCGTTTGATCCATCTAAAAACCGGTGAGTGTGTTCAAACTTTAAAAATGGACCTTCCTCTTGGTTATCTACGAAAAATTCATTTTTTTTATAAGAAATGTGCTTTGCTATCCAGATTTTTTTCCAAAAGGGAAGGATGTTTATCTCCAAAATCACTTCTTCGCCAACTTGGAGTGATTTTGGGGACTTTAAAACTTTGATACCTTTTGTTCCGCCAACTAAAGTTTCAAAACCGATTGGATTTTCGTGAAACTGAAACAAATCTTCCTTTTTGATAGGAAAACTAGACCTAAAAATGAATGTATTCATACTTATTAGAAGGTAATCAATTGAAAATGATGTGGTTTCCATTTAAAAAAAGAAAACAAGATTTAACAATCTCGATCGAAGCAAAAAATAGAATCGAAGAAGAATCGGGAAAAAAAGGCAAAGCCCAGGTTCTACTCCTTGAATTAAAACGTAATGAAAGCGGAGTCGGTTCAGTGCTTGTTGGATTTACTGATAAAATCATTTCCGATTCTGGTTTCATACGTTTTGAGGATGAAAGAGTAATGAAACTTCTCTCTTTGGGAGAACTTAAATTTGAATTTGGGAGATTCTATTTTTATCCAAACGTGGATTTGCATTGGGAAAGGACACCACGTAAAGAAATTCATAAGCTAATTTCAAACTATGAGTTTACCAAAGACTCCATTTACTTAGAAGAAAAAGACTTTTTCCGGTTAAGACCAATTTTATCAAACTGTTTTCAAAGAGAAGGAGTGAGCTCAGCGTATTTCCATAAGAATGTTTGCCAACTGGAAATTCAAAATCTGACAGAAACTAAAGAAGAACGAATTTCTGAAGAAATCCTTACTTACTTTTCTTCTCTGTTTGAGAGTCCGTGGAAAGAATAACATCGTCTCCGGTTGCCAGTTCTTTTTCCCATCCCCTGACAACTGGTTTTACGGAGGAAATTGATTTTCCTAATTCAATAATCTCACCGGAGAATAATGGTTTTCCTTTTCTATGAAATTCTAATTTGGAATTCTTTTGTAATCCATCGTCTTTTCCGAGTGAAATGATTACTTCATCCTTTTTCACTTTTAAGATTTTACCTTCCTTGGGAAGCAGGTCTCTAATTCTTTCTGCTAATCGATGAATGATAGTAGGCAGACTATCTCGTCCCCTCTGGTTTGTAGACCAGGTGGCAATGTCTCTCAGACTGTTTCTATCATACACAGAAACATCCAAACGAATATCACCATCTTTGATTTGATATCTTCCATGAACTACATAACGAATTTTTGTTGCGTTTTTTCTTTTTGTATCAAGCAGATGAAGGTTATCAATGGTAAAGGGTATAGTTTGTGAAAAAGGGTGGTAACTCGTTTCTTTTAGTAAATTACGAATCAATTTAAACTCATCTCCCTCAACAACACGAACGGCTTGCATCTGTTTCAAATTATATCTAAATGCGTCTGCTAAAAGTCTTCCTGCTTGTAAATGATAAGGAAATGGTAAACTTGATTCAAGATCAAAAACATAAACTTCGGGACTAAATCTCTGCACATTTTCCTGAATCATATTGGGATCAATTTGAATGTATCCTTCGCGAAACTCTATTGATTCTTTTAAATTTTTAATCGAAAACTCTAGTTTGTTTTGGAGTTTAAAGGAATTTGGATCTTCTTCTCTTAGACGAAGCAACAAATTAGTATATTTTGCAGTTTCCCCTGTTTGGTTGTAAAATTCCAAAATTTCTTTTCGAATGGTTGGCGTTTGCGGGCTAAGGTCTCTAGCACGTTTTAAGTGGAATAAGGAACTTTTATGATACAAAGAATGTTTTTCAGAATAAAATCGATCTCTTCTATAATCACCCAATTCCCTACGTAATTTTGATTCTTCCTTTTCCTTCGCAATCGAATATTCTTCCGCTTCAAAACGAAGAATCTCATCTAAATCGTCCAACTGTAAAGCTCTACGATAATGGTAAGTAGCAAATTTTGTTTCGTCTAATTCCCAGGCAAGGTTTGCCTCCAAACTATGATAAAGTTGATTCTCGGGAAATTCTCTAGCTAATTCATAAATGGTACGAAACGCACGCTTTTTTATCTCTTTATCACTAGCTATGTTTGCAAGAATGATATCATGATAAACCGAAAAGAATCTCGCCTGCTCTCCTTTTGCATCTAGGTTTATCGAATTTTGAATAGCTTCTTCTGCCAATGGTAATACCGATTTCAGTTGAATGGGATAAAAATAGTTTTGGTATAACAAAACTTTTGCTTTGAATGCAAATCCTTCTGGATCATTCGGTTCTTTTTTAGTATAAGAATCAATTGCGTTATATGAATCAGTGTAGTTTTGTTTAGTAAAATATAATTCAGCCAACATTAACAATAAGTCAGAAGGATCATCTAATCGTTTTGCTAATGATTTTATTTTGAAAATGGCAGAATCAATTTTTCCTTGTTTTTGTAGTGATTTAGCCTCGGTGATTCGTAAACCAGTATGGTTGGGAAATTCTGCTAGCAGAGGATCTATCAGCTTTGTTATCGAATTAAAATCAGAATCTGATAAATAAATTTCAGATAAACCTACGATAGCAGGAATAAACTTGGGTTCACGATCGAGAATTTCCATAAAAAATTTTTTACTTTCTCGAAGAGCACCCAAACGAAAACTACAGTCCGCAACTCCCAATTTTGCTTCGACGGAGTTTCTGTTTTTTTGAAGAGCAGACTGGAAGAATTGAATTGCCTTTCTACAGTTGTTTTCTGACTGGTATCGTTTGCCTTCTGCAATATCTTCTAAGGCACTTGTCTCAGCGCTCAAAACATTTACAGTTAATAATAGTAAAACTATAGTTAGGAGCAAAAAAATGGATTTAACGAGGTTCTGGAACAAAATAACCTCCTTCATCCCTGCCTTTCACTCCTCTGTGTTCCACACCAATTGCTAATTTGATGTATCGATTGATAAGCTCAGGATTTGTGTCTGTTTTATAGGACAGGATATATCGATAGTCAATATGAGACTTTAATTTTTTATAAAGTTCCCTTTCTTCACCTTCTCCGTCAAGAACAATATAACGACCGTTTGTTGGATCAGTCATATCGGACCAGGATTCTTCTAAATTTAGATTGGGATTCACAGATAAAACGTAAATTGGAATAGAATGTGCCTTTGAAAATGCCACTATTCTTGATTTTTGATATTGTAAGAAACTATCTTCTCTACTTTCACCTGAAACTAAATATACTAGGGCTTTAGGTCCTGTTTCAAGGGAAAGTTTTTGTAAGGCGGCGATACTTGCTTTCCCGAAGTTATATTTTTCTTCAGGAACACTGTCTCTTATTTTTGCTAAAATATCACGTAGGGAAACGGTTTCTGGTAAAATTAAATTACTATCCTTTCCTGCACGATACAGAGAAATTTTGTCAGTATCATGTAAGGAACGAAAAAATGGAAAAAGTCCATCTTCAAGAGCAAGTTTCCCTTTTTTTAATCCTTCACTATTTTCATAAACTAAAGCAACACTAAGTTTGTCGTTTATTTTGCTTTTTTTTGCTAAAGAGAAGAGGGGAGTCATATTGTCATTTTCGAATATTCTGAAACTCAAACGATCAATTCCGATGATTTCTTTACCCGCACGGTTACGAACACGAGTGTAAATATGAATATCGGGGAATCCTGATGTATCAATGGATTCTATTTTTAAATCTAAGTTTGAAAGTAAGTGGTTTTTCTGTGAAAAAATATCAATACGGTGTTTTCCAAAATCTACAAAATAGAGACTACCCGTGGAATCCATATTCGTAGCAAATGGTCTAAATAAAACTCGGTATACTCCCTTTTTATCTCTGAATTTATTTAGTTGCCTCCATTCTCCATTTAGCAGAGAGTAGGTCCATATTCCTGTTAATTCATCTGTTAGAAAAATTTGATTATCTAAAATGCGTATACTTCTTGGCTTTTTCCACTCAGGTTTTTCAATGATATTTAAAGTATTTCCATCACCATCGAAAGTAATCACACGCAGATTTTCCTTATCCACTACATAAATTTTTCCATCAAAAATGGTGATTCCAGATGGGTTAGCTAATTTAGAATTTCCTGAACCTTGAAATTCTAGAATGAATTTTCCAAGAGAATTGAATTTTTGAATTCTTGCATTTCCTGAATCTGCTACAAATATATTTCCACTGGCATCGATAAAAAGGGATGAAGGCCCTCGAAATTGGCCTTGTCCTTTTCCAGTCCCCCCAAAGGAAGATAAAAAACTTCCAGAAAGATCAAATAGTAGAACTTCATCGCGTGCAAAATCGGCTACATATATTTTTTGGTTATGGTATGCTATTGAGACTGGACGATCTAATTTTCTTGTTAATCCACCACGCCAGTTAGAAATAGGGTTACCTGCAGCATTGAATTTTATTATATTAGAAGTATCAAATCCTGCTACATAGAAATTTCCATCTTCATCAAAAGTAATATCTACTGGATTACGAAATCGATATCCACGTATGGAATCTCCCTCAATCGTTTTAAAATATATTTTTTCTTTATCTGTGACTCCCCCAGCAATTGCCAATCGGAGTGCTTCAATTTTATTTACAATCAAAAGATCATTTTTTGCTTTGGTCGCAAGAATTTCTAATTCATCTAATGCTTCTTCCCATTCACCTAACAAATAATAATTGTTGGCAAGTTCTAACCTGGCTAGATGAAAATCCTTTTTTAAATTAACTGCCTTTTGGAATCGTTCTTTTGCAGCTGAGTATTCTCTCGCATTTTTGTAGGTAAGACCGCGTTTAAATTCTTCCTTGGCATTTTCTTCCCCTAGTGAAAAATTAGGGAAGTCCAGAGGGAAAATTTGTGTACTTACCAATAGAAAGAAAAATGATAATAACTTTCTCAAAGACAGTCCCTCTAACCCCAATCTAATGGGACATAATCTATTAGTCAACCCCTTCCTAAGGAATCGGAAAGGAGATTCCTCTTTATTCTCGACAGAATCTCAAATTTAGACAGAATGGAACTCAAGTTATGTCTCCCGAACTGATTGAACGAGAAGTCCGCCGCCGAAAAACCTTTGCCATCATCGCTCACCCCGATGCGGGAAAAACCACCCTGACAGAAAAGTTACTTCTTTACGGAGGTGCTATCCAACTTGCCGGTGCCGTTAAGGCCAAAAAAGAAGGAAAGTCTGCCACCTCCGACTGGATGGCGATGGAAAAAGAGAGGGGAATTTCTATCACTTCGGCAGCACTCCAGTTCGAATATAAAAACAGCATTTTAAATCTTTTAGATACTCCTGGTCACGAAGATTTTTCGGAGGACACTTACCGAACCCTGATGGCTGCAGATACGGCAGTTATGGTGTTAGATGCCGGTAAAGGGGTCGAACCCCAAACCATTAAACTTTTCCGCGTTTGTCGTGACCGTGGAATTCCTATCATTACTTTCATCAATAAAATGGATCGTCCGACTAAGGACCTTTATGCGCTTCTCGATGAAATTGAGAAGGTTCTTGGAATTAAAGCTGTGCCAGATGTTTGGCCACTCGGAACAGGATTCGATTTTAAAGGTGTTTATGATCTAAGAGACCAACAATTATTCCTTTTTGATCGTACTCCTGGGGGAAAACAAAAAGCGGTTTTTCGTATGGCGGGACCGAACGATCCGAGTTTGGATGAACAGTTCGATTCGGAAATTGTGACTGCGTTTCGGGAACAAATCGATTTGGTGGAAAATGGAATCGGTAAAGTAGATAAAAATATGTTTCTATTAGGGAAAGAAACACCCGTTTACTTTGGTTCGGCGGTAAATAATTTTGGGATTGAACTTTTTTTAAATAAATTTTTAGAATTAGCGCCAGGACCTGATCATATCCCACTTCGCGATGGAAATTATTTAGATCCTATTAATGCTCCTTTTAGTGCCTTTGTATTTAAAGTCCAAGCTAATATGAACAAGGCACATCGAGATAGGATTGCCTTTTTACGAATTTGTTCTGGAGTGTTTGAACGCGGGTTAAACGTAAATCATAACCGTTTAGATAAACCCGTCAAACTTTCTTCCAGTTTCGCCTTTTTTGGCCAAGATAGAAATACCGTGGATCTTGCTTATCCTGGTGATATTATCGGACTTGTAAATCCAGGAACCTATAAAATTGGAGATGTTTTATCAACAGGAAATACACCACCGCTTCGTCCTCTACCTAGTTTTGCACCTGAACTTTTTGCCACTATTTCTTGTAAGGATACCTTACAATTAAAATCCTTTAAAAAAGGTTTAGACCAATTGGCGGAAGAAGGAATTTTACATCTTTTCACCTCACGAACTATAGGTGGTGGTGTTCCTATCATTGGTGCTATGGGAAAACTCCAGTTCGAAGTATTCCAACGTAGACTCAAAGATGAATATGGTGCAGACACTTCTATTCATATTTTACCTTATGGAATATCTAGGTGGGTTAAAAAGGAAGATAGGTCGAAAATCCCTTCAAATGCAAATTTGGTGGAGGATTTATTTGGCAATATGGCACTTCTTTTTGACACCGAATGGGATATGAATTATTTTCATAAAAACAATGAAGGAATTGAACTCTTAGACAATCCTCCGTTGGAAGATTGAACTAAATTACTTCAATCCCAATCCAGGTGATATCATCTAGGAAAGGGATTCCTTCAGAATATGACCTAATTTTTAGCTCTAACTCTTGTTTGATGAGGGACATATGGTTTGATTTCATAGAGGAAAAAAAATCTAAAAGTTCTTTTTCCCAGAGTTTCTCATTTTTTGAGTTTTCGACATCTTTTAATCCATCTGTAAAAAGATAAAATCGGTCGCTTTTTTTCAATGGAAATTCCAAAACTTTAGGTTCTATGTTAGGAAGCATTCCAAACATAGGATTTAATTTTTCAGGACAATGGACCTGGTTTTCCGTATAATATAACATTCCCGGATGACCTGCATTCCCATACAATACTGTATTTCGATTAAAATCAAATAGTAGAAATAAGAAAGGGACAAACGCATAAGGATCTGGAAAATTAGTGGAAACGCCTTCATTCATTTTTTTAAGTATTTGTTTTGGATCAGATTCTGTTTTCACAATTTGATGAAAAAGCACTCTTAAAACAGTCATCATCATCGCGGCTTTTACTCCATGCCCGATCACATCGCCAAGTGCAAAGATAGAACGGTTATTTCCCAAATCAATATAATCGTAATAATCACCTCCGACTTGGATCAGTGGTTTATATAAAACTTCATAGTCTATATTAGGCAAAATGATGATTCGATTGGGTAGGTACTTCTTTTGTAAATCTTTGGCATATTCCATTTCCTTTTCGAATTCTAAACGTTTTTTGGTTACGTTTTGAATTAGAACAAGCGCACCACTAGCAAATCGGTATCTTTGCTCCAAAAACCAAAGTTGGTAAGTAAACTCGAGTAAATAAATAGATCCATCCGCGGAATAAAACTCAGATTCCTCCTTTCTAAGTTTGGTTTGATCAAACTTTAAATTGGACTCATCTTGTAAAAACAAACTTACTTCTTTTTCAACCCATTCTTTAACAGATAATTGGTCTCGAAAAAGATTAGTGACTAATAGTTTGGTTTCGATTTCTAAGTTTTCTAAAAGAATTTTTCCTTTTGAGTCATATAGGATGGCTGCATGAGGAAATTCTTGTAAAAGTAGTTTTAATTTTTGTTTTGATTCAATTTCTCGTAAGGAGATGGCAATCGAAAATACAAAGGATAAAAATAGTAAAGAAATTAAAGTTCCAACATTCTTTTTTAATGATTGTTTGATAGGAACCAAAACAAGATCTTTGGGGCTAACAATAAATAATTGAATGGGAAGTCCATACATCGGATAACTAGCTACAAAATAATCCATCTCCTCTTTTTTTGTTTCTCGAAGTGATGGTAGGTTGGAATGAGTTTGCAAAGAGGATTTTACATCTGATAACCAAAATTCTGATACTAAAAAATCATCCTCTATAAAACCAGAAATGCCGAAATTTCCTTGGTCCCCGAGGAGAAAAAGTCCTTCGTTCGGATCACTATAGGGTGAATCGAGTAATGCATCTTCTAAAAAACCAGCTGAATGAATAGATAAATTTTTACCATCTAAGACTAATAAATATGATTTTTTTTCCGAACCCAAATTACATTGAATTAACGTAATTTCTAATAAATGAGAATAATCTGACGGTTTTGGAGCACAATGATTCATGATCTCCGGAAGTTCACTGAGTGGGACAATGCCAATGGTTTTCCTTTCGGTTATATCTTTGTTTATTTGTTCTCTAATTTGATTTTCTAAATCAATGGCAAGGAGTTGGATTCGGATGAGTTGGAATCTTTGATTCCAGTCCAAAGCTTCTTTATACTGCGAGTAGATCATCGAAGAGACGAGAATAAAATATGGAATTATTAAAAAAGCGATGATAGAAAGGAATAATTTAAGAAATGATTTTGTTTTGATTACATAAAGAAAGTGATCAAATAAATCCCGAACTCTATTGCCAGAATACACTAGTTAGTTTTCCTTAGGAAAACGTTTGATTTGTATTTTTTTAGGAACTTCTTCGTTTCCTAATTTGTCTGTAGCTGATATTTCTAAATCCAAATCTTCCGAACAAGACTGAACTATGTTTTTCCAAGAATTTTTGTTATCCCAAAGATACCAATCGGATGGCGGATTTTTACCACAAATGGTACGAAACCGAATTACATCGAGGCCCGAACCTGCATCTTGGGATTGGAGTTCTAAATTTGTATTCGGACCGACAAAAAAGGAACTTGATTTCCTGTAGAGAGGTAATTGCCAATGAAATTCCGTGTTAGGTGGAGTTAAATCAACACTAAAATCCCATACTTGTATTGAATCAGAAACTCCAAGTTCATTAGTTACTTGGTATTCAAGTTTATAATCTCCATCCTTTGTAAAAGAAAGTTCTGGTTCTCTTGTGACAAACCAAGGTCCACCATTCAAACGATAACGAATGGTGGTTTTCATTGGATGATTTAAGATCGGTTTTACTTGGATTTTATTTTCTGTTAAATAAAAATGATTGGTTCCTTCTTTGTTTAGAATGGGAACCAATACATCAGATGTGACTTGTTTTCGGGCAATAATTTTGTTTGGTTCTTTAGGTTTTGATTTCCCAAAGGAGCTAACAGAGTAAAGATCCGTCCAGAATCCACGTACCTGGCGTTTGGCTACGGCTCGAATGCGAAAATATTCATATCCATTCGGAATAAATAGTTGGATTTTTCCTGGATTAGATAGAACACGAAATGGAATTTCTAAATCGAAGTTAGGTGCTTTCCATAATTCAATTTCATATTGAATGATATCGTCTCTCTCTGGCTCTAAAGTAAACTTGATGGTCTTTGATTCAGAAAAAATAGGAAAAAAGAATCCTACGTTTATAAGTAGGAATAAAAATACAAAGATCCGAAATCGAATTAAAAAATTCATTCTTCTTTTGGTTCGGGTGGTTCAGGTAAACTGAATGGTTTCAAAGGAGGTTTTCCTTTTTCTACAAAGGTGGCAAAGCCAGCTGGAACATTGACAGTAATATTTTGTGCCGTCACAGCCACAAGTCCTTCGTAACAGCTGAGAGTGGTGTTACCAGAAGAATCCACTTCGGTGAGAAAATCCGTTCCCTTTACTTCGGATACTGCAGAATCAGTTTTTAAAAGAAACATCCGTTGGTTCGTGGATGGTTTTTTTTGTATGATGGAACGTATCCTTCCTTTTCTAAGATAAAGTTCGTCTGGTTCCGAATCCGATTTTCCTTTTTCCATAATCACATGACTATTCTCTGTAACCTCAAATCGAGATCCTGATAGTAAAAGGAATTGTGCTTCTGAATCTTTAAAGGTTCTTACTTCATCTTTGGCATATAGACCTTCACCAATTGTTGCTCCCGCCCAGTCGGCACTTTTTTGCGAAACTTTCAAAACTTCCGTTTTTCCTGAATACCTTTGTAGATCCGCTAGTGGTTTTTTTCCCAAACTTGCAGGGATCCATAATTTCATTCCAGGTATGATAAGATTCGGATTATCAATTTGATTGGATTTGAGTAGTTCCTTCCACTTCCTTGGATCATCTAAATAGGTTTTCGAAATGATACTGAGTGTTTGTCCTTTTTCTACAATGATAGTAATTCCATCACCTTCCGGTGGATGAATGACCTTTTTGGATTCAGCAGATAAGGAATTAGAAAATAATAGCTGTATGATTAATAGAAATAAAAGAAAGGAGGTATATGGAAATTTTCGAAACTTACATATAAAAAAGGCGGAAGTTTCCCTCCACCTTTTCCAATTAAAAACTAAATTGGTCTTTAGGGAATTATGAAGTTTCATTTTTCCCAAAGACCTAGATGTTGTTAGTCGATGTTCTCAGCTACTAACTCTGCAATGTCTTTCACTTTTACAGAATCAATTTTTTCAGCAGCTTTCACACCATCTGTAATCATTGTGATACAGAATGGACAAGCAGTGGCAATGGTAGTAGCACCTGTATCAAGAAGTTGTCCTGTACGTTTGCTATTGACACGCATACTTTCTGGATTGGATTCATCCACGTGTTCTTCCATCCAGTATTGCGCTCCACCGGCTCCACAACAAAGTCCTTTGGAGTGATGGTCTACTGCTTCCTCAATTTTCCCACCGGATACTTTTTTCACAACATCACGAGGGTTGTCGTAATTGTTGTTATAACGACCGATGTAACAAGAGTCGTGGTAAGTATATTTTCCAGTTTTAGCATCATCTGCCACTTTCACATCAATTTTACCGTCTTTTGATAGTTGGTTGATATACTCGGAGTGGTGGATGACTTCGAAGTTACCACCAAATTGAGGGTATTCGTTTTTGATAGTATTGTAACAATGTGGACAAGCCGTTACAATTTTTTTAATACCGTATCCGTTGATGGTGTCTACGTTGGTTTGTGCTAATGTTTGGTAAAGATATTCGTTACCACCTCGGCGTGCCGAGTCTCCAGAACATCCTTCTTCGGTTCCTAGTATTCCAAAGTTCACATCCGCTTTTTGCATGATTTTAACAAAGTCACGAGAGATCTTTTTGTTTCTTTCATCAAAAGCACCTGCACAACCTACCCAATAGAGTACATCCACATTTTTGTCTTCTGCTTCTGAAAGGACTTTTACATTGAGTCCCTCAGCCCAGTCAGCTCTTGTATGAGCGCCAACACCCCAAGGATTGGAGTTATTTTCCATGTTTGTGAATGCTTTTTGAAGTTCTGGGCTCATTTTAGATTCGGCAAGAACTAAGTGACGGCGCATTTCAATAATAGCATTTACTTGGTTATTTCCCACTGGGCAAGCTTCGACGCACGCATAACAAGTTGTACATCCCCAAAGTGCTTCTTCACTCAGGCCTTCGTGTGAGTTGATGACTCCCGTTTCTAATGCCGCAACTGCTTCCGCTGCTTCTTCTGGAGTTTTCCCAGCACGAGCTGCTGCTACTTCTGGCATTTTCTCTAACATTTGGTGTTTGAGTTCTACAATGATGGCTTTTGGATTTAGAACTTTTCCAGTTCTGTTGGCAGGACATTCTACCTGGCAACGGCCACATTCAATGCAAGACATACCGTCAAGTAAGTTTGGCCAAGGGAAATCTTCTACACGGTTTGATCCCCAAACTGCATTTTCATCATCTAAATTGAGTTTAGAAAGTTGGCCTTTAGGAGTGTCAGTTGCAAGGAAGTAGTTAAAAGGTGCAAAAATTAAGTGAGCATGTTTAGATGTAGGAACATACAACATAAACGAGAATACAGTGATGATATGGCCCCACCACATGATTTGGAAAACGATATCGGCAGAAGAGTTTGCAACACCGATAGATTCCCAAACGGAACCGATGGCTCCATCAATAAGACCTGCATGAGTGAAGTAAGTAGCCGCAACGGTTTTAGCACCATTCCCAAGTAAGGTGGTAACCATAAGTGTGGCAATCATGCTGATCACGATCGCAGAGGCTGGAGAGTGAACATCAAGACCTTTGGCCTTTTTGATCCAACGTCTCCAAGCAAAGAATCCAAGACCGGTTAAAACCAGGATAGAAACATAGTTTACTGCTTGTTCATAAATATGGTTTGCCGCTTCTCCGAAAAGAAAATCTGGAAGAGCAAATTTGTAAGGATCGTCCATTACATAGCCAAATACACCAGCAACCATTTGGCTTGTGGTATGGATGGTATACACAAGAAATCCGTAGAATACAAATGCGTGCATGATACCGCGCACTGGTTCTCGGAAATTTTTCTTTTGTAGGACAACGTTTATTAAAAAACTTTTTAAACGAAATCCAATATTTAGGTTCTTTTTCGCATCTTCATTGAAGAAAGCAGGACGACCATTGAAGATGAGTCCGAGCCTGTAAAGGATGGCGCGTACAAAGACAATGTTTGCCACGACGAAAAATGCTGTGAATAATAGGTGAAAGAGTATTCTTCCGATATCCATTTATGTTTATGCCCTTAAGGTGTTTGGTATTTCCTAGGATTTGTATAGAAAAATGAATGTCCAGGAAAATTCGGTTTTTACAGGGATCTGTCAGCAGATTTCCTGTCCAAGTAGGTAGAGATCATGAATTTAGCCTCTTTTTCCCTAAGCCCAAATGACCCTGCAGATGCCGTTCTTTTGAATGCCGTAGAAGGTAAACGTATCTCTCCTGCAGAGGCCCTCATCCTCTACAAAACAGGTGATTTCCTTAAAATCCAAATGGTGGCCAGGTTTCTCCGCGAAAAGGTCAGACCGCACACCCAAGCTAGTTATACCATGTTTCGAGTGGTGAATTACACCAATTATTGTAATGTCGAATGCAGTTTTTGTTCCTTTATGGATGAAATTGGAAATGGAAAAGGGTACGTCCTCTCCAAAGAAGAGATCTTGCAAAAAATGGATTACGCTGTGGAAGAAGGAGCCGACCAAATGTTCCTTCAAGGTGGTGTGTATCCGAATCTCCCCTTTGATTATTATTTAGATGTAATTCGCACTGTAAAAACAAAATACCCCAACATGCATATCCGAGCCTTTTCTCCTGTGGAAGTGATCAATTTAGAAACCATTACAGGAAAACCTCTCCGTGAAGTATTATTAATCTTAAAAGAAGCAGGTCTTGATTCGGTTCCGGGTGCCGGTGCAGAAATTTTGACAGAAAGAATGCGTCAAATTATCTCACCTAAAAAGGCTACCGTATCCGAATGGGTTAGGGCGATGGAAACCTGCCACGAAGTGGGACTTCTTGGATCTGCCAATGTTGTTTTTGGCTCAGAAGAAACAGAAGAAGAAGTGATTGAACACTTACGAGTGGTTCGTGACCTGCAAGATCGTACAGGTGGATTTTTATCCTTTATTCCTTGGACCTTCCAACCACAAACCAAACGGTTTAAAGTAAGGCCAGTTCCTACACATGAGTATTTGAAGGTTCTTGGAATCTGTCGTATCTTTTTAGATAATATCAAACATATTGAAACATCAGTTATGGTGCTTGGAAAAGGAGTCGGGCAACTGGCACTTTATTCCGGGGCTGATGATATCTCCTCGGTTGTCATTGAAGAAAATGTACTTCGTTCTTTTGGATTAAAAACAGAAAAGGAAGCCAGAAAGTTTTTGAAAGAAGGGGGATTTCAACCCATCCGAAGGAACTTACTTTATGAAGAAAATTACGATGGCAATCGAGTCGGTGCGGAATAAAAAAAAAGACGGGCTTTCACCCATCTTTGGAAGTTTTACACCTTATCCGTTTTGGACATAAACTGAGAATCAGTCTCAATTTCAACAATAAGGACCTTATCCAAACTTGTCGATCTTTTTTTTAAGATTCGATGAGGGTGATTCGATTTCTTCCTTCATTTTTTGAGGTATAGAGCGCTGTATCAATTTTATGGTAAAGTTCGTCAAAACTCGGATCATCTTCCGGTCGGAAAAGCGTGGCCCCAATCGAAACAGTTAAGGTAAGCGATTCCCCCGGTTGGTTGTGGATGGGAATTTGCAAACGTTCCAATTTTTCTCGAATCGACTCGGCAAGCACCTGTAATCCCTCTTTATCGATAGGAGAGACTAATAAACAAAACTCATCCCCCCCAATTCGAGCAGCAATGTCTGTAATTCTTGTTCTGGATTTTACCGTTTTGGCAAAGGCTTGGATGGCAAGGTCACCTTGTTTGTGACCATACTTGTCATTGATTGCTTTGAGTCGGTCCAAATCTAAAATCACAAGTCCAATAATAAAACCTTCTCGGTTGGATCTTTTTTTATAGAGATCAAACTGCTCGAGCAGATGACGTCTGTTAAATAGTTCTGTCATCGAATCCACTCGCGAGAGGTCTTCGATTTTTTGGTTGATCCGAAGTAATTTTCCTACAGTGATACGTAACCTTGCCTTTACTCTATATTCTTCAAATCTCCAGTAGTTGATAAGGAGGTTAGCCACAAATCCAAAGGCAAGTAAAAAGGATACAATGAGTACGTCTTGGTAAAAAACAAAACGATCAAAACCTTGGATACGCGAAAAGTTTAAATGTAAGGGAATGAATACTGCAATATAAAGAGTGGATAGAAGTAATATCCGAAACGGCTCGATCCAAAGAAGAATCGATGCACTGGCGATCACAATCGCAGAACCAAACAGGTAATATGCGTGGTTTGGTTTATCATACACCATCATCGGTATATAAAGTAAAATTAATCCAATGAGAACAAGGCTTGTGATTCCATAGATATGTTTTTGGTATAATTTGACTCTTTTTCTACCAAAGAGATACACAAAGAAACAAATGGCAAGGGATGAGATTCGAAAAAAAGCAATCCAGAAACTAGCTTCCTTGGTTCGGACAAGGGAATCGACAAACAGAAGAGAGATGATGGAAGTAAAGGCCGTCATCACACTAAAAATCTGTAAAGAAGAGCCTATATCGGAAATATTGGTGGCGGTGAAACTAGGATGGTAGGTTCGTAAAAACATTTTACGAAAAACAAAGAAATATCTTTTAAATGTATGCCTACGCATATGGAGCCAGAGCTAAAGTTACAGAAAATCTAAGATCTGTAAACCATTTCATGGATCAAAAAATGATTACCTTTCTTTGGGTTTTGGCTAGAACTTCTGGCATGGTCAAACCATCACTTCCTAAAGTTCGAATCCTTTCCCCATTAGAATATAGTACCACTCCTTTGATTCCAAAATTTCCAATCATGGTAAAGGCAATTTGGTCTAGTCTGTCTTTTAAGATCTCCATACTCCCTCCATAACCAATATCTTCCGAAATGGAAAGGTGAAGGATTCCGTTTTCCAATCGATAATTTGGCTCCATACGGATTTTTTTTGACAAGGCCGAAAGAACCCCTTTTCCTTTTTCTTCTGGATTGGGACCTTTGGTTAACTCTTGGAATAAAAAGGCAATGGGGTCGCCGCCCTGAAATTCCCTAGATAGTTTGACTAGTTGGGACTGACTATTCTTTCCTGTTCCATAAAATTTTAGGAAATATACGGATAAGTAACCTGCATCCGCTTGCAGGCGTTTGCCGGCACCTGGAAAACGATCCTCTGGAAGAGTGATTTCTGGAATGGTATCATCGATTAGTTTTGAATGGGGTTTTTGTTTTGGGTCTGCATCGGGGAAGGTTTGGGTCAATACTTCTTCTTCCCAGTTTAAATCCTCTTCCCAAGTTTCTTTAGAAAAGGGATCGGATGGTTCTGCAAATTTGGATTTTTCAAGTGACTTTCCAAGATTGCGAAAGCCTTGTTTGGGAAGGAAATTTCCTGTGGCTTTGGGATCAAATCCCATTGATTTTTCGATAAGAACCAGTACAAGAAAGATCCCGCCAATTAAATAGCGTAATGATTTCCATTTGTCTTCTTGGATTTGGGGGTGTACCGCCACAGTATCAATGTCGGAAAAGCTGTGAGTTTCGAATTTAAAAAAATTCTTTTAAAGTGGGTAAATCGTTAAATTTCCAATCAAAATCAGGTATTTCGCCGGGAAGGCCATGTCCGTAAGTGCAAAAGCCAAAAGGGCATCCATTTTCTCTTGCTGCTTCCCAATCACTATGTCTGTCCCCAATCATGGCAATGGAACTAGGTTCTAAATTGTATTTGCGAACATACTCTGCGAGGATTTCTCCCTTAGTATGAATGGTGTCTTGGTTGATGACTACGATAGGTTCAAAGTATTGTAAAACGCCTGCGGTATCCAAAACGGTTTCTATATAAGCTTTTCTTCCGTTGGAGGCACAAGTGATGGTGTATCCCTTTTCTTTGAGATAATGGATGGTAGATCCAACACCTGCATAAAAATCCCCACCACCGCTACGGATCGAGTCACAGAGAAGGTCTAGAACCCTTCCCGAAATTTGGTCCCTTTCGGGTTCAGGAAGCTCCGGCAAAAGGTTTTTAAAGATGGTGCGGACTGGTTTTCCAATTTCATTCATAATCTGGTCGTGACTGGGTAAGGACGTGATTTTTCCCGTCTTTTGCGCAAACTCTTCGATTGCCTGCACATACGTCTTAAAGATTATGGATTCTGAGGAAAATAAGGTCCCATCGACATCGAAGGCGACCATGCGGATTTCCCCCAGGCGGTTTTCTTGCATTACCACCAGAAAAGAATTTGGCGGTCTCTTGGCAAGTAAGGAATTGGAAGTTATGCTCGTGCAAAGCAGTTTATCAGATGTTCTAAAGGCACGCGAAGAGTTGTATTCCCGGACAAATTGGACGGATCCTACCTCGCAGTTACAAAATCGAGTGAAAGGTGAAGAACTTTCTCGGTATTTTGTTCTCTCGGAATCTGAAATCATAGGAATTAAAGAAACCATTCGTTTGCATGTTTCTACCACCCCATATTATCTATCTTTGTCTAGTCCAGACGATCCCAATTGCCCGATACGAAAAATGATTGTCCCTAGATCGGAAGAAGCAGTTCTCTCTTCGGAAGAAAGTGCCGATCCTTTGGATGAAGAACGACTAAGTCCTGTTCGTGGACTGACCCATATGTATCCCAATCGGGTGCTTTTATTTTCTAACCATTCTTGTAGTGTGTATTGCCGTCATTGTATGCGTGGTCGAAAGGTATCCTCGAGTGAAGAAAGAATGGAAAAAGGGGATTTGGAAAAGGCATTCGATTACATACGTAACCATCCAGAAATTGAAGATGTAGTCATTAGCGGTGGAGACCCTTTAAACTTAGCAGATGTTAGACTTGAGTGGATCCTTTCGGAATTAAATTCCATCCCTCATGTAAAAATTTGTAGATTGGGAACAAGAAATCCAGTCACTTTGCCATTTCGCATCACAGAGTCTTTATGCAAAATCATAGAAACTTATAATAACGACAAACTTTCCATATTTTGTAATACCCAGTTCAACCATCCCAAAGAATGCACAAAAGAATCGAAAGAAGCTATCCTTCGTTTATTAAAAGCAGGAGTTTCTGTGGGCAACCAGTCCGTTCTTTTAAAAGGCATCAATGATGAAGAAGAAACTATGCTTACTCTTCATAAAAAACTGCTAGAGATGCGGGTTCGTGCTTATTATCTATATGATCCAGAACTCATTCCAGGTTCCAGAGGATTTCGAACTCCACTGGCTCGTGGAATTGAAATTGTAGAATATATGAGGGGAAAAATTGGAGGGATGGGGATTCCGCAATTTGTAAACGACCTTCCTGGTGGAGGTGGAAAAATCACCATTGCACCTAACTGGTATTTGGGGTACAATCCAAAAACGCGTCAACACGTATTTCGATCGGCAGTCACCAAAAAAATCCATTTATCTTTTGAACCAATTGATTCCAATAAAGAATCTTATTATCCTGTTTTGAGTGAAAAAGAGTTGGAGACACTTGGATTATGAAAGGTACGGTTATCCTTGCTTGCGATATTTATGATCCAAACACACCTGAACTTTCTCAGGAATGGGAATCCGAAGAGACCATCCAAAAAATGGAAACTACCATCCAGGCATTGGGTTATGAAGTAGCTGTTTTATCAAATCCTACAGAGATCACTTCTGTTCTCTGTAACATTCCCATAGGAGACAGAAGCCGTTGGATCGTTTGGAATCTTGTGGAAGGATACCATTCGCCAAATAGAGAAGCCTACATACCAGCGTTATGCGAATATTTGGCAGTTCCTCATACTGGAAGTTCCGCTTCCGTCCAAACCCTCACCTTAGATAAATATAAAACCAAACTATTATTGAAATCCTTTGGAATTCCTACTGCTGATTTTTGGCTTGTGAAAGATAAAAATCATACTCCGCCGGAGAACTTTCCTTTATTTGTAAAACCAAATGGAGAAGGATCTAGTATTGGAATTGGAGAAGAAAACCTGATCCAAACAACATCAGATTGGGAAAAACGAATACCAACTCTTCTTAAAAAATACAATCACCTCCTTGTTGAACCTTACCTTTCAGGAAGGGAGCTTACGATCGGTGTAATCGGAAACAAAGGGAGTTACATGGCCACGGTCCCTGCCTTTGTTGATTATCCTGGATTCGTTTATAGTGATCTTGTAAAATCCAAGGAAAGTTTTGTGGAATCCTTAGACTTTTTAGTATCAAAAGAACTATCAAACTCTCTCCAAACTTATGCATTACAAATTGCAAATGTCTTAGAAAGTTCAGGTTACATTCGTATTGATTTTAAATTGGAAAATGATCTCCCTTATCTATTGGAAGTGAATGCAACACCAGGCTTTTCCTCTGTGTATTCCACATTACCTTTGTTATGGGAAAAAAACGGGAAGTCTTACCCTGAACTCCTAAACCACTGTTTGGAATTGGGGTTTTTAGAATACCAACATCATCATCGTTACAAGTACGCAAAGGATAGAAACCTATGAATATCGTTGAAACTTTAAAAAAGGATGTAGAAACTCATCCTGTCCTCAGGTCGCAGTGGTTATTAGAACGAAATGTCTCTATGAGTTTTAATGACTTAATTTTATGGTTAAGCCAAGAATACTTCGTGTCCATCGGATTTGTGGATTGGTTTCTATTAGTTGCCGCAAAAACGAGAGACCAAAATGCAAAGATAGTTCTTGTGGAGAATATTTGGGGAGAACTCGGTGAAGGTAAAATTGCCGACACTCATGTATCCATCTTAATTGAATTTTTAACAAAATTAAACTTTGATTTTGCAAACCATCAGTTATTGCCAGAAACAAAAACTTATTTAGATAAGATGGAATCTATTATAGAGAAAGGATTTTTTTATGGACTGGGGGCATTGGGACCTGCAAACGAATACTTATTAAAACTAGAATATTCACAGATTTCAGCTGCATATAAAAAACTTAAAACCGAAATGACTTTGCCGGAAGGTAAATTTTTTCAAGTGAATTTGGATGCAGATGAAGGCCATAGCCAACGAATGTTTGAACTCATTGAAGAAACAGCAAAAACCGAGGAATCTAAAAAACAGGTGATAGAAGGTAATTTACTGGCTTTAGTCGCTCGGGAAGATTTTTACACGGGACTTTCCCGGTTGGACAAAGAACGGCTTACGAAAGTTTAATTCTATATCGTTTTAAAAAATACATAATTCCCATTCCCAAAAATGGGACGAGGGGCAAGTACAATAAAAAACTAAAGTATTTGTATATGTCCATTTTCCAGATGAGTTGTCTGACTGCAAAAAATCCTGGATAACGTATCCCTGATTCAATGAGCTGGACCTCTCCGGCACACAAATCTCTACTTAGTTGTTTGTGAATCGACTGCAGCTCACTGTCAGTCAGTTTATGAAAAGAAACGATAGTTATCTGGTCTTTTGTTTTTTCGCGAATGGATTTAGCAAGGCGGGTGCAAAACCCACAGTTCCCATCGTATACTAATACTGCATTTTGTGATTGCATATGGTTGGTTTTATTTTGGAAAAAAATCTTCGGGTTGTGACTTTAAGGTTTGGATGGTAGCGGGAATGAGTGATTGGTTAAGACCCAACCAATAATAATACCAACTTTCATCCTTTTCGATTCCTTGTGCGATAGACATATACCATTTGTTGATATTATTGTCTGGTTTACTGCGCCAAAATAGTGGTCTACAATGTTCTAAAATTTGGTCCCAAATATCGCGACCCACACCGGCTCCTCTTGCAACTCCATTGACAGCAAACTTTGAAAGTAAAAATCCATGCTCTGTTTTTTGCAACCATGCGCAGGCTCTGTAGGACTCTTCTAAAAATAATACATCAAATTTAGTATTGTAAAATTCTGGTTTTAAAGGTTTACCAAAAGATTCTTCAATGAGTTGGAAAACTCTTGGCATATCCACATCCTCTGTGGAATGACAAACTCTAATTTTATTTTTTCGCTTAACAAGTGTTCCACTTCCTTTCACTGTGAAAAGTTCAGTCAGTAGGGTAAAGGGGGAAGTGAGGACAATGCTGAATTTTGGATCTTCGATTTTTGACAATAGGTCTTCAGAAAGTTGGAAAAAATCCTCCTGTGACCTAGAAAGTGTCACCCCTTCCGGAAGAGATAAATGGAAATCTCTTTGTAAGATAGATTTCACCTTACCAGAGTTAGGCTCTTTTAGGGGTCCATCGATGGAAACATAAATAACCTTTGAAGAATGGAGGATGGAGCGACATCTGTCAATGAGTGCAGAAAGTTTTTCAGATTCATCCTCCCAGAGTAAAATGGGTATTTTTTTCTGAGCAATGATCCTTGAGACTTCTTCTTTGAGTGGAAGGTTACGATCTACGACTTGGTAGGAAAAACCAAGGCTTTTTTCTCCATCGATATTGGTTTGTTCGAGTGGGAAAAAAACTTTCAAATATTGAAAACTATCAACTTCCAGTATGACAAAAGGAAAAAGATCCAGTTGGTAAAGAAGTTTAAGGTCAGAAAATAAGGCTTCGGAACTATCAAAAATAGTTTCTGTGTCGGCATATAGGATGGCAAAGGATTCAGGAGAAAGAGATTGGAATTCCTTTAAGAAAAGAAGACCATCTCTTGGATCTCTTGTGATTTCAAAGACTCTGCTGAGTACGTCTTTGGAATTCATTTCCCCCCTCTGATTTCGTAATCCACAATTTTTGCTTTGAGGTTTGCATGTTTTAAACTTAAATGTGCATTTTCTTTCAGACCAAATTTTCCGAGAAGGGAAAAGTCGCCTGAAAGGACTGTAAACTTCCAACCACCAAATTCATTTTTGATGACCTTTCCAAATTGAAAGTACATCTCTTTTAAATCTTCCATTGGTTTTCCAATCCGTTCTCCATAAGGAGGGTTGGTGATCACATGGCCTTCTTTTCCGAAATTGTTTTTTAACTCCAAACAATTTCCCACTTCAAAGGAAACAAAGTCTTCCACTCCGGCTTCATAAGCATTTTCTTTTGCGATACGAACAGCTTCTGGATCAATATCAAATCCAAAAAGATGAGGTTTGGTTGGTTTTTCTTTTTTCCTTTCAGAAAATACATAAGTAGGAAAAAGAATTTGGAATACGGGAGATTCAGCAAATAGAAACCGATTGATCTCTCCATACAAACGTTCCCGAAGCGCCGCTTCAATGAGGATAGTTCCTGATCCGCACATAGGATCTACTAATGTATTTCCTTCTTTCCATCCAGATATTTCTAACATGGCTTGCGCAATGGGTTCTCTAACTGGGGCATTTCCTGCAAAAAGTCTGTACCCACGTCTTCCCACGGGATCTCCTGAAAGAGAAAGTTCAATGCTAAACTTGTCAGTATGGGAACGAACCACGATGGTGATATCTGCCATTCGTTTTTCAATTTCAGGAAGCGGAATTTTTTTACTTCGCAGGCGATCGAGAACTGCATCTTTGGTTCGATGCATTGTAAATTCTGAGTTTTTTAATTTGTCTTTGGTTTCTGCATCAATTCGAAAACTTACATCTGGGCCAATGTATTTTTCCCAAGGTAATTCGCAGGTTTTGGCATAAAACTCATCGTAGGTTTCTGCATTTTCATGTAGCAACTGTAAGTTGATGCGAGAAGCAAATTTGGTTTGAATGGCAAATTGAATCACATCTTCTTTTTTTCCTGAGAAAAAAACTCCACCTCGGTTGGAACTGTTAATTTTGAGATGGTGTGATTTTAATTCGGACTCCAAAAGCGAAGAAAGACCTTCTCCGCAAATGGCATGGTAAGTGGGGTGAGTAGGTTTTATTCCGAATCTCCTAATTTTTGGGCCAAGTAGTTAGGAAGAGAGATAGAATCAATGATGGATTTTTGTGTTTCAATCCAATCGATATGTTCTTCTTCGGAAACTAAGATTTTTTCCAAAAGTTCACGAGTCCCATTGTCTTTTGCAGCCACACAGATATCGATTCCTCGGTTGAGACGTTCGACTGCATTGTATTCTAGTTGTAAATCATGGTCCAACATTTCTGGAACTGTTTGGCCAACATTGATTTTTAGATATTTTTGCAGGTCGGGAATGCCATCGAAAAAAAGAATTCTTTCGATGATTTCGTCTGCATGTTTCATTTCTTCAATGGATTCTTTTCTGAGGTATTCTGCAAGTTCCAAATATCCCCAGTTTTTACAGAGTTTTGCATGAATAAAATACTGATTGATGGCTGTGAGTTCAGCCGCTAGAACTTCCGCTAAAATGTCGATTACTTCTTTTTTTCCCTTCATATGGGTAGCCTCATTTTCTCTCTTCAAATGGAAAGATAATTGGTTTTCATAGAATAGGCAAGCCTAAACTATATTCTAATGAAGAAAGTTTACATTCACAATCCATCATTGAGTGTATTCGGAAAACACAAAGGATCACAACTAAATTTGTCCTTTGCAACCGCAAAACAATCTGTACATGAGTTTCAATCTCACAAAATCCAATTCATCATCTACGCTAGTTTTTCACCTGATTCTTATAATAAAGAATACCATTTATCTGCTAAACTCCCTGGGTTACTGGGAATTCGAGATGTATATTCCATAAGGATGGAAACTGCTTCTTCTTCGGGAGCATCAGCTTTCCAATTGGGAGTGAATTTAATTCAAAGTGGAAGGTTTGATCATGGACTTGTTGTGGCAACGGAACTAATGAGCCAACTCAACCGAGAAGAAAGTAATCTTTTGTTAGGTTCTGTTTTATCGGATTCCCAAAGAGCACTTGGAATGTCTATGGCCCAAGGTGGAGCTATGATCACTCGGAAGTATTTAAATGACTATGGATACAAAGAAGAAGATCTTTTTGCCATTTCAAAAAAATTACACGATAACGGACTTAAAAATCCCAAAGCCCATATCAAAAAGAATTTAACTTTGGAAGAATATCAAAACCAAACAATGATATCTAGTCCCTTGGGATTGTATGATATCTCACCACTTTCTGATGGGTCGGCTGCCCTCATTCTTTCCAAAAATCCAAGTTCCATTTCTGTGAAAGGAATGGGATATGGAACTGCGCCTTTCCTTACTTCCGCAGATCCCAGTTTTCTTGCCAATTGCCTAGCTTTTGAAAAGGCCTATTCCGAAGCAGGTGTTCGCCCAGAGGATATCGATTTTGCGGAATTACATGATGCTTTCACTCCCTTTGAACTAGTAGGCGCAGAAGATGCTGGCTTTTTCAAACGAGGGGAGGCATTATTCCAAGTAAAAGCAGGCCTTACTCATCCTAAGGGAAAAATTCCTATCAATTCGTCTGGTGGACTCAAATCAAGAGGCCATCCCGTGGGTGCTTCGGGCCTGGCACAAATTGTCGAACTTTGCCGCTTCTTTGAGGAATGGCCGGAAAAGCGGTTGGCAGTAGCACAAAGTATAGGTGGACTTGCTACAAACAACTTTGTGTCGATATTAGAAAGAACCTGATGCCCGAAAAAATACTGATCATCCAAACTGCCTTTTTAGGTGACCTGATCCTATCCACTTCGTTTTTCCATGCGGTCAAAACGGAACACCCAGGGGCGGAAATCCATGTACTTGTGAATGCGGGGACAGAATCTGTATTAGATAATAATCCAGATATAACAAAGGTTTGGTCACTCGACAAAAAGCGGATCAAAAAAAATCCATTTGCCTTTTTACATTTTGCTGGTTTGCTCAAGAAAGAATCATTTAACAAAGTGTATTCGGCACATTTTTCTTTTCGCTCGAGTTTGTTATCTTATCTTACAAGAGCTCCCATACGTATTGGATATAAAGAATCTGGTTTTTCTTTTTTGCATACAAAAACAGTGCAAAGACCAAAACAAGGTCCACATGAAGTAGAAAAACTTTTTTCTCTTTTATTTGAGGAATATGATTTTCCAAAAGGAAGAGAAAGACGCCCTTATTTATTTCCAGGCCAACTAGAGGAAGAATCCTTTTCTAAAACCAAAAAGGATATTTTAAACAATGAGGAGGGATACATTCTTGTGGCTCCATCTTCCCTTTGGGAAACCAAACGTATGCCAGAAGAAAAATTTGTAAGTGTCATTACCCAAATTCTTCGCAAACGAAAAGAAACAGTTATCTTAATTGGAAGCAAAGCAGATTTAGAAATTGAAAACACTATCTTTCGATTGATGAAAACAGAACCATTACAACTTCGGGAACGGAGCCGGTTGCTTTCTCTTGTGGGGAAAACCAACTTAAAAGAATTGATGGTTTGGATTCAAAATGCCAAAGCCATTATTTCCAATGACTCGAGTCCTATCCATTTTGCTTCTGCCTTTAATACTCCTACTGTGATGCTTTATGGAGCAACCATACCTGCGTTTGGTTATGGAAGCCTTTCGGACCAACATAAAATTATGGAAGTACAAGGTCTTAATTGCAGGCCTTGCGGAATTCATGGCGGAAGAATCTGTCCGGAAGGACATTTTCGTTGTATGATGGATCAAAACCCTGTTCGCATTTTTGAAGCCCTAGAGGAAATCATTAAAGTATGAAATTACCAAATAAAAAAACAAAAGAATACAACTCTAAATTATATCGAAGTCGGCTCACAAACATTCAGAAAAAGTTGAAAAAAGGGGAAATTTTTATCCTTTTTGCGGCAAACCATAAAATCAGAAATCGTGATGTAGAGTATAAGTTTCGACAAAATTCAGACTTCTATTACCTAACAGGAATTACAGAAGAAGATTCTATTTTAGTGATCACAAAAGACATTACAGGAATGTTCTGTTTACCCAAAGATAAAGAAAAAGAAATTTGGACAGGTATTAGGCTCGGAAAAGAAAAAATCAAATCCATGTTAGGTTTAGATTTTACTTATGACTTAACCGATTGGGAAAAAGAAAAACCTGCCATCTTAATTGGGAATCATACTTTGTATTATTTTTTTGGTGAAAATCCAGACCGTGACCGGGAACTAATCTCTGAATGTCGTAATCTTTCGGAGAGAGCAAGGGAAGGAAAATTTGGACCACACCGCATCGAACATCCCAATTTTTTACACGAAGAAAGGCTCACTAAATCCAAAGAAGAAATTTCACTCTTAAAAAATGCAGCAGAAATCACAAAACTGGGCCATATGCGCATTATGCGAGAAAGTAAACCAGGAATGTATGAATATGAATTGGAAGCTTTACTCGATCATGAATATTTAAAATACGGATCGATTGGCGGTGGTTATGGGCATATTGTTGCCTCTGGAAAAAATGCCTGTATCCTTCATTATGTGAGTAATGACGATATTTTAAAAGAAGGGGATTTGGTACTCGTGGATTCGGGTGCTGAATGGAATTATTATACAGCGGATGTCACACGTGTTTTTCCAGTGGGCAAAAAATTCACGGAAGCGCAAAAAACAATATATGAAATTGTTTTGTATGCACAGAAGAATGCGATACGTAATTCCATCTCAGGTATCGCTTTTAATGAAATACATGAAAAAACCGTTAGGTTCCTCAGCGATTGTCTACGAGAAATGGGTTTTTTAAAAGGCAGTTTAGAAGAAATTATCGAGAAGGGAACTTACCGTAAATTTTATATGCACCTAACAGGCCATTACTTAGGAATGGATGTACATGATGTAGGAAGATATTTTTTAGAAGGAAAGTCTAGACCACTTAAAGATGGTCAGGTGGTGACTGTCGAACCAGGACTCTATTTTGACCCTACGGATGATTCGGTACCGAAAGAATTTAGAGGAATCGGAATTCGTATTGAAGATGATATTCTGATACAAGGTAAAAATCCAGTGAATTTAACGGAATCAATCCCGAAAGAAATTTCGGAAATTGAGGCTCTCAAAGCTTAATGATTTTATTTTTTTTTAATTTAGTATCAATTTCATGAGTCGAGAACTTCCCAAACGATTTCGTTCGGTTAGGTATTTTGATCGAATTAGTTCGGAAATTGCAGAGATTGTACGTTTTGAAATGGAAAAATTGGGTTATCCCGGACTCACTACTTCTCATTTTGAAATACTAACTTTTCTTTTGCGAAGTACAGTTCCTATCAATATGACTCAAATTGCAAAAACCATAGAAAAAACAAAACCTACTTGTACGGTTCTCGTAAACAGATTGGTGAAAGAAGGCCTTGTAGAAAGAAATCCCTCTCCAAGTGATGGAAGGGAGTGGGCTCTCCTCTTGTCAAAGGATGGGAAAAAAATACGAAAGAAAATTGTGACCATTTCTGCCAAACTTCTTTCGTTACAAACTTGGGGAATCACAAAAGAAAACGAGGATATTCTGTATCCTATCCTCGAAGTCATTTATAAACACATTAGAAATAAAAAGGAATATTAAAGGATTCTTATTTTTTATTTACCTTAGGATGTGAATACAGGCCTTCTCACTTGCACCGAAGCAGAAATTCCTTCCTGTGCATCTTTGGATTGGATACTTTGGATCGTTGCTTCAATATCTGTTTCAATCAGGGCTAAAATGTTTTTTTGAACATTCAGAATTCCTAATTTTGTATCCTTCATGGCAGACAAAGAATTTTTCTTTAATTTGGTTTGGAGTGATTTAGACTTTTTCTTTAGATCTTCCTCTGTTCCCGTTATTTCTTCAAACAAACTTGGCATCTCTTTTGCTTTAAAAGCATCACCTAAAAGCACATGGCGTTTTGCTGCATCATATCCCACGGCTTCCCCAAGAAGAGCATAAATAAAGGATGGAACTTGAATTCCAATTTTTACTTCAGGTAATCCAAATCGGATGTCTTCTGTTGCATAACGGTAATCACAAACAAGTGCTAACATTGCGCCATAACCCAATGCGTGACCTGATATCTCAGCAATAGTTGGGACAGGTAGAGTGAAAAGACTTTTTAAGTTGTCATAAAACAAATTTAAGAAGGGTGCTAAATCTTTAGATAGATCCATCGTACTAACCGTAGTCAGATCTAAGCCCAAGGAAAAACTTCCAGCCGTTTCACTTTTTAAAACAATGGCTTTGGAATTGGAATCTTTTGCTGTTTGTATCGCTTTTTTTAATTCCAAAAACGATTCGTTAGAAAAACTGTTCTTGTCGTTAATACCCAATCGGATAAAACCGATTCCGTCTATTTGTTCAAATGAAATCATATAAATCCTCTAAAAATGGTTAGATGTCTAACTAATAGGCTTGGGCTTAAAACCGGCAAGATTTATTTTATTTGTTAGGAATTTAAAAGGTAGGTTCTAATTACTTCTTTCATAACAGAAAGACCAATGGGGAGGGCATCTTCATCGAAATCAAAAAAAGAACTATGATGAGAATGAATAAATCCTTTAGCTTCGTTCCGAGAACCAATAAAAAAATAACATCCAGGGCGCTCCATAAGAAAGGCAGAAAAATCTTCTCCTCCCATAGTCCTTGTGTTTTCTTCTGTGAGGCAATTTTCTCCGAGAACATTTTTTGCCGCAGATCTGACTATCTCAGCCATTGCCGGGTCATTAATAGTAGGTTTGTCAATTCGACTGTATTCAAATTCAACTCTGGCTCCAAATCCAGCCGCGACTTGGTTTACAAGAGATTCCATTCGTTTGGGAATCATTTCATAAACCGATTTGGAATAGGTACGAACAGTCCCGTGCAAAGTTGCGGTTTCGGGAATGACGTTAAATGCATTTCCGGAGTGAAAGGAACCTACAGTTACGACACAGGGTTCTAGAGGATCAACGTTTCGGGAAACTAAGGTTTGTAAGGCAGTGACTAAATGGGAACCTACCACGATGGGATCAACCGTGTGTTGGGGGATGGCACCGTGTCCAGAAGTCCCTTTCACAGTAATTTTGAATTCGTCTACGGATGCCATCATCGTTCCGTTGACGACACCGACTTTCCCTAGATCAATATGGTTCCAAACATGAAGGGCAAAAACAGAATCCACTTTATAACGTTCAAGAATTCCAGAGGCAATCATTCTATCAGCCCCGGATCCACCTTCTTCGGCAGGTTGAAAACAAAGTAGAACTCTACCTTTGGGAACAAATTCAGAAAAGGCTGTTTTTAGTTCCGAAGAAAGTGCCATAAGTATGCTTGTATGTCCATCATGGCCACAGGCATGCATTTTCCCTGGATTTTTACTTTTGTATTCGTGGTGATTTTCTTCGTGGATAGGGAGAGCATCCATATCAGCACGTACAAGAACAGTTTTTCCTGGAATTCCAGAATCAAATAATGCCACAAGGCCTGTTTCTGCAATTCCGGATTCCACTTGGAAACCTAAAGATTCTAAATGTTCCTTCACAAAAGAGGCAGTTTCTTTTTCTTCATATTTGAGTTCTGGAAACTGATGGAAAGTACGTCTATAACGAACCATTTCCTCTTTTCTATGCGAAGGATAAACTTTCATAATTTATCGGATTCTTGTTTGGCCCTTTTTTCAACTTCATCTAAAATAGAATACAAATCGAGCCCATACTTTTCAAAAAGAGAATTTTTTGCGAGTTCATATCTAACTAAATTTATATTAAAGTTGATCTTTGCCTGTGTTACAGCAAGTTCTGCATTTGCCAAACTATCAAGAGCGTTTTTTACGTTAACGGCTGTATAACGACCTTGGCGAAAACGTTCCATAAGACCATTATAAAAAATCTCTGTTTCTTTTCTTGTTTTGATTAAATCTTTGAGTAAAGCATGGCTTGCAATTAATGCTTCATACCGAATGTCAATTTCTTGCGTTATCTCTTGTTCCAAATTTTGGATTTTTAGCTCATTCACTTTTAAATTCGTTTCTGCATCACGGATTCCAGCCTTGATACCTAAATCCCAAAGAGGATAAGACATTTTTAACTCAGCCAAAATTTGTGGGTAATTCAAGGAAGTGATTCCTCGTTGCCTTGCTATAAAGTTCTCTTGTGGGGAGAGAAAATTTTGACCGATGGAACTATAGGTAAAACTTGCGAGTAGTGAAGGATCATCTTCCGCAAGTGCAGTATTGAGGGCTAATTTCGCAATTTCTCTTTCTCTTTTTAAGATAAGATAATCAGTTCTACGAGAAAGTGCATATTCTTTGTCAGCCTTTAGATCGATTCCTGTTGGCAAGGTTTCACTTAGATCAGTAACCCCTTCAATCGACGAACCAGTATCCACATTTAAAATTCGGACTAAATTTCTTTCGGCTTCGATTCGATCTACTTTTGCTTTTTCTAATAATGACTGTGTTCTTAGATAGGCCTGGTTCCATTGGTTCACTTCAAAACCTTCAGATAATCCAAGTCCTGCTTTACGAAGAGTCAGACGACGGATCTCTTCCGTATTTTTTGCAACCTTTTCGTATGTACCTATTTGCGAATCGACAATAGTGAGAGACCAATAGTCGATAAGGATTTTTACAACAAGCTGAGTTAGGATACCAATATAATTTTCACGGACAAGTAAGGTTTGATTTTTTAGAAGTTTTTCCTTATCTTCTTCGTTTTTTCCAAACCCGTATTTCAGTAATTCCTGCGAAAGAGTTACTGAAAGTGCGCCCGTATACATAGGAGGAGCTGCCAATAAACTTCCAAAAGCTGCCGTTTGCGCATTGGGATTTTCAAAAGCGTTTACGTCATACCGAATTGTACTGATTTCAGATTTGAAATAGGTACCTGTTTTGAACTGTTTTTCAATACCGGCTGAGATTTTATCCTGGGAACGAACGGTTCCCGCAAAGATGTTGTTTCTGTTATCTGGAAAAAGTTGTTTGGCTGATTGGATACTGGCTAAAGCTTTCCAAGTATACTTGGATTCATTTTTCCATTCTGGACTATCTGCCTTTACAATTTCTAATTTTGCGTTTTGGACAATGGTGTTATTCTCAATCACTTGTTCGATGGCTTGAGAAATGGTGAGTCGCAGTTTTTTTGGTCCGTTTCCATTTTCAAGGAATTCCGGAACTGTATTGCCATTTTCCCACTGGGAAAGCTGCATCCTTTTCACATCCTCTTCAAAGTCAGATTCCGCAAAAACTGGGAAACTAAGTAGACTTAAAGATATTAACCAACTGGTCAACTTTCGAGAATTTATGAAAAAACCTGGGGTTGTCAAAATATTATGATTCAATGGAAACTTCTTAAACCCCTTACACAGACAAGATGAAAAAATCAATGTTGTCAATCAACCTAAAATGTAAAAAGCTACGTAGAGAAACCATAGTTTCTGGGAGTGCATTGTGGCAAATATGTCGAAAAAACCGAATCGTTTGGTTCATGAAAAAAGTCCTTACCTGTTACAACATGCACACAATCCCGTAGATTGGTTTCCTTGGGGGACAGAAGCTTTCGAAAAAGCCCAAAAAGAAGATAAAATCATCCTTTTGTCCATCGGATATTCAACCTGCCACTGGTGCCATGTGATGGAGCGGGAATCGTTTGAAGACGATTCTACTGCGGAGGTTTTAAATCGTGATTTCGTATGCATAAAGTTAGACAGGGAAGAAAGACCTGACATTGATAAAATTTATATGGATGCACTCCATGCGATGGGAACCCAAGGCGGATGGCCACTGAATATGTTTCTCACTCCCTCGAAGGAACCAATTCTTGGGGGAACCTATTTTCCTCCAGAAAATCGTTACGGCAAAAGGAGTTTTAAAGAGGTTCTTAGGTTGGTTTCCGAGGCATGGAAGAACCAAAGAGAAGAACTCGTCACTGCCGCAGGTGATTTGACTCAGTATTTACGAGAAAATGAATCAAGATCAAATGAAGGAATAGTTCCGGGCAAAGAAATCATCGAAAAAAACTTTGAACGTTACCTTCAAGTGTACGATAAAGAATATTTTGGCTTCAAAACTAATTCAGTGAATAAGTTTCCTCCTAGTATGGCTCTTAGTTTTCTTACTGATTTCTATTTATTAAAAAAAGAACCGCGCGCTCTTGAGATGGCTTTTAACACTGCTTACGCAATGAAGTCTGGTGGAATTTATGACCAAGTAGGTGGAGGAATCTGCCGTTATGCGACAGACCATGAATGGTTAGTTCCACATTTTGAAAAAATGTTATATGACAACTCTCTTTTTGTGGAAGCACTTTCTTTATTGTATAAGGCCACAGAAGAATCCTTCTTTTTAGATATAATCCGTGAAATTGCCAAATACATTAGAAGGGACATGACTTTAGAATCCGGTGGGATTGCTAGTGCAGAAGATGCAGATTCAGAAGGTGAAGAAGGTAAGTTTTACCTCTGGGGTTATTCCGAGTTTAATCAAATCGTTTCGAAAGAGGTAATCCAAGGGTTTTGGAATGTCACAGAAGAAGGAAACTTTGAACACCGAAACATCTTAAATATTTACTTTAAAGGCAAAAATCCATACACGGAGGGAATCCAATGGACTACTGATTTTTTTAACCTTTTAGAGAAAGCTAAAGAGAAATTATTAACAGAGCGCACAAAAAGGATACGTCCTTTGCGAGATGACAAAATTTTAACCTCATGGAACTGCCTATGGATCAGAGCACTTTTGAGTGCTTACGAAGTGTCAGGAGATTTAGAATACCTAAATGATGCCAAAAAGATATATTTGTTTATAACCAAGGAACTACTGGGAAATGACGGCTCGATTTTAAGAAGATTTCGAGAAGGCGAAGCAAAATATTTTGGCACACTTCCTGATTATGCCGAATTTATATGGGTTTCTTTTAAACTATTTCAGTTAGATGAAGATAGAACAGCCTATGAAAATGGAAAAAAATCATTAGAATATTTAATTTCCAATTTTGAATCTAAGGTTGGACCTTTTTTCGAATCTTTTCACGGCAATGAAGATTTGATTGTGCGCACGATCGAAGGTTACGATGGTGTTGAACCTTCGGGGAACTCTACCATCTTACATTTGTTCTATCTTTTAAATTCCTGGGGTTTTAAAAAATGGGATCTACAAAAAAAAGCAGATTCAATTTTTGCATATTTTCTTCCGGAACTAACACAAAATTCTTTAAGTTATCCATCAATGATTTCAGCATTCCAAAAATTCCAATACCCATCCAAAGAAGTTCTAGTGGTTTATAAAAACAAAGACCCTAAAGAAATTCGAATGATTAAAAATAAATTATCCATGATAAAAGATCCTAACCTAGTTTGGTTAGTGATTGAAGAATCTAGGGCAAAGGAATTATCACAAGAACTGGAACTCTTAAGTGGAAGAGGTGCAGGTTCTGGTATTTTATATTATGTTTGTCGCAATTTTTCTTGTGAATTACCTAAAGACAACTGGGAAGAAACACTCACTCTTATACAACAATAGGAGTGGCGTCTCCCCAAAGACGATCCAATGAATAATAGGTTCGCATTTCGTCAGTCATGATATGTACACAAATTTCACCGTAATCCAAAAGTATCCAACCTGTCGCATCTTTCGGAAGATCGGCAAGGTTTTGTCTTTTGACGGCGAGTTTTAATGGTTTCATGTATTTATCAATATCTTTAGCACAAGATCTACCTTGTGTTTCCGTTTTGACTGTTGCTAATACAAAAATAGATAAATAACTATGAACATCTTTTAGATCCAAAAACTGTATATTTTCACATTTTTTGTCAATTAACGTCTGTTTAATTTTCTTTAGATGATCTAATGTTTCGGCACTGATATTTGGCATTTTAATCCTTAGAATTTTGAAAATCTTCTCCGAGGATCACAGTTGCATCCAGTCCCAAATCTTTTCTAAGAGCGAAGTAAACTCTTCGTCCTTGGAAAGTATCTGAGATAAGATCGGTGTACTGCGTATTTCCGGAGCGGTTTAAGATGATACTGGATTTAAAACTAGAATCCCAAGCATTGTCAACGGAGAGAACTTTCAGACCCTTATCATTCAGGAGCACCTTACCGTATCTGGCAAGTCCATTTTTAGCAGTTCCATTGAGTACTTCGATCCTTGCTCGTTCCCCCTCACTAAAAGATAGAGAGCGAAGTTCGCTTGCAAATTTATGAAAGGCAACTTTTACCGTTTCTTCATTGGCTTTTAATACCTCATCTTTGTATTTTGGACGACCCATTGGTTCTCCCGGAACTTCGGAAACGCCAAAATGAATTTTTTCTTTTTTTAGAAATTCAATCAAAGTCTCCCATTCTTTTAGAGATAGGTTTGTCGACATTTGAGAATGGAGATAAGCAACTCGTTGTTTACCTAGTAAGTCTTTTTTTTCATGAATGGCTTCAAGCACTGTCAACAATACTGTTTCTTGTATCTCCAAACGACGAATATAAGAAATCATTGATTCATCTGCAAGAGAACTCATCCAATCAAATGTATCTTCTCCATCAAGAATATAAGTTTGTTTGTTCCTTGCGTAATTTTTTGTGATGTGAAGTGATTTTGGTTCAAAAAACAGATTCAATCCACCAAGCAAATTAATCCAATTTTGAAATTGTTCTTTGGTCCAAACGATTTTAAATGGAATATTGGAATCTAGAGTATCTTCTAAAACAGATTCTACATAGGATGGTGCCGAACTTCCTTTTTCTTTGAGAGATTTATCTCCATCATCAAAACTGGTTTTAGGATTTACAAAGAAGAGGGCTGCCTTTTTTTCATTCGGATAAAATTCCGCATACAGAGAAAAAAGATATTCATCCTTATCTCCTATTACTGAAAAAAGAACAGGAAGGCGTTTACTTTGAGAAAATTTTTGATCTAACGAAAATCCAGCCTTGGAGCGAAATACTAAAAACAGTAGAGCAATCAAAAAGCAAGATCCTGCGGCAATAAGAAGAGTTTTAGCAGGGATTTGTTGTTTTTTAGGTTCTTCACGTAACATCGAATTGGTTTTCCTTAATTTGAATTGCGGATTGATTATACATATAGAAAGTATTAGGATGAATGACTTCTTTTTTTTCCATAAGAAAGGAAATGGTTTGAAAGGCTTTCATAAAAACACCGTAACTTAGGTTTTCCTTTGTTTTCGAAACCCATAAGGATAGTTCTGGATTGCGAAACGCAAAATCGGAACCTAAAAAATCCGAAGCATAAACTATCTTATCCAAAAGAGTTGGAGATTCGTTTCCTAATGTATGGGAAGAGATTGCTTTTGCCACTTCGGGATCAGAAAAACCGTATTCTTTTTGTAACCAGAAAGGAGCAGAATAAGCGTGTAGTGCCTGGCTAGGAATCCCTGTTTCATCGAAAAAAAACTCACGAAAAAGTCCTAAATGAATTTCCTGTTTTTTCTGTTTGGTGATGTCATGGCAAAGTGCAGCTAAGTAGGCTTTTTTTGGATTGGGATATCCAAAGTCAATTGCAAGTTCTTCTGCATAATTTGCCACACGTAGTATATGTTGGTATCTTGTTTCCGTGACATGTTTTGGCACTTCTTCCTTAAAAAATAAAATCCAATCTTCGGTAGCTGCATGAAAATCGGGAATTTGATTCATGGGGAACTCAAATCACCCTTAGAGAGCAAAAACTTACGCATTAGTTCTCTCGTTTTCGGCAAAAGAATATCACCTGCCTTATTTTGAAAATTGATTTCCCGAATCTCTGTACTACTCACAGGCAAAATGGGATTGGAGAGAATACGAACCTTGGCCTTAGGAAAAAAATGGGGAATCGGAATTTCATTGGGATAAGCCGTTTCTCTTCTTACCACAATGATCTCTTTTACAATGTTTAAAATTTCTTTATAAAATTTCCACCTATCAAAATGAATTAAATTATCCTCTCCCAATACTAGAGAAAGTTCGGAATTTGGATGAAGGGAACTTAGTGCCATTAAACTATCAATCGTATAACTAATATTTGCCTTTTTTATTTCTTCGTCCCAAAGAATTACATTTTTTGAAAGAAACGTTTCAAATTCCGAAAGACAAAGTTCCCAAATCTCAGTGGCACTAAATTCTTTTCCGCCTTGTTTAAACGGAGAAACAAAATTAGGGCAAATATAAAGAAGAGCGTTTGGATAAAACTGGGATATGGTTTTTATCACATGTCTGTGTCCAATGTGAGGGGGATTGAAACTTCCTCCAAAAAAAAGAACTTCCATTTTTAAACGCGGACTTGTCCACTTCCTGTTACATACGTTGTCGTAGTTGTTAGGTGGATGAGTCCCATCGGACCTCGCACATGGAGTTTGCCTGTAGAAATACCTACCTCAGCCCCAAGCCCATACTCGCCACCATCATGAAACCTTGTCGAACAATTCACAAAAATGGCAGCACTATCCAGTTCCTTCTGAAAGGTTTGAATTTCGGTAATATCTTCGGACAATATACATTCCGTATGACCAGAACTATACTTTCGAATGTTTTCCATCGCTTCTGAAAGTGAATTTACTATTTTTACGCTGAGCCTAGTATCTAAAAACTCTGTATAAAAATCATCTTCTGACGCCGGTTTGGCGGATGGAAAAACTTTTGTAACGGATGCATCTCCGAGAATTTGCACTCCATTTGATTCTAAAGATTCCAATAAATTTTTGATATTTGGATAATCTTTATGAATGAGTAGGTTTTCCAAAGCATTACAAACTCCAGGACGTTGTACTTTGGAATTTACAAGAATAGGAAGGACAATGTTTGGATTTGCATGGTTTGATAAGTATAAATTGGTAACACCTTTGTCATGTTTGATGACAGGGATTTTACTATTCTCTGAGACAAAACGAATGAGGGCTTCGCCACCACGAGGAACAATCACATCAATTAAATCATCCAATTGAAAGAAGGGAACCATCGCTTCTCGATTTGTATTTTCAACAAAGGTAACCACATCTTTTGTCACACCTGGCAATTTTTTTTCTTCGATCGCTTGGTGGAATAAAGAAGAAAGGATTAAATTAGAATGAAAGGCTTCCGAACCACCTCGTAAGATACAAGCATTCCCGGATTTAAATGATAAAGAAGCAATATCAATGATCACGTTGGGTCTGGATTCAAAAATTGTCATCACAACACCAATGGGAACACGTTTTGTGAGAAGTTCGAGTCCATTGGGAAGGATGGTTCCTCTTACCACTTCGCCTACTGGATCAGGCAAATTACGAATTTCTTCTATACTCTTAGCCATATTTTTAATTCGTTTGGAATCAAGTAGAAGGCGGTCCATCATGGCAGAAGATAAACCTTTCTCCTGTCCATTTTTCATATCGATTTTATTTTTTTCGATAATAGCTGATTCATTTTCTAATAGAAGTTCTTCTACGCGTTTGAGAACAGAATTTTTCTCTAAAGTGGTTAAACCTTTTAAGCCTCTACTAGCTAACTTGGCTTTGGTGGCTAATGATTTTGCATAGTTTGTGTTTTCGTCTGCCATAGTTTACTCCGTCTGAAAGGAAAAAAAATGAGATTGGATTTCGGAGGCATTAGGAACCCGGTGGTCAAAGGATAAATTGGCAACCAATGTTCCAAAGTTTTCTGTTTCAAAAAACTGAGAAATGGCGTGTTTTTTTTCCCCATTGACGATCCCAGTTTTAATACCATAAGGTAACAAAAGTTTGGCTGCATTGATTTTAGTGAACATTCCGCCAGTGCCTGGACCGGAAGGACCTGTGGCAAGAGTTTCTGTTTCTTTTGTGATTTCCGTAAACAAATCGATTTTTTCCTTACCATTTAAAAAACCATCGACTCCTGTGAGAATGAGAAGTAGGTCAGCTCCTACAATCGAGGCAACAATGGCAGAAAGAATATCATTATCTCCCAAATTGAGTTCTTCGGTGGAGACAGAATCATTTTCATTGACTATGGGTAAAATGCCCCAATCTAGAAGTTGGCGAAAGGTTTGTTTGAGATTGGTAAAACTATTATCTTCGTTTAAATCTTTGCGACCAAAAAGAATTTGGGCGATAGGTATATTGACCCGGCTAAAAAAACTTTCATATAGATTGAGAAGTTTGTTTTGGCCCATCGCCGCAAAGGCTTGTTTTTCTGCGAGACTCGTTTTCCCTTTGGGTAATGATACGGTTCCCATTTGATCCACTAGAAGTTTTTTACCTTGGGCTATGGCCCCGGAGGAAACAAGGATTACTTCTTTACCTTGTTCACGGAGTGTTCGGATGTCTCCTACAAGATCATATAAAAAATCATTAATTTTGGATTCTTCACCGGAAACACGCGCACTTCCGATCTTCACCACAATGAGTTTTGCTTTTTGAATGGAGTCTAAAAATTCCTTACGTGTTTTCATAAACTAGTTTTGCTTTTTCAGGAAAGAATACCTTATCAATTCTTTCGAGTAGGTATTCTAAATTGGATTCTCTGTCGGCAGAAATACAAATGATTTCCCCTAAATGTGAATAGTTTTTTTGGATCTCTTCTGTGAAACTAGGATCATTGTCCCATATATCCATTTTATTGATAACAATGAGAAATTTTTTGGTTAGAAGTGACTGGTTATAATTTCCAAGTTCACTTCGTAACATTTCTAATTCTTCTTCGAGTTGTAAATTCCCACCATCAAATAAAAATAAAATCCCTTGTACACGTTCAATGTGTTTTAGAAAACTGATCCCAAGGCCTACACCTTTGGAAGCACCTTCAATGATTCCGGGAATGTCAGCTACTGTATAACGAAACAAATCTTCGTGTCTATGCACCACACCAAGGTTAGGGGATAGGGTAGTGAAGGCATATCCGGCAATTTTTGGATGGGCATGAGTAATTTTGGCAAGTAAGGTCGACTTACCAGCATTAGGTAATCCAACAATTCCAATATCAGCAAGTAACTTTAATTCTAAGATTAGAGAAAGTTCACCACCTTCTTCGCCGGGTTGGCTATAACGAGGTGCTTGTTGGACTGAGGTTTTAAAAAAGGTATTCCCTTTGCCACCCCGACCTCCCTTGGCAATGGTAAAACTTTCGCCGTCAGCATTGAAATCATAGACAAGTTCCATCGTGACCGCGTCAATGATTTGGGTTCCCACAGGAACTTTTAGGATTAAGTCTTCTCCATTTTTTCCATTTCGGTTTTGACCAAGGCCTGGTCCTCCGTCTTCTGCGGCATACATCCGATCGGGGAGATAATTTTCCAAGGTCATCATTCGACCTTCAGCTAGAAAAATGACATCACCACCTTTGCCACCGTCACCACCATCAGGTCCTCCAAATTCGACAAATTTCTCTTTATGGAAATGGACAGAACCTGCCCCTCCGTGTCCGGCTCGAATTTGAATGGGTACTTCGTCGATAAATCCGCTCATAATTTCCTTTGGTCAAAAAAAAACCCGTTATAGGGAGATCCTAAAACGGGTTTTGTCCTCTCTCATTTGTAAGAGAGGCTTATACTTTCGGGTAAACGGAGATTTGTTGTCTTTCTCTAGTTACATGTTCGAAAGTCACAACACCGTCAACAAGTGCGTAAAGAGTATGGTCACGACCAATTCCTACGTTTTTTCCTGGTTTGTATTCAGTTCCTCTTTGGCGAACAATAATGTTCCCAGCAATGGCTAGTTGGCCACCGTAAACTTTTACACCAAGTCTTTTCGATACCGAATCACGACCGTTCTTTGTGGATCCACCACCTTTCTTTGTAGCCATTGTTTACCCCTTTATTATTTCGTCGTGGATGGAAATCGCTTCGGAATGAGAGTGTTCTAAAGATTTTAATCCAAACTCAACCATGGAAAGTAGGCTTTGGTAGCCATCTCTTTGGGTCGGTTTTACTAAAAACCTCAAGTATCCGTCTCGTTTTTCTTCCGTTTCCAAACTGTCTTGTGATGCCAAATAGGAGTGAGCACTCTGAACCAGAGTGGAGACTCCTGCACACAAAAGATTTTCGCCTCTCGAACCTAAGTCCTTGGGAGAATGTCCTTCCAGTTGGATTCCTGCGATTTTCCCTCCTAAATCTTTTAAAATTTTACTATAAATCAATTAACCGCTGATAGAAACTACTTGGAGTTTTTGGAGTTGTTGTCTATGACCCCAAGACTTCTTGTAGTTTTTTCTCTTTTTGTATTTGAATCCGTGGATTTTTTCACCCTTACAGTCTTCTAATACTTTCAAAGTCACTTTGGCGCCAGACAATGCTGGGGAACCAATGTTCACTTTGTTGTTATCGGAAAGGAGTAGGACTTTCGTTTCTACTGTGCTTCCAACCGAGTTTCCTGTTTTTTCTGCGACGAATACCTGGTCAGGAGACACTTTAAATTGTTTGGCTCCAAGTTCAATGATGGCGAACATATAACTATCCTAATCTCTTTCTCGAATGTAGTTCTTACCAGGATTTCTGATGGGCACCTCTTGTCAAACTGAAATCCCCATTTACAGCCTAACTGGATTAGAATTTCTGGTAAAAACAATGGAAATTCGCAACATCGCCATCATCGCACACGTCGACCACGGTAAGACGACACTAACAGATTGTATCCTTCGCCATACGGGCGCCGTAACCGCAAAAGAAGACCGAGAAAGAATCATGGATTCCAACACTTTGGAACAGGAAAAAGGGATTACCATCCTTGCCAAGAACACTTCGGTAAAATACAAAGGCACTCGCATTAATATCGTAGACACTCCAGGTCACGCGGACTTCGGAGGAGAAGTAGAACGAGTTCTGTCCATGACAGACTGTACACTTTTACTAGTGGATGCATTCGACGGTCCCATGCCACAAACTCGTTTTGTGCTTGGAAAATCACTCCAACTTGGTCACAAACCCATTGTTGTTGTGAACAAAGTGGACCGGGAAGGAGCAAGACCAGGATTTTCAGTAGACAAAGTATTTGATTTGTTTAGTGACCTTGGTGCCACCGAAGAACAGTTAGACTTTCCTATCATTTATGCATCTGCAAAACAAGGTTGGGCAGTAAACCAACTGTCAGAAGTTCCCGGTTCTAACATTGAACCACTTCTGGATAAAGTTTTGGAACATGTGGCTGCCGTTAAAAACGAAAGTGATAAAGCCCTCCAATTCCAAGTCACAGCACTCGATTACAATGAATACGTTGGTCGTATTGCCATTGGTAAAATCTACCAGGGAACCATGAGAAAAGGTGCGGATGTAACACTCGCAAAAACTAATGGAACCACTGCTAATTATAAAATCACAAAACTTTATGGTTACGAAGGACTCACTCGTTACGAAATCGACGAAGCGGGATCTGGAGATATCGTAGCTATGGCTGGGATTCCAGATGTGTTCATCGGGGATACAGTTTGTGATATGGGAAATCCGCTTCCTCTTCCTGCCATCCAAGTAGAAGAACCAACAGTTTCCATGTTCTTTATGGTCAATAACTCTCCGTTTGCTGGTAAAGAAGGTAAGTTTGTTACTACACGTAATTTACGCGAACGTTTGGACCGCGAACTAGAAACTAACGTAGCACTTCGTTTGGAAGAAACAGAAGACAAAGATCGTTTTAAAATTTTAGGACGTGGGGAACTCCACTTATCCATCCTCATTGAAAACATGAGACGGGAAGGATACGAACTCCAAGTATCTCGTCCAGAAGTAATCATCAAACAAAACGAACTGGGTGAAAAAATCGAACCTTATGAAACCCTCGTGATGGATCTTCCTGACCAGTATTCTGGTGCTTGTATCCAAGAATTGAACCGCCGTAAAGGTGAGTTAACAGGTATGGATGCTCATACTTCTGGAATCACGCGAGTGGAATACACCATTCCTACAAGAGGTCTTATTGGATTTAGAGGGCATTTTATTTCTGAAACTCGTGGGGAAGGGGTTATGTCTAGCCGCTTCTTACGTTTTGATAAATACAAAGGCGAAATTCCTGGTCGTAAAAACGGAGCTCTGATTTCTATGGACTCTGGGGAATCCACTGCGTATGCATTATGGAAAGTGCAAGAACGTGGGGATCTTTTCATTGAACCACAAGTAGCGGTTTATCCTGGTATGATCCTTGGTATGAATAGTAGGGATACGGATTTAGAAGTAAACCCAGTGCGTGAGAAAAAACTCACAAACGTTCGTGCTTCTGGATCAGATGAAGCCATTCGTCTCGTTCCACCAAAGAAACTCACTTTGGAACAATCCATTGAATTTTTAGATGATGATGAACTTTTGGAAGTGACTCCACAAAGTTTGCGTCTTCGTAAAAAAGTTTTGGATGCGAGCATGAGAAAAAGATCTGGTGGCGGAAGATAAGTAGAATTTAAAACTCTAACTGATTTTTAAAACCAGACAAAAAAGGGACTAATGATTTAGTCCCTTTTTTTATACATTGAGAAAAGTGAAGGAACGTTGAACGTTTCTTTATATCAAAATCCCAATCCTTTGAGTGCATCTCCTGCACCTGGTAATTTTTTTAAGGCTTCACTAGCTTTCCCTTTGATGACTTCTTTCACAGCGCCACCAATTAAATCGGTTAAGGATCCAAGCCCTACACCTAATTCTACATTGGGATTACGAATATCTCCATAAGTGCGGAAGGGAATAAACAACCGGTCCTCTTTCACTAAGTTTCCAACAATTTTATTTCGTATGGCCTTGGGATCTCCTTGGCCTTTGGTTGCTTGTTTGATTTTTTCATCCACAGAAGCTAAAGACTTTTTGGATTCATCTTCATCATATAACATTCCCATTTTCATTTCATGGTAATTGGTTGTGGTGATGATATAGGATCCTTTGGTGATTTGTAAGTCGTAGTTTTTCGTTGGGAAGGTTGGTTCGTCGAGGAAGGTAACTTTACCGTTGCTATATTCCACTTGGAAGGATACGTCTTTTTTTAGTTCCGCTTTTTCTTTTAGTTTATCTAGTTTTAATCCTGCTTGGCTCATGGCTGGCAATTCACCGGCAATGGCATCAAAAGCCGCAAATCCAGAGAGAAAAGAATCTTCTTTCATGGTAACTTCATAAATCACTTTAGGATTCACTAGACCTGTTTTGACGACAAAAGGTGTGACTTTTCCTTCGGTTTCAAGTAAAAACTTGGCAGCTTCTTTTTTGTTTCGTCCTATGATTGTAACATCGGCATCAAAATTCACATTCACATTGTTATGCGAATTAAGATCACTTCCATCAATATCAATGTCTTTTAATTCTAAATCCAATTTTTGAATTTGAATCTGTTGGCCGGTTTTTCTCATATTCACTTGGATGTTTCCATCTTGAATCCCAACAAGACCCATTTTAATAGCAATCGGAATGTCTTTGATAGAAAATGGACCTGATGGCGGGGCACTCGCTTTTTCTTTTGCCTCTTCTTCCTCTGCTGCTTTTTTCTCCGCTAGAGCTTCTGGTGATAGGGCAGGATTTTTTTCACCATCCACAATTTTTGGTGTTTTGAAAAGGGAAGTTAAATTGTTCCCACCATCCTCGTTCATGGTTAGAGAAATTTCTGGATTTTTTAGAACAATTTTATTTACCTTTAAGGTTTTGGTCAGAAGGGCTAAGAAGGAAATTTTAACATCAGCCTTACCCAATTCGATAAGCCCTTTTGGTTTGGATTTTCTTTCGTCGAGCGGAGTGCCTTTGTTTGCCACTTCATCTCTCGGAGCAATTACAATCCCTTGAATTTCAATTCCCGATAGAACATTAAAAAGGTTGATATTAACAGATTCGACATGGGCCCTTACATTGATGGAAGACTCAATTTGTTTTACCAAAAAGCTTGGAGTAATGAAACTCCCAGCAAAAACTAACGCGATGATTACGATAAGCAGAATGAAGCCTACAATAGCACCAATTCCGTAACCTATTTTTTTCATATTTTCTCCTAACTTCGACACGAAAGAGTGGACTTGAGGTTAAGACAAATTTGGTATCTGTAAAGTAAAAAAGGGAAAGAATTTAATTCAAAAACCGAACCGAGCTGATGATATTGGTTAGTTGTTGGAAAAGTTCATCTCCCACTTCTTCATCAGAATTGTAGGTAACCAGAAGCATTCTTGTATGATTGGCCACCATATACACCATCCACACTCGATCTTCTTTTAAAAATTCACAGGCACGAATAGAAGAACCTTCGTTATTCTCAAAAACAGCAACATTTTCTGCATCGTAATCAATTTCATGTATTTTTAAATAGTTTTCCAACTCGTAGTCTACGTTAAAATCTTCCTGTTTCGATTCGAAGGCATAAACCTGTAGGGCTCCTCCGCCATTTGGATGGAAAAAAGCAGGAATTTCTTCGACTACCATATGTTCCCAGGTAGCCGGGAAAAGAAAAGAATACCAACCTTGTGGGGAACGAAATTGTTTGTACATAGGTTTTGTCATTGGAAATCCCTTTTCTTTCCAATAAATCTTTGCAGTAATGGCAGTAAATGATTTTCAAAAGAAAATGGTATTTCCCAGTCATTGGCCTTTTCCTTTCCACCAGTTTTTGCGGAAGTCTTTTGGCACAAGTTTCTGGTTATGAATCCGCTTACCCCTCTGCTTATTTACTTGGACTTTCTTCCAGTGGAGTTGTCTCTTCCCATTCCTTGGGTAGTATTTACGGAAACACTGCTTTTTTAAGTAATCAATCGAAACATATTTTAGACGGTGGAGTAAGCAGTAGTTATGCGAATCCAAAATTTTCGCCTCTTTATCTTTCTGGAGCTGCTTATTATTCTTATTCAGATTCATTAGGTTTTGGATTTCGAGGCAAACCAGTTTTTCTAAGATCCTTTCCTTCGGACGAACGTTTTTCTAATTATGCTTTCCAAGGTTTCCTTAATTGGAAGTGGAATGAGAATCTCTCTTTTGGTCTGCAGTTAGGACCTGGAGTTTCAGGAAGAATCGGTGGATATAGTTCTTATTCTTGGAATGTTTCTGCATCCGCGGCGTTTCAATATGGAGACTTTCGATTCGGTGTAATTTTAGAATCTCCAGGGACTTACCGCTTTGATAAATATTTAAAAACGGAAAAACTGAAAGAAAGGTTACCGGAACGTTTGTTAGTTGGTTTTGGTTATAAAATCAATGATTGGCTAGATTTACAGGTGGAAGGAAATCGTACCTTTTTTGAAAGATCTCATATTTCTATGAATGGAAAGGATCAATCTTTTCAATATCCAATACATACGATGTATGCAGGTAACATAGGTTTAGCGATTGGTAAAATAGAATCTTTCCAAATCATTACAGGTTTAGGAAAAGAGTTTCGTGCGGAAAATTCCCTACGCGGTTTTTATACGGCATCACTTGGATTGGCAGGTTCGATTTTTCCAAAAGAATGGGGGGAAGGGTATTTATTTGCTCTCTCCATTCAAAAATCAGGAATCAGTGTGCCCACAAGAGACGGAGCCGAGACACGAATCGCCTTTCAAATCCAAGCCCAGTTTCAATGAAGAACACCATTTGCTTAAATTATAGGCAAATTGGATGGTTTCCATAAATGATTCTTACCCCTTACGCTGAACTTAGATACAGAATGTAGAGAAATATAGGATAATCTGACTTCTTTAGGCGAGATGCACTGTCGGTACGATACTTGCATCTAAATCAGAAAGGTATCCTATATGGTTGATTTCAAAGTTTCCAAACGAATGCTCGTCAACTTCCGCGGACAAAACAAAGTCGTGGGAGGATTGACAGATAAAGATAAAATTGCGATCCTTCTCTACATTTCCAAAGAATTTGCCAATTTAGATAGAGAAGACCAACTTTTCTCCAAGGTCATCCTGATTTGTCAGGAAATTTTTGAGTCGGACAATACAACACTTCGACTTTGGGATGGGGAGTATTTAGTTCCCGTCAAGTTTGTCAAAGAAACAGAACCCCCGCGTAGAAATTTAAAATTGGGCGAAGGATATTCAGGAACTGTTTTTGAAACCAAAGAACCAATTCTTGTAAACGATCTTTCTCGTTCGGCGCATTACTTCGATGAGGGGGAAACCACAAAATCTGTGATGTGTGTTCCGATTATGCAAAAAGAGGAAATCCTCGGAACCCTCGCCGTTGAAAGTGAACGTGAAAATTTTTATATTATTGATGACTTAGAAATTTTAGAAGCACTCACTTCCCAGTTGGCACTCGCTCTTTATGGAGTTAGGCTAATTGAAGGACTTGTCACAGCAAGGGCAAGAGAAGCCGCCATTTTAAACCAGTTAGAATGGGATTTAAAAATGGGTCGTAACGTTCAAAGTCAAATTCTACCTCAGGACCTCAGTGCTTGGAACGGAATTTATTTTGCAAGTCATTACGAACCTATGGCAGAGGTAAGTGGAGACTTAGTTGATATTGTAAGACAAGGTCATTCCTTAACCGCCATTAACATTGATGTGTCGGGGCATGGAATTCCAGCTGCCTTAGTTACTATGGCCATCCACCACCAGTTCCGTAGGTCTGTGATGGCAGGACTAGGCCTGACTGAGATTATGGAAGAACTTGGTGAAAAACTGAGAGAACAACTTCCGGAATCTACCTATTTCACCGCATTTATGGTTCGAATCTTTAGTGATTATACCTTTGGTTATGTGAATGCTGGCCACCAACGAATGTTACACTATAAAGCTGCTGATGATACTTTCATTCAGTATGATACCAAAGGTGTTCCACTTGGCATTCTTCCTGTCCGAAAAATTGATTACGAAGAAAAACAAGGAAAACTAGAACCTGGTGATTTTTTACTCTTAATTTCAGATGGATTTAGTGAACAAAGAAACCATTTAAAAGATGAAGTGGGAGTGGACCGAATCCTTACATGGTTACAAGACGAAAGAGAACGCCTAGTTATGGAAGGAAGAGGAAAAGTTGATCTTAAAAAATTATCAAGTGCCTTTGTGGAACGTTTTAGAGCCTACCAAGGAGATGTTCCGAATGGTGATGATTTAAGTTTTTTATTCCTATATTGTGGGGATTCGATTCCGGAAGCTTCGCATTACATACAAATGGCGAAACAATCCAATTCCAAAATGAAAATGGAAGAAGCTTATGCCCAAGCCCTAAAGGCATTCAGTATTGATTCTTCTTTAAAAGAAATTTTAGTCTTTTTGGGAAAAATGTACTATCGAGATGGAAAATACAATGAAGCCATACGGTACTTAGAAGAGTATTTAAGAACCTCAGGGGACAATACGGCGGCTTCTCATTTTATGATGGGACGGGCTTATTACAAGGCTGGAATGATTTCTGAAGCAAAACGAGCGTTAAAGATGGCTTTATCAAGCGATCATAGTTTTGCCAAAGCAAGTATACTACTTGCACAATGTTATTTGAAAGAAAATGCGAAACCAAAAGCAATCAAAGTGTTGCAACAAGGCGTAAAAAACACACCTCAAAGTTTGGAATTAAAAACCTCACTGTTAAGGTTAGAATCACACTCGCAAAAAGTCGGTTAAGGAAAGTTTATGAAAAAGATTGGAATATTATTTAGTTTAACGATCCTTCTTTTTGGCTCTGTTATTGGAGCCGAAGAAGTAACAAATGATGCAGAGAGTTTAGAGACTCTAGCAAAAGAAATGGCAAGTATCAAAACTTCATTAGCGGAAACAAAACTTGCTTTAGAAACAACGAAACAAGAAGCCAACTGGGTATGGACTTGTATTGCAGCCTTTCTAGTGTTTTTTATGCAAGCAGGTTTTGCTTATGTGGAAGCAGGATTCACTAGAGCAAAGAATGCGGTGAACATTCTTATGAAAAACTTTTCTGATTTAACGGTGGGTGCAATTGCTTATTGGGTCATCGGTTTTTCTATTATGTTTGGTCCGCAATTACTTACCGGCTTTGGAGTGGGTGTCCCATCTTTTGCGGAAAGTCTCATCAATACCGAAGATGGAAATATGGATCCTTCCAAATACACATTCTTTATCTTCCAAATTGTTTTTGCCGCAACAGCTGCCACGATTGTTTCGGGAGCGATGGCAGAGAGAACTAAATTTTCAGCCTATTTAGTTTTCTCTATTATCATTACCGCTTTTATTTATCCAATTTTTGGATCCTTTGCTTGGGGAAGCCTTCTCGGAATCTCTACAGGGTTTTTAGAATCTTTGGGTCTCGGTGGAGGTGAAGGAGTGGGTTTTCATGATTTTGCTGGTTCCACTGTCGTTCACAGCATTGGCGCTTGGGCAGGACTTGCAGGTGCCATTGTTGTCGGTCCTCGTATGGGAAAATTTCAAACCGATGGCAGGGTCTATCCTATCCTTGGTCATAATATGTCAATGGCAGCGCTAGGTGTTTTTATCCTTTGGTTCGGCTGGTTTGGATTTAACCCTGGTTCAACTACCTCTATTGAAGGGGGAAGTTTTGCAAGGATTGCCGTTGTCACTCATATGGCAGCTTGTGCAGGGGCAATTGCAGCAATGATTCTTACTTGGTTATTATTTAAAAAACCAGAAATAGGATTAACTTTAAACGGAGGACTGGCAGGTCTTGTGGCCATCACCGCCCCTTGTGATGTAGTGACCATCACAGGTGCAGTTTGTATTGGCGCCGTGGCAGGAATCCTTGTCATTGTTTCCGTTCTCTTTTTAGATAAAATCAAAATTGACGATCCCGTGGGAGCCGTTTCTGTGCATGGAGTCTGCGGTGCTTGGGGAACCCTTGCCGTAGGTCTTTTTAGCGTAGATACTGGACTTTTTTCAGGAGCTGGATTTGCTCAGTTTGCAGCCCAAGCCATTGGGGTTGCCACAGCATTTCTTTGGGCCTTTCCAACCAGTTTTGCCGCATTCTATATCATTAAAAAAACCATTGGCCTACGTGTTTCCGAAGAAGAGGAATTGTTAGGTTTGGATATTTTAGAACACGGAAACGAGGCATATCCCGTTTCTAAATAGTCCTTGACCCTAGGTATTCTTTATGGGATGCCTAGGGTGTGTTCCGTTTTCCTTTATTACTCGTTATATTTTTCGTAGGTTGTTTTGAATACGAGGAGACAATCCTTTTTCGCAAATTAAGTTCTGGTACAGTTGAGATATCTTATACTGTTCCTCTAAAAAAAGATTCCTACGACTCGCTCATTAAATTTTTACCAACTTCTAAAGAAGAAATCATTTCTTCTGTCAAAAAAAAGTCGAATAACAGCTTACAGGTGAGAGACTTTACCTTTCGTGAATTAGAAAAATCAGAAACAACAGATTTGTATTTCAAACGAAAAGGGAAGGTTTCTTACAAACTTGATTTTGAAGATCCTTTACATTTAGAGGGAGTTTTAATTGGAACTTTTTCGATCAAATCTAAACCCAGATCCTTAACTGTGAAAAGAGATTTTCCTAATTTAACAGACAACGCCATTTTAGATACGAGTGTGGGAGAGAAAAAAATTATTTCTGAAACTTCCAGGCTTCTTAGGGAGGGACGTATCCAATTTAAAGTTTTATTTCCAAAAGATTCTGAATGTAGTTCTAACCGAGGTTTTATTGGACTTGGAAATTTAACTTACCAAATTCCTTTACCTGAAACTTTGGAAAACCCTGAATCAAAAACCTGGGAATATAAAATTCGGTTTTTTTAAACCAGATTTAATTCTTTTGCGGTTTTAATAAACAAATCAAAACCATCTAAATTTTTCTGTTCTGGGATAAAATGTAACTCTTGTTTTAGATATCTGTCGGTAATGGCAATCGGTAGTCTTTTTTCTTCTTTGATGATGGAATCTAACTCTTTTAGTCCAAACTCCAAAGCTGTTAAAAACAGACGATCGTCCCAAACCTTACCTTTAGGAAAGGCCCAAAAGGCAAAACAGAAATACAAACCTGTTGACTGGTTCCACCACTCTGCAAGATCCACCACTTGGTATCCAGGAACCGGAGTCTGTAATAAAGCATGGTCACCAAATAAAAGATGAGAACCTTTTCCTTCATCCATCATTTGGTAAATTTCCTTGGCGGGGGTGGGAATCACTTCTACCAGTTTCCCGAACTCTCTATACAGTAGGCATTGTAATAGAGCGACACTTGACCGAGATCCTTTGTCTGTATATACCACTTTGGGTAGTCCAAGTTCTGATTCATGTCTAAAAAAGAGAACTGACCTCACCACATCTCTGGCACAAACTCCTACTATTTTTGTGAAATCTAAACTTTCCCGATTCCTCTCACATTCCACTGAGGAAACTAGGGCACAGTCAAGCTCTCCACGTTTTAGGAGTTCGATAAGGACACTAGGATTCTCATAAATGGGTGTATATCCGGAAGTTCTCTCAAAATAGAGGGTGAGGGGGCGGGCATTCAGGTGTTTTACGATGCCAATTTTCATTATCTAATTACTCTTCTAAAAAACAACTTGTCAGAACGGAAAAAGAGTGTCGAATCACTTACGAGGGCAAATTGGACTTTCGAACATCTTTAAACACAATCGGTGATACCGAATTTGAATTCATTAAAAATTTAGTGTACAAACAAGCTGGGATTTTTTTAGCACCACATAAAAAAATCATGGTCCAGTCCCGACTCAATGCTAGGCTTCGCACTTTAGGAATCTCTAGTTTTGAAAACTATGTAGCCAAGTTGAAATTGGATCCAAAGTTTGCGTCCGATGAAATGCAGGAACTTATCAATCGCATAACAACTAATAAAACAGATTTTTTCCGCGAAAACCATCACTTTGAATTTTTAAAAAACCAATACTTCCCAGCCTTAGAGCAAGCAGCCGCAAATGGTGGCTCAAAATCCCTTCGTATCTGGTGTTCTGCCTCATCCACGGGAGAAGAGCCTTATTCGATTGCGATTACGGTTTATGATTACTTTCATACAAAGCCAGGTTGGAATTGCAAAATTTACGCCTCGGACATTGATACCCAAGTCATTACAACTGCCAAAAAAGGCTTGTATCGGGACGATCGTTTGGAGCCTGTTTCGGATGCTATGAAAGCTAAACATTTCACGAAATCAATGGAAAAAGACCATGTATTTTATGAAGCGAAACCTCATTTAAAAGCGTTAATCGACTTTAAACAAATCAATCTTTTACACTTTCCTTTTCCCATCTCAGAAAAATTGGATTTAATCTTTTGTCGAAACGTTGTTATCTATTTTGATAAACCAACGCAAAAAACATTGTTTCAAAATTTCGAAGCCAGTTTGAAACCAAAAGGGTATTTAATCCTCGGGCACTCAGAAACAATGTTTGGAATTTCGGATAGTTTTAAATTCTTAGGACACACGATTTACCAAAAGAAAGACTAAAAATTTTAGTCTTCTTTGGCCCAAAGTTGTTTGAGGTCATCCCACATTTGATAAGGTTCATAGATGACAATCCTTGTATTGGAAAGTACATCTAAAAATCCAGCTTCATTGGGAAATCTAGGCACAATGTGTTCATGGATGTGGGGGATAGATCCTCCACTATTTTTTCCAAGATTATAACCGATATTGAATCCTTGGACTTTCCACTGTTTCTCTAAGATCCTCATTGTTTTTTGTGTGAGTTTATGGATATCCAGAGCCTCTTCTTCGGTTAGCTCCAAGTAATGAATGATATGTCGTTTGGGAAAGATAATGATATGGCCAGGATTGTATGGGAAGAGATTGACTGAAACTATGGAGAGTTCTGTCTCTGCAATGGTCAAATTTGGTACAATTTCGTTTTTGTCCCGAACCCCGCAGAGAATGCAGTCTACATTGGGTCTATCCCCTTTGGCATAACCCAATTTTCCTATGCTGAACAGGTTTTTTCTAAGAGAATGTTCTTCATAGGAACTCATTTGTACTTTCAATCTCCCCAAAGGATTAAAGGATTGCAAGGATTTTGACAAGTATACAGTAAGAAAGTAACAGTGTCAGAATCTCCCCATATCCCAGTACTTCCTAGAGAAGTGATCGAATTACTCCAAAAAACGGAAAACACCGAACCCCTATGGTTTCTAGATGGAACTGCCGGAGAAGGTGGACACTCCAAACTCATTTTACAAACCTTTCCCAAGGCAAACCTCATCCTGATCGATCGTGACTCCGTTATGTTAGAGCGGGCAAAAAACGAAATCATTTCTGTCATCGGATCTCTGGACCGAGTACACCCTTTTCAAATGAATTTTTCTGAAGTGGATCAGGAACTATTGGATTCGGTTGGCTGCCCTGGACTTGATGGTGCCCTTGTTGATTTAGGAGTTTCTTTATTTCACTTCCTCCATTCGGGCAGAGGATTTACTTTTAAAAATGATGAACCATTGGATATGAGGTTAGAACCACAAGTCGGAAGAAAAACTGCTGCCGACGTGATTAATTATAGCACAGTTCTTCATTTAAAAAAAGTGTTTTGGGAATACGGAGAGGAACGTTGGGCCCTAAAAGTTGCAAATAACATAGTCCAGGCGAGGCATAAAAAAAAATTCGAAACTAATACCGATTTAGTAAAACTGGTTGAGGCATCCATTCCCAGAAAGTTTTGGCCCAAAGAATCACATCCTGCGACGAGAATTTTCCAAGCCTTACGAATTGAGGTGAATGAAGAACTATTACATGCAGAAAAAGGAATTCGAGCGCTTGCTGATTTGTTAAAAGTCGGAGGGGTACTTTCGTGTATTTCTTTTCATTCCCTAGAAGATAGAATTGTAAAATGGACTTTTCGAGACCTAAAGGCAACCGACCATTTTGAAATCCTAACCAAAAAACCTATCTTACCAACAGATTCAGAAATACGAGAAAACAGAGCCTCTCGGTCGGCAAAATTAAGAGGGATCCAAAAGATAAATCCGATATTAAATAAGAGATGGGAAAGGTGAAAGAAAAATTCAAAAACATACCAGAACTGGTAATCGGTTTTTTCTCACCGTTAAAACCTTTGTTGGTTCTATTTCCTTTTTTTATCTTTTTTTATTCAATGGTTTGGCAAGGGCTCACAAAAGCTAGACTCACAAGACAGATTCATGAAAGAACTTCCACCAAAGAAGAACTCAAACGTAAAAACGATGAACTAAAAATCGGAATCGTTACTTATACCTCCGCAGAAAGAATAGAAACTCTCTACCGTAGGACTTACCAATTTTTACCCATAAGTTTGGGCAATCGTACAGTTACTATAGAACTCCCTCCTATCCCAGAAAAGGGTACGAAAGAAAAAGAATGAAACTATCAGAAATTTTAAAACGAATTCCCGATGTAAAACTCATCAGTGGGGAAGGTTCCTTGGAAGTTGATTATATTTGGGGAGATAGTCGCAAACTAAAACCCAATGATCTTTTTGTTCTTCCAGAAGAGACAAATGAAAAACAAGAACTATTTCTGAAGATGGCAATAAAACATGGATCCAAGGTTGTCCTTGTTTCTAAACGTCATTTAAAATTAAAAGGTTTGGAATTATTTTCTGCCATTCTGGAATCAGAAGATTCGGTAGGAGAAGCACACGGTAAAATCGCTTGTTTACTTGCAGGAAATCCTGCCAAAAAAATGAAACTTGTGGCAATCACAGGTACCAACGGAAAAACTTCGTTAACTTTTATTCTTTTCCACCTAGCAAGAAAAGTGGGAAAAAAAGCTGCTCTTATTGGAACAGTACAAATTCAAATCATGGACCGGGTATTGGAATCAGGATACACAACACCTGATGCTTCTTCTCTCAACTTATTACTCAAACAAATGTTAGAAGAAGGAATTGAATATGTATTTATGGAAATGAGTAGCCACGGTTTAAAACTGGGTAGAGTGGCTGGCCTTGAGATCACTTGTGCGGGATTTACGAACCTGACACAAGACCATTTAGATTTTCATCCAAATATGGAAGATTACTTTGAAAGTAAATTTAAAATCTTTCAACTCCTAGAACAATCCTCTGTTAAAAATAAATTTGGGCTTGTTGCCGGTGATGTTTCCTACGGGGATAAAATGGTAAAACGCATTGCCGAGGCAAACTTAAAATCGCCCATTTATATTTTGGGAAAATCAGGCGAGTTTAATTATACAAATACTAAACTTTCCCTATTAGGAAGCGAATATCGGTTCCATAAAAAAGCAAAGAACCTTCCTTTTATTGAAGTGCGGAGTATCAAAACAAATTTACTCGGCAATTTTAATGTTTTTAATACCTCTTTTGCGTTATCCATTGCTTATGAATTGGGTTTTCCTTGGGAAGAAGTGATTTCTTGTTTGGAAACAATCCCGACAGTACCTGGTCGCTTTCATGTGGTATCTTTTCCCGATAGGACTAGGATTGCCGTTGTGGACTATGCTCATACACCCGATGCTTTGGAAAATATCTTAAAGAGTTGCGTGGAAATTGCTCCCAAACAAATCATTTGTTTATTTGGTTGTGGGGGAGACAGAGACCGTACGAAACGTCCACAAATGGCAAGGATTGCCGAAACCTTTGCCGATTTTGTCATTCTAACCTCAGACAATCCAAGGACAGAAGAACCTGAATCCATTTTAAATGAAATTGAATCTGGATTTTCTCGTGGCTTTCAAAGGTATGAAAAAATCACAGATAGAAGGAAGGCCATCCAAAGAGCGGTAGGATTACTGGAACGAGATGGAATTTTGGTAGTTGCTGGCAAAGGCCATGAAACTTACCAAATCATAGGAAAAGAAAAAACAAAATTTGTGGATTTTGAAGAGATAGAGAATTCTTTTCAAAATTTAGGACTGAGTCGATAGGGGAAATAGAATGTTCCAGTGGATTTATGAATCGTTTGGAAACGATTATGGTTTCCTAAGAGTTTTTAGTTATGTGACTCTCCGCGCAATGATGGCGGGGCTTACTTCTATGTTCATCACCTTCCTTTTTGGAAAGGCTTTGATATCGTTTCTTCTATCTTTGAAGTTTCGCGAATCTGTTCGTAACGATGGGCCACAGTCCCATGCAGCGAAATCAGGAACACCAACGATGGGGGGACTTATCATGATACTTTCCCTAACCGTCTCCACTCTGTTATGGGGGAACTTATCCAATTTAAATGTTTTATTACTATTAGTTTCTGCCATTTTATTTGCGGGTCTCGGGTTTACAGATGATTATATGAAATCTGTGAAAAAAATCAAAGGAGGGATGAGGGCAAGGACTAAATTTGTTGTAACCATCTTCTTTGCTGTTTCGATCACCACACTCTATTTTTATTTTACTGGAAAAGCAAATACAGTTCCAACCAAAGGAACAATATTTACAATTACTGATTTGTTCCTTCCCTTTGTAAAAGGTCCTGTCTGGAATTTGGGATTTTTTGCAGTTCCATTTGCGATTATCGTATTAATCGGAAGTTCTCATGCGGTGAACTTAACCGATGGTCTGGATGGACTGGCATCAGGAACTGTTGTGATTGCCACCGCTACCTTTGCACTCATTTCCTATGTTTCAGGAACACCATCTGCGGCAAACTATTTGCACATTCCCTATTTACCTGGTTCCCATGAATATGCCGTATTTCTTGCGGGACTTTCGGGAGCCTTACTTGGATTTTTATGGTTCAATTGCCATCCAGCACAAGTGTTTATGGGAGATACAGGCTCTTTGTTTTTAGGATCTACTCTTGGTCTTGTTGCCATTATGTTAAAAAAAGAGATTTTACTTGTGATTCTAGGTGGTATCTTTGTGGCAGAAGCTGTAAGTGTCATTTTACAAGTAGGTTCCTTTAAATTAACGGGAAAACGTATTTTTAAAATGGCACCACTTCACCATCATTTTGAATTGTCAGGTTGGTCAGAAGAAAAAGTAGTGATTCGTTTTTGGATTATTGGAATTATACTTGCGATCATCACCTTATCCACACTAAAAATCCAATAGTCGACTCGATCCAAATAGACTTATGGAATTGATCCGAAATGTAAAAAACCTATTTCAATTTGGCAGTTCCCGATTTGACGGACCTGTTTTGTATGGAGTTTTTTTATTATTTGGAATGGGCATTGTCATTGTGTACAGTGCCTCTGTTATTCCCGCCGAACGTGAGTTTTCTGATCCAAATTACTATTTAAACAAACAATTGTTATGGGGATTTGTTGGAATTATTTGTTTTTTGGTGTTTAGCCAAATACCTTATCAATTTTTAGTAAGATGGTCTTTTCTATTTTCAGTCATTAGTTTGTTATTACTCATTTCAGTATTTATTCCTGGTCTCGGAAAGTCAGTAGGTACTAGTTATGGTAGGAGTTTTAACCGTTGGATTCAGATAGGTGGATTTCAAATTCAACCTTCCGAATTTTCAAAAATCAGTATTTTACTTTTTTCTTCCTATTTTTTTTATAATTTTGATTTTAAAAAAGTAAAATGGGACAGAAAAAAAGTTGTATCGATTGGACTTATTTTTGCTACCTTAGTCCTTATTGTCATTGAACCTGCGTTTGGTACGACAATTGAACTACTTCTCGTTCTATTTTTCTTTGTATTACTTGCTGGATTTCCGATGAAGAGGTTGTTTATATTAGGTGCCTCTGTATTGCCTCTCCTCATCGTACTTGTGACTCAAGTGGGTTACAGGAAAAAACGTTTGGAGATATGGTTAGATCCATATAAATTTCGGTTTGATGAAGGCCACCAATTAGTCACTAGTTTTCGAGCTTTTTTTGATGGCGGTAGTTTTGGACGACCAGTGGGTTCAGGTTATGCTCACCGTTATTTAGCTTATAGCCATACGGATTTTGTGATGGCTTCTTATGTAGAAGACTTTGGTTTTTTAGGTTTTTTAATATTTCTTTTGGTGGTTCTATTTCTTTTTGTAAGAGTTTATTTTCTTCTCCAACGTTTAAAAGACAAACTTGGATTTTTTTTAGGAGCAGGAATCTTAATTCTTTTTGGTTTCCAAACAATTTTGAATTTATTTGTTGTAACAGGAATCGTACCCGTAACAGGAATTTCCTTACCGTTTTTAAGTTATGGAGGCTCCTCTCTCATTACAATTTTTATCCTATTCGGAATTCTTGCCAACATCACGAGTAAAGAGAATTTGGTATTATGAATGGATCTGTTTTAATTGCAGCTGGTGGAACTGGCGGACATATTTCTCCCGGAGTGGCACTTGCCGAAGTTTTGGCAGAAAAAAAATCATCTTTCGGATTTGATGAGGTGTATTTGCATTCTTTGATTCGAAACAATGACAATCCTGATCTTTTAAATCCACCTTGTCCCGTAATTTGGCATAATATACCGCAGTTAGGTGGATTTCGCACATTTATATATCCTATTTTATTTATAATTCCGTTTATTAAGTCCATACTCCTTTTTCAAAAATTAAATGTAAAAGCAGTCATTGGAATGGGAGGCTATTCTAGTCTTCCATCCATTTTGTATGCAGTCCTATTTCGAAAAAAATTATACTTATGTGAACAAAACTGTGTTCCTGGAAAAATCACTCGCATCTTTTCAAGGTTTGCTGAAAAAATTGCTCTTAGTTTCCCTTTAGCTGATGGTTATTCCATTTCAGGAAAAACGATAGGCAATCCAATTCGTAGACGAGTCATTCCAGAACAATTAAACATAAGACAAAATGAAAACTTACATGAAGGAAAAAAGAATACAGTAAACGTTCTTGTTCTTGGAGGATCTCAAGGCGCAAGGCAACTCAATCAAATGATACTGAAAGCAATGGAGAATCCAGATATAGCTAACAAGTATAAGTTTCGATTGTTAACAGGAACTTCCCTGTATGAAGAAACAAAACGTAAGTCAGTAGGAAATGCAGAAATTATATCATACGCAAACGATATGAAACCCAATTATGAATGGGCAAACATCGTAGTGGCTAGATCTGGTGCGGGTGTCCTTGCTGAATGTTTGGTTTATGGTTTACCAATGATACTCATACCTTATCCTTATGCGGCAGACAATCATCAAAAAGAAAACGCAAACTTTGTCGAATCACAAGGTGCCGCCGAAACTATCCATTCCACTTCAGAAGATCCAACAAAACTGGTTCAAATTTTACTAAGATGGAAAGACCATTCTGAAATTCTCAAAGAGATTGGTCATAAGTCCTTATCATTATCCAATGTAAATGCAGCATATCAAACCGCTTCGTATTTTTTCCATTAAAGAGTTTGAAGTTCTAAAACAATGAAAGGACCTATTTTATTTTTGGGCATTGGTGGAAGTGGGATGTCAAGTCTTGCTCATATGGCTTTAGATCTAAAACTACCAGTGATTGGTTATGATCAAAAAAATTCAAGTATTACAGAATATCTAAAAGAACGTGGGGCTTTGATACAAAACAATATATCTTCAATTCCTTTAGATGGAATTGAAATGGTTGTTTATAGTTCTGCCATAAATGATAAACACAAACAAGTGTTTGATGAAATTAAAAGTAAAAATATTCCGCTAAAACACAGATCGGAATTTATGCATATTTTGGTATCGAATCAGAAATCGATTTCTGTGGCTGGCAGTCACGGCAAAACGTCAACAACTACAATGGTTTCTCAAATTCTCACAGAAGTTGGAATGGATCCAACCATTATGATTGGAGGAGACACAAGCCTTTTGGACAAAAGAGGTGGGAAAATGGGAGGAGGGAAATTTGCAGTTTATGAATCGGATGAATCCGATGGTACTTTTTTAAAACACAAAGCCTCTATTCGTTTATTAACAAATATTGATAATGATCACTTAGATTACTATAAAACCAGAGAAAAACTGGAAGATGCCTTCCTTGAATATATTTCCTTCGAAACAGAGGGAGATGTGGTATTGTTTGCCAGTGACCCAGGAATTAAAGAAGTCCTACAGCATAAAACAAATCAAATACATCCATCTTCGCAATTTCGACTTTACCTTTGTTTAGAAGAGAAAGATACAAAATCTGATTGGTATCAAAATTTAGAAACAAAACTGGGGAAAAATTTAGTTCCAGTGATTTACCAAATCAAAGAAGAGATTCTGAATTTTTCCTTTTTGGAATTTAAAAACGTAAACTTACAATTACCATATCCCGGTGTTCATTATCTAACCAATGGCCTTGTTGCTTTAGTGGGAACTTATGCGGCAGGAGTGACTCTCAAAATTTCCACTGAAATTCTCTTTCGTTATATAGGTGTGAAACGAAGGCAAGAGGTGTTAGGACATTGGAACGGAGTGACAGTCATGGATGATTATGGACACCATCCCACAGAAATTACGATGGTCATTCGGTCTTTAAAAAATAAAGTAAAATCAAAAGGAAAACTTGTTGTACTTTTCCAACCACACCGGTATACACGCACTCAATTGTTATTAAAAGAACTAGCAGAGTCACTTTCACTTGCGGACAGTTTACTCATCCTTCCCATTTATTCTGCCGGCGAATCTCCGATCTCTGGGATCAGTCACGAATCTTTTTTACCATTTCTGAATCAGAAAAATACAGAATTATTAAAGGGAGATATGTTTTTGGATCTATTGGTGATCAAAAACAAATTACAAGAGGGAGATATGTTCCTATGTTTAGGAGCGGGAAATGTAAGAGATTGGGGACTTCAGCTATTAGAAAATCAATCTTAATTACAGATCATGGAAAAGGGGATTTACCTCTTCTAAATTTCCTTTAAAATTCATATGCCCCATTTTTCTTCCTAATTTGGCTTCCTTTTTTCCATAAAGATGAAGTTGGTATCTATCATCCTTTAGTAGTGTTCTTGCGATCGCCAAACTTTCTTTATATTCATTTCCTAAAATATTTTTCATAAGAGTTGGTTTTGGTCTAACATCTGTTGGGGGTTGATTTCCGGTAATTGCAGAAACGTGTAAGTGAAATTGAGAAAAACTTTGACAGTCTTGTGTAAAATGACCTGTATTGTGTGGTCTCGGTGCAAACTCATTGAGATACATATGGTTTTCTTTCAGAAAAAATTCCACACCTATAGTTCCAACATAATCCAAAGATTCGGCAAGTTTTGATGCCATTTCAGTGGCTTCTAAATTTAATCCAACAGGAATTCTCGCAGGAAAAATTGATAAATCTAAAATATGATTTTTATGTTCGTTTTCAACAGCGCCATAACATACAATTTCCCCATTTTGGAAACGAGTGAGAATGATACTGATTTCTTTTTGAAAAGGAATTACTTCTTCAATTAAGTATTCTTCTTTCCCTGTGGGAAATGCCTTTTCTAAAAAGTCTTTGTATTCTCCCTCATCTTTCACTTTGACCTGACCTTTTCCATCATATCCAAAACGAAGAGTTTTTATGATCCAAGGATAGGGAATAGAAGTTTCCAATTGGGAAGATTCTTTGGTTAAATGAAAAAAATCAGCAGTTCGAAAACCTAACTTACGAAAATGAGTTTTTTCTAAAAAACGGTCTTGGGCAATGACAAGGGCTTTTGGTGGCGGAAAAATCTGAATATGTTTTTTTTCCGATTCTAAAAATTCTAAAGTTGATTTTGGAATATTCTCAAATTCAAAACTCAATACATCAATTTTAGATAGAAAGGTTTTCACACTAGATAAGTCTTCGTAATAGGCAACAGTTGCAGTGGCACCTGCTCTTTCACAAGGGGAATCTTTCTCCGGAGAATAACAATAAAATTCAAAACCTAGAGGTAGGGCCTCTAAACACATCATTTGTCCTAGTTGGCCAGAACCTAAAACACCAATTTTTAGATTTAGATTTTCTTTAGATGAGTTGGTCATTTTTTGAAAGGGCTAGTTTACGGTTTTTTTCCGCATAAGTTGCCAATTGATCGTGAAGTGAATTATCTAATAAGGAAAGAATACGGACAGCAAGTAATCCTGCGTTTGCTGCACCACTTGTTCCTATGGCTAAGGTTCCGACAGGAACACCTTTTGGCATTTGTACAATAGAAAGTAAACTATCCATTCCATTGAGAGCTTTCGATTGTATAGGAACACCTAACACAGGTAAAGTGGTTAAAGAAGCAGTCATTCCTGGTAAATGAGCCGCACCACCAGCTCCAGCGATAATAACACCAAAGCCATTCTGTTTTGCCGATTTTGCAAATTCCACCATTCGTTCTGGGGAACGATGAGCCGAAACAATTTCTTTTTCAAAAGGAATTCCAAACTCAGTCAAAATATCACAGGCTTCTTTCATAGTTTCCCAATCAGAATGTGAACCCATGATTACGGCTACTTTGGGTAGATTTGTAGGCATACGTGTAATCTAGGAAAAGCCAGTTCTGTATCAACCCTTAAATGTTTCTAAGCCTAGAACTATTCTTTCCATTTTCATCGACCGAGAACCTTTTACGAGTAAAACCGAATTCTTAGGAATTGTTGTTTTTATAAATTGAATGAGGTCCTCCGCGTCGTTAAAACATCGAGCCCCTGGGACTTGTTTTACCATAGGTTTTGTTTCTTCACCAAACCCAAGTAAGATACCTTTACCTATTCTTTGTATTTCTTTACCTATTTCTTCATGGTAGTATTTTGAAAATTTTCCTAGTTCCTTCATGGATCCGAGGATCCATACAATGTTCCGATTCCCAGCAATTTGTTCTGCGGCTCCAATACTAGAAAACATAGATTCAGGATTTGCATTATAACAATCGTCAATGATCGTATAATATCCCTGATTGATGTTCAATCGTTTGTCTGGACTTTTGTAATTTTGAACTGTTTTAGCGATATGATCATTAGAAATTCCAAAATGAATTCCAACAGCCATCATTCCACGAACATTACTGAGAAGTTTTGAACCTGGAAGTTTCCATAGAATTTCTTTTCCTTTCCAATCCAGTCGAAATCCATTGGATTCTATTTTACTAACCTTTAAAATAGGATTCTTTTTATGGTTCCAAACTTCTAAGTTTATATTTTGTTTTTTGGTTCTAATTTTAACCCGATTCAAAAAATCCAAATCATCAGGGACAAATAAAACGGAATTGGTTTCCATTCCGCAAATAATATCGATTTTTTCTTCCGCAATCGCTTCCCGGCTTTTTAAATTTTCAATATGAGCAGAACCAATATTAGTAATTAAAGCATGTGTAGGTCTTGCGATGAGAGAAAGACGAGAGATTTCACCCCTGTGGTTCATACCCAATTCACAAATGGCCACTCGAGTTTTTTCATTAATACGAAACAAGGTAAAGGGAAGTCCAATTTCATTATTGTAATTTTTTTCCGTAACTACCAAACTATCCTTTTTTAAAAAACCAAAAAGACCACCTAACAAATCTTTAGTTGTGGTTTTCCCTGATGAGCCAGTGACCGCAAGGACAATTGGGTTAAACCTATCTCTATGAAAACGGGCAAGAACACCTAGCGCCTTCAAACTATCGGATACGATAATCGCCTTGGTTAAGTCTTCTTTTGAGAGTTGTTTTAGAATGGGATGATTTTTTTCACAAAGAAATGCTATGGTACCTTTACTCAAAGCATCGGGAATAAATTCGTGACCATCTCTTGTTCCACGTAAAGGAACAAACAAAGACCCAGGTTTAGTCTCCACAGAAGAGGTTGTGATCCAACGAAAGGATGGGTTTTCTGTCCGGTCCCAATGGGGGTCTTTGGAAAACAAACTTAGAATAGTTGACAAGGAATATTCAAATGGTGCGATCATAGCTTCTACGCCAGTTTCTTTCAGAAAGAAAGATTTGGAAGAAAAAGATAAATGAAACGATCCAAAATCAAAACCATCCTGATCGGTCTTGGGCGGATTGGATCCAGTTTAGAAACAGACCCATTTCGTAAAAAACCATGTACTCATATGGGTGTCCTCCAGTCCGATTGGGGAAAGGAAAAATTTGAATTCATTTTAGGTTTGGACAGCGATCAAAAAAAATGTGAATCTTTCCAGAGTTTTTGGAAAACCCAGGCAGAGAGAGTGGACTGCGATCCTAAAAAAGTCAAATTCCCTAAGTCCGTCCAATTGGCAGTCATTTCCACTCCCAGTGTTTTTCATGAAGAATGGGCCACCCATTGTATCATCGAGGGAATTCCCAATTTACTCATCGAAAAACCAGTCGCCCTTTCTGAATCGGGAGCCAAAAGGATTCAAAAACTAGCCAGTCAGCACAATACAAGAATTTGGATCAACCATGAAAGGCGTTACCATCCTAGTTATTTGTTTGTCAAAGACCAACTAACAAAAGGTAATTTCGGAAACCTAAAATCCATTCGTGCATCTGTATTTACCTCAGCAAAAAACCCAGGGTTAGCCTTTTCCAAACTAGGAGGAGGACCTTTACTCCATGATGGAACCCATGCTGTAGACCTACTGCATTGGCTCATCGGCAAACCCAAGTTAATGGAAGCAAAATTAGAACGCCCCAAAAAAGGTGCAATAGAATCAAGGGCTGTGGCGTGGTTTCGATCCAAAACAGGTGTGGATGTATTTTTAGATGTCAGTGGCGATAGGAAATATTTTCAATTTGAGTTAGATTTACATACCGACTCACATAGAATCATTTGTTCCAATGACGGATTTCAATTTTTCCAATCGGAGTCTTCAAAATTATACAAAGGATTTCAAAGTTTATCACCTTACGAACCACCTGGTTTTCCAAATCCAAAAACGGCAAATGCGTTCCTAGGAATTTATGAGGAAATCTCTCAGGTGATTATGGGGAAAAAACAAACGATGGAAGGCACTCTATCAGACAATATTGAGATTCTAAACATGATAGAATCTATTTATAGGCGAAAAAAATGAACTCTAAACAAAACAGGTCTGTATCTATTTATTTTTTTGTAATTTTTTCTTGGTTTGAGTATCTTATTCTAACAAAAATTAAACGAAAATTTAAAAGTGAAACCAATTATGAATCTTCGAGAATAAAATTTCTAAAAAGAAAAGGGAAGGAAACTAAAAATTTATTTTTCCAGTTAGGTGGCGTATATATTAAAATTGGTCAATTTTTAAGCAATTTATTCCATGTTTTACCGGAGGAATTTTTATGGGAATTACAAGACCTACAAGACAAAATTCCACCAAGAGAATTTGAAGAAATAAACAAACGTTGGATCACTGATTATGGAAAACCAATGATCGAAATTTTTTCAAATTTGGATCAAGTAGCTTATGCGAGTGCCTCCACCGCGCAGGTTCATATTGGCTATTATAACGACAAAAAAGTAGCAATCAAAACCTTATACCCAGGAATTGAAGAAGATGCAATCCGGGACTTAAAAACCATCTCAAGGGTGATTTGGATCATTGACCGTTTTGTCTTCAAAATTTCTGCCAAAGAAGTAAATGAACAATTGCATTCAATGATTCGTGCAGAACTTGATCTACGTAGTGAACTTAAAAACTTAAAATACACCAAACAATTGTTTGCTTTAGAAAAAGATTTTTATTTCCCAAATCCTATTGATGAACTTTGTAACAAACACACACTCGTCACAGAATTTGTAGAAGGAAAGAAAATTTACGAATTAATCACTTTAGAAACTCATACAAAAAAAAATCCTCATTTAGAAAAATTGGTCCGAGCCTATATCCTAATGATATTCGAATATAGGTTTTTCCATGCAGACCCACATCCCGGAAATTTAATCTTTATGGAAACGGGAGAACTTTGTTTTATTGATTTTGGAGCCGTCCAGTCTATCTCTGAAGAAGAAACTCGCATTTTAGAAAGAATTCTAATTGGTGCTATGCGAAAAGATTATCATCTAATCACCGAATCATTATTTGAATTAGGTGCCGTTACGGAAACTTTATCAAAAGAAGAACTTATCCAAATTGTAAAATATTCACTCGAAAAACTAAATCGAATTCTGGAATCGACTGATCATTTCCGAAATATAGGACTCGATACACTTAGGCCCAAAGAAGACCTGCGTTTTCTAAAGGAAATCCAAGTAAGTTTAAAACGACTCTTATCCAGCTTAAAACTCCCTCCCAATTTTCTTAGCCTCCACCGCGTACTTGCCCTGTTACTTGGAAACTCATCTTATTTGGATCCAACACGTTCTATGATCGATTATGCAGAAAAACCTTTTTCCCAAATTGTTTTAAAAGGAAGTTCCTTAAAAAAACTTTGGAAAGATGAAGGGGAAGAATTTATCACAAGTCTTTTCTCTTTACCGAAAGAGTTAAATGAGTTTTTATACAAATGGAATCGGGGAGAGTTCCAAACCCCAGATTCTTCCAGAAAAGAGGAGTTAAGGCTAAAAGAAATATTTACCTTTGGAGCTCTTGGTTCGATATTTTTCTTTTTCGGAATGTATTATTCGGAAAAATTCTGGAAAGAACCAAGCATATTATTTTACATACTATCAGGACTTAGTTTTTGGTCTTTGGCCAAATCGAGTCTAAGTTATTGGAAACAAAAATAAACGGACCCTCTCTAATTTATGAATCTACCTAAAACACCATTTTTTTCGGTCTTTAAACCTGGATATCTTGCCTTTGTCGCATTTGGACTTTTTTTAGATTTATCATCCAAATATATCATTATTACAAAAATGTTAGCTCACGAAAGTATCCCTGTGTTAGGTGATTTTTTCCGATTGTCCTTAACTTTTAATACCGGATTTGTCTTTGGTTTGTTCCAAGACAATGCACTTCCTTCTTTATTTGCTACTGGATTTGCCATCGTATTTTTGATTTTTTACCGCTGGCAAAATGCCGATTTAGGCAATGCTTGGGGATGGAATTTTGTAATGGCTGGAGCTTTTGGAAACTTTTTAGATAAATTTTTTGTAAAAATTCCCGGTGTTGGATTTCGCTTTGGATTCACCCCGGAAAAACCAGGAATCGAATTTATAGGTGTGGTGGATTTTTTAGATTTTGAATGGCCCGATTTTTTACTCTTCGACCGCTGGCCTGCCTTCAACGTAGCAGATTCTTGTGTTTCTATTGGAATCGTAATTTTACTTTTAACAATGGACTGGAAAGAGTTAGATAAAAAATAAGTTCAGCGAATTAAAGATTTATAGGGATCAAATTCCAAAACTTGATCCCTATTCAAATTTCTTTTTTATAATAGGTAACTTCTCATCACATTCACTGACAAAGTTTTTAATACATCTTTGTCTTCTTCAATTTTTCCCACTTTCCAATTGATTCCTGAAGGAGAAGCATAAAGACTTCTAGCTGGTTTTCCATCAGAGGATCCACAAACACGAATTAAATGAACTGCTTTTTCTTTTGCCAATGCGGCAAAATAAATAAGATCTTCTTCATAAGAACGCTTTTCATCTGTATGAGATAAATAAAAAACAATTTCTATATCTTCTTTTTTAAATTCATCCCAAATGGATGCATTTTCTAAATCTTCACCAACAAGGAGTCCAAAACGAAGGCCTCCCATAATAAAAATGGATTCCGTTTTCCCTGGTAACACACCAGGCTCTTTGGCAGAAGAAGGGGACTTTTTTTCATAAAAATCAACTAAAACCAAAGATTGAAGAATGGGTAAGGCACAAACTAAATTACCTTCTTCGTTTTTTCTATAATGGCTTCCGCCAAGAATCACTCCGGAAAAAGATTCAGAAATTTCTAATAAATGATCTTGGTATTCCTTCTCATGTTTGGATGCATTTTCAGGTGATTCACTTTGGAAAAAGTGGGGGAAACCTTCGGGTAAAATTAAAAAGTGAGCTTTTGTTTGTTGGATTTTGGAAATTTCTTCATTACTAATTCGTTTATGTAAGTTCTTTTGGTAGATTGCGATTTTGATGACTGCCATTAAAAAGGATTCCCACTTGGTAATATGTCATCATCTAAAGGTTCGTCCGAATTGTCATTTTCTTCATTGGCTAAGTCAGAAGTAGATTCCTCAGCTGTATCTTTGGAATTCAAAGTAGCAGTTGCTTTTGTTTGTGGATTGGTTGGTTCAATTCCTTCCTTATCCAAATCGGCAAATTCCGTTTGACTGGACTCCGCATTTGTATTTCCTAAATCTACCCCAAAAGAGGCCTTCATTTGTTCTGGTGTGAGTTCGACAAGCCCACCAAATAAATCGCCAGTGTCCAAACGATCATATAATGCCATCAAATAACAATAAGCTTCCATGATACATTGTTTTACCGCTTTTTTATTCAAACGTTTGCGGGACTCCATTGAATCCAAAGTTAATACGTCATTCATATTGGCGACGATTTCCTTTTTACTTTTCATGTCCTTAATTAAGACAAGAAGAGAATCCCTTGATTTTAAACTAAATTCTTTAATCGCCATCCGCACAGTTCTGGATTGACCTGTGCGCTTTTGTTCAATTCCTGTTAACTTTTTCGAAGCTTCAATATAGTTTGCACCGGGATTTGCTTTATGTTTTTCTAATTCTCTAATGATATCGTTATATATTCTAAATTGATCGATGATGGTTCTTGTTCCTTCATAGATATCCAGCATCTTTTGACGGTAATCAACTTTAACACCATTGATCGATCCTGGTTTGATATCTATTTTTTTTGTGGTCATTACAAAGGAGTATTCATCATCAAATTCATAAAAATAAAACAGAGCAAGTAAGGCTTTATCTGAATCAGATATATGACCAAATTCATTTTTTGGATCAAATTTTTTGCGAAGTTTGGGAATAGAATACATTTGCATCAAACGCATTCCATAAGCTTGTTCCTTAGATAAAGGAACTTCTTCCTCTTTTTTATCCTCATCCTTTGATTCTTCTTCTTTCTTTTGATCCCTAGTTTCCACTTCTTTTCCACCAGGAACATTTTCTCCAGACTTCCTTTGTCCAGGTCTATCTTCTGGCAAAATTCCAAGAAGATTTTCCATATAACGTGAAATCAATGGAATATTTTTATTCTCAGCGCGTAATACTACGAGATAGAGACGATCAAAAAAACCATCAAAAAGTGTATCAATCTCTTGTGTCACTTTTCGTTTTTTGTTGGCATAAATGAGAGAAGGTTTCCCTTCTAATTTTTGTAATTCATCAAAAGCTTGGACAAAAGATTTTTTCAAAGTTTCTTGGTAAGGATAAAGAATGTACATCCTTTTAAAAAGTGCGTAAATAGGACCTTTCACTCTTTCTATAGCCACAGGAGATTCTGGTGCAACCATTATCGGATCAGTAATATCTGTTAATTCTGGACCATTATAAAGTTTTTGTCCCATTGCAAGTAGTTCAACGAGGAGGGGGTTGATTTTATCTAATGCTTTACTCAGTTGTGGGGAATATTGTTGGTTGGCTAAAAGCTCATTCCCACTATATTGAAGTTCAATTAATGCTTGTTTGGCTCTTATACTAAAATCATGCATAAATTTGGGAGTGAGGTCACTCGATCCAAATGGGGTCACACGAGCGAGCCAACATTTAAGTTTGATTCCAAACCTTGCCGAAAAACTACTTATTTCTTTTTCATATTGGGCTTTCGAATCAGCTTGCGACCTTGAATTCGATGAATCTGAAGATTTGTTTTGGTTTCCCCCACGGCCTCCCGACCGGCTATCCTCGCCACCACGAGAGACAGTGCTTGTGCGCACTTTAGGTTCAGGGCGATTCCTTTTTGTCTCGTCTTCTTTCTGTGGTTGTTTCTCTTTTATGATTTCCCCACCGGCACTGACAAACTTGTTGAACATATCCTTTCTTGCAGAATCATCCAGTTTCCCAACACCAATTGCCCGTTTCGTATTATCAAAATCGCCCATAATTTTACTATCGTTCCAATTCCTCAATATGGGAATTCAATTTCTTACAAAAAGCAATTTTTAGTGGATTCCCCTGATTTTCGGAAAAGATTGGAGTCCAAAAGGTAGATATTATGGCTGATTACATCCTTTCTGAAGATCTGAAAGAAGCGGTCCAAGTGGCAGAAATTACAAAACGACCACTCCTCCTCAAAGGAGAGCCGGGGACAGGAAAAACCCTTCTTGCGAGTTTCCTTGCAGAAACCAAAAACCTCCCACTCTACAGATGGCATATCAAATCTACAAGTTTGGCAAAAGAAGGTTTGTATTTTTATGATGCAGTCTCAAGGCTGAATGACTCCCGGTTTCCAGAAGAAGAAGCCATGTTAAGAGTTAGGGAAGTTAAAAATTATATTCGACTGGGGGCTCTGGGAGAAGCGTTTTCACAAACCAACAAAACTGTTGTACTAATCGACGAAATTGATAAAGCCGACATTGAATTTCCAAACGACCTACTTCTAGAATTGGACAAAATGGAATTTTTCATTCCAGAAACCAAAGAACATATCGTAGCAAAAGAAAGACCGATTGTAATCATTACTTCAAATAACGAAAAGGAACTTCCTGATGCCTTTCTAAGGAGATGCATTTTTCATTACATTGAATTTCCTAAACGAGAAGCAATGAAAGAAATAATCAAAGCTCATTACCCCTCCATACAAACAGAATTTATGGAAAAAGCCCTAGCTATGTTTTATTCGATTCGAAAGATTGAAAGTCTCCGCAAAAAACCTTCTACAAGTGAACTACTAGATTGGATCCAAGTTCTTCTTGTTTCTTCAGAAAATTTAGAAACTAACAAAATTCCTTTTGCAGGAACCTTATTTAAATCGGAAGAAGACTACCGAGTTTATTTGAACTAATATGTTTTTGGATTTTTTTTATAATCTACGAGGGGAGTCGGTTCCTTGTTCCACAGGCGAATTGATTGCCTTTCTTGAAAGTTTAAGGAAACTCACTGATCCTTCTGGCTATATGAGCCTAGACCAACTGTACAGGGTAGGTCGACTTAACTTTGCCAAAGATTTAAAATTTTATGATAGTTATGATCTTGCCTTCTCCAAAACCTTTGGAACCTGGAAAGAACAAAGAATTCAGTTTCGCGACATTCTTTTCGAGTGGTTAGAAGAAAATATTCCCAAACATTTAAGTGATTCCGAAAAACTAAATGCACCTAACATGAGCATGGAAGAGGTTATTGAGGAATTAAAAAAAAGATTAGCGGAACAAAAAGAACGCCATGATGGCGGAAGCAAATGGGTAGGAACATCGGGAACCTCACCTTTTGGTAATTCAGGTTTTAATCCGAATGGGATCTCCATTGGAGGCAATACAGAAGGAGAGGGAAGCCGTTCTGGTGTTAGTCTATGGAACGAAAGAAAATACAAAGCGTACCGCGAAGATGAAATTTTAGATACTAGATCCATCCAACTTGCTTTAAAAGAACTTAGATTTCTTAAAAAAGAAGGAAGAAGGGAACTCCATGTAGATAAAACCATTGATAGGACTTGTGAAAATGGAGGCGAAATAGAGCTCGTAGAAGAAAGAGAACGTAAAAATTCACTTCGTCTTGTACTCATTATGGATATTGGGGGAAGTATGACACCTCATTCCGACCGTGTGAGTAAACTATTTAGTGCCAGTCGTGGACTTTACCATTTCAAAGAAGTTCACAATTATTTTTTTCACAATATCTTTCATGAATATATATATTCAAATCATGAATTCCAAACCCGCATTTCGCTCAAACAATTTGAAGAAAAGTTTCGGAAAAACACAAAACTGATTTTTGTTGGAGATGCATATATGGCACCTTACGAGCTCATGGGAACACCTTACAATCCTTATGCGTATCATAGTTCCAGTTCTGAAGAAAAACAACGTAAGGCAAAAAGTGGACTGGAATCGTTAAAAGAATTAGTTGGATATTTCCCCGAATCAGTTTGGCTCAATCCCGAACCCAAACGATTTTGGGGAGCCCCCACAATTGAAGCGATTGAAGATGTGGTGCCAATGTTTCCATTAACCATTGAAGGTTTACGTAAGGCTGTAAAAAGGTTAATATAATTCAAATTTCTCTTTCATTTCTCATTGATTTTAGATGGTTTTTTGCCGTTAATCATACCAAATGATCACTCAAATTTCTATTCCTAGCTTGGTCATTTTACTCATTAACTTTCTGACTTTAGGATTTTATTATTCCTTTTATCGATTTCATTTTTATCGATTTACAGAATCATTTTTACAATATACGGCGCTTGCGTTTTCTATTTTTAGTGCGGGCATTGCTATAGGTTTGCAAGCTTTTCTTTTGGTTTGGATTCCATTTACTAGCCCTTTTTGGAATGCATTCATTCATTCTGCCCTTATCGAAGAGTTTGCAAAACTACTTGGAATTTACCTTTTTTTTAGAAAAAACCAGGATGAATTTACGGTTACCGATGGTATTTTTTATGGATTAGTGTTAGGCGGTGGTTTTGGCCTAGTAGAAAACATTTTATACTATATCAACACGGGCCTTTGGTCGCAAGTCCTTCGGTCGATCACTGCATTACCAATCCATATGATGAATGGCGGACTCATTGGAGCGTATCTAATGATGTTTTTATTTCACAAAAATCCAGTTTTTAAATGGGGAAAGATACTTTTTGGTTTTGTCATTTGTGTTGGCATACATGGTTTATACAATCTTTCCTTATTACAAGATATCAATTTACTTTTCATTCTTCCCATTTGTATACTTTCTCTATTCTTTTTATTGGAACTAACCATTGCAAAATCTAGAATCCTTGTTCCAGGACATATTCTGAAAGTAATGAATATGAGTATGGAAGAATATGAAATCCTAAGCCGGCACAACAGACACGAAGGATGGATTCAAAATATTCAAAAACATATATCTACTTCTGGGATTAAACTATTACAATATCCTAATATGAGACATTCCATTCTTACTGCTTTCTTTTTTGTTCCAGGTATTCTTTCTATTTACCTACTATTTAATTCACCAGATTGGATCTCTCATAAGTTTCCTGATTTAGCACTTCAAGATTATTTTGCCTTGTTTGTATTGTATCCAATGATCCTATCTTTGATGTTTTTCTTTGCAGGGATTATCAATCCTTACTTTTTTAGAGATAGAATGCTTGAAGTTCCCCTCTTTAGTTCGGTGGATTTACATACAAAAAATGATGAAGAAAATTCAGCAATTTTCCATATACAAGCAAATATGTTTTATTTACCAACTTCACAGATGTTTCAGGAAAATACAAAAGTCAAATTTGATCTTTGGCTTGGATTACAGTGTTTTGTAGGACTATCTGGTACTATACTTTGGTGTAAAGAAAATGAGGAAGGAAATTGTGGCGCAATGTGTCAATTAGACAAAATCCCTTATTCATTTTTGATAAAATGGCATTTTTTAAGATTCAAACAAAACTTTAAAAACTTATTTCTAAGAAAATCAATAGTTTAATATACTTAAAAACGAGATTCGAAACTAAAACCGTAAAACAAACTTTCGTTTGGTTTTTGAAAAGATTGGCTCATAACACCTAACCGAGATATATTAGGTTTCAAATCTAAAATAGGTCTTAAATATACTCCATTTGCGTTTTCTTTTTTTGTTTCCATATTTCCCAAATAAAAACTATCTATCAAACTATAGGATATTATAGCAGTGAATACTGCAGAATAGATAACAAACCTTTGTCTATGAAAATCATAGTTATTTGTACTGAGAGTATTTGCAAAAATAAAAACCCTTCCATCACCGGATGGAATATACTCTATATCTTTGTTAATAGCATTTACCGATGCATTGTATTCATATAACATTCCAAGCCCAGAAAGTAATGCTCCTCCAAAAACAAAGGCAGCTTTACCATAACGTTTTTCTGTGATGGGCGCATAACCTGGAATGACCTTGGGGGTTTCTTCTTTGATCACTTTAACAATCACTGATTTATTTTGGATCTCAAAAGAATTAAAATCCAATGGATCAAACGATTCTAAAGTTTTGGTTTCAGTCTCAATTGTAATTTTTCCACGTTCTAAAGTTTTAAAAATTCCAAATATTTCTTTGTCTCCAAAAATCCATTTTCCTCGCACACCAGTTTCAATATAACGTTCCATTGGAAGTCCAGAATCAGCATTTACTTTTAGAGTTGAGATCTTTTTCACTGGAACAGTCTCAAGTTCCAAAGGACTACTTTTTTTAGAAAAACTAGCAGATGTTTTTGTTAGTTTGGTGAGAATTAAATCGCAGTCTTCTACACCGAATGTTTTGTAGTCGGCACAAGCGGGAAGGCCATCATAACCGACATCTATACCCAAAACATCAGTATTTAAGAATTTATAACGTTTGCCTTGGTCTTGCCACTCCACATGGCTGGCCGTAACATTCACCACTTTTCCATTCAGTACTTCCCCTGATTTTAGCCGGATCTTATCCGCAAAAAGGGCGGTATCACTAATGACTATAAAACAAGTGAAAAGGGTGGCCCAAAAACGGGTAGAGAAGGATATGTTGCTGCCTAAAACCAATGGAAAATCTCAATTTTGTGATAGATTTCTATCACTTAATTATCGACAATACAAGTAATTGCCGTGAACAAAAGCAAAATCAAAACGACGAATTCCCTACGCTTTAAGATTGGACTCTTTTATTCCCTTCTTGCCTTGCTCAATATCATCTTTTTTACTGTGATGATTTTTGAAAACCAATCCGATTTGCTTCTTAAAAATTTTCAATTTCAGTCAGAAAATCTGGCAAACACAATCCTTGCAGACATTCAAACCATTGGATTGACTGGAGCTAGGGATGAAAACTTTGAAGTCTTTCGAAAAACGCTCAAACTGTATGAAATAAACAAATTCACGATTTTTGATTCTAATGGCAAAACCGTGTTATCCGAACCTGAATTGGGCCCGGACAAAAAAGTCATCACAGAATCAGTCTTAAAAAAAACAAAAGAAGTATCTTCTGATAAAGAAGGCAATTTATTCAAAGCAAGATATAGTTTGGATTTAAACGAATCTGATTTTACTGTTGATTTTTTATTACCGATACGTCTTTCCAATAACGAAGAAGTTTTTTTATACACTCATTTTAATATCTCATCCATCCAGGATCGACTAAAACAGCTTTATATCCAAGTTGGATATGCTGTCCTCTGGGGAGTTGTGTTTCATATTATTTTTGCAATCCTTGTTTATCGAGCTATCTTCAAAAGAGTTGGATCTTTAGAAATTGCTTCAAAAGACATGGCTACTGGGAATTTAAAATCCAGGGTGAATTGGGAATTTAAGAGTAATGATGAGTTGGATAGTTTAGGTAAGTCATTTAACTTAATGGCAGAAGAAATACAAAACAAAGTAACAACAATTACTCGTCTCAACGATGAAATCAACCAAGAACTGCAGATTGGAAAAGAAGTACAAGAGTTGTTTTTGCCTTCCGTAAAAAAGTTTAAAAAGTTTAATATTGGAAAATTATACAGACCTATGAGAGAAGTCTCCGGAGATTTATACCAATACTTCCAATTCCCTGATAATAATTTTTATGGATTTTTTTTGGCGGATGCTTCCGGTCACGGAGTTTCTGCAGCTCTTGTAACGGTTGTTATGGCAATGTCACTTCAATCTATTATGAAAGAAAATCATTCTGCCATCCAAGCAATCAACCAACTGGGTGAGGTGATTGCCAATCGTCTTCAAGCGTCTTTTTTTGCAACAGGTGTATTTGTTGTTTTTGAAGAGCCTGGGGTGGTAAAATTTGTTAATGCTGGACACAATGCACCTTTTATTGTCCGTCCTTCCACAAAAGAAATTACCTATGTAGATAGTTCTGGCCCACCTTTGGGAATGGGTGATGATATCCAATATTCTTTGGAGTCTTTTCCAGTCCTTCCTGGTGATAAAATTGTATTATATACAGATGGTGTTGTAGAAACACCTATCAAGGAAGGGGGTCTTTTTGGATTAGAAAGATTTACGGAAGTAGTCCTAAACAATGTACATTTGTCTAACTCAGAAATTGTAGAAAAGGCAATGGCCTTACTCGAAGAAAAACATGAGGAATACAAGGATGATGTAACAATGATTGTCCTTGATGTACCGGAATGAAAAAGTTTTTCTTTTTCTCATTGTTTTTTATACTATTTTTCTTTTTTGCTTTGGCCTCTGAATCCATTGTAAGTGTAAAATTACAGGAACTACGATTTGGAATCCTTAGGGACCAATTGATGAATTACGAGCTTTCCTCTCAAACTTTAAGAGAAAGATTGAAACAAATGTTCCTATCCAAAGACGATTATATGTCTGAGGTAAAAGTCAATATTCTGGAATCAGGAATTATGAACTCAGAAACAGAAGGTTTGGACCTCAAAATGAGTTTACGAGATCGTTTTGGTCTTTATGTCATTAATTCTGTACGTTTTTTAAATTTTAAACCAGCTTTAGAGTTAGAAGAACAACAAAAAACAATCATCCGATTACAATTTGCTTTCTATATGGAAAGAACAAGAAAGTATCCAATCGCTTCCAAAAAATACCAGGAGTTAGAAGATTCCATTACCTCTTCTTTATCAGATGAAATGGCTTTCACACTCCTACATCATGGTTATTGTTTGGTGATGATGGGAGAAAGGGAAAAAGCTTTTCTTAAACTTTCAAAGGCAATCGATTTATTTCCAGGTACTCATTACGCAGAAAATGCAAGCCTTCTAATTAGCTTTTTGGAAGAAGGTGAAAAGAAAAAAGAAGATCTTAAAAACAAAAAAAAGACTCCCGATGAATTAGCATACTCGTTATTCCAAAGTGGGGATTACGAAGAAACTTTAAAAACACTAGAATCGCTTCCCGTTCTAACCAAAGACCAATCGTATATCAAAGCAAGATCAATGGAAGAATTGGGTAAAACATCCAATGCTGTAAAAGAATACATTCAACTTGTTAAACAGAAAGAAAACAAAGAAGTAGCAATTCGTGCCAACAGAAGGTTACTCCTTATTGGAAATTTTTACCAAGAAAACAAATCTCTCGTTGCATTTTCTAAAGAAGAGGCAACAAAACTCGGAGACACAAAGGCTTATGAAAATATTGAAGAGGGAAAAAGTTTAGTTCTAAAACCAGTAATTATAGAAAAGCTTCTGAAAACAGAAACAGCATCTAACCTTAGTAATGAAGAAACAAAAGAACTCAATCAAATCAAAGAAGACATTCGTGAATCATTAGAAGATTCTAAGTTAGAAACTACAAAACTAGCAGCTGTTGTTTCGGAAGAAAAAATTCCTCTCGTTTTGGAAACAGAGCAACTTGCGATAAAATCGGTCGAACCTCCTCCACTAGTTGTCAAAAAACAAGTCCCGCAAGTTCCCATCCAATTAAAGGTAAAGTTGCGAGATGGGCGAGAAGTGGTTTGTGAAGAAGTGAAGATTGAAGGAAATCTTGCTATCTTACAGTTGGGATCCTTTGGACTCAACCTTCCGTATGATTTGGTGGTTTCTGTACAAGTTTCAAGTGATAGAGGAGTTCCCGTTAAGATCGTAACCGATTCAGGAACAAAAGCCGAATCTTCCCGTTGGATTCAAAACAGTTCTGGAGATTGGACAAATCCAAAATCTTCCGTTTCTCCCATTGTCAGGGGAGAAGTGAAGTTCTTTCGGCTCTAGAAACTAAGAGAAATTTTAAGGAAGTTCCGATTCTCCAGCAAGGATAGTGAAGAATTTGTCCAAACTGGACAATTTCAAAATTACCATAACATCCTGGCTGACATTGAGTAGAAAAAACTGACCTTCTTCTGACTTTAGTTTCTTTTGTAGATTCGCAAGCAAAGCAATTCCTGAAGAATCCAATAGTTTGATATTCACCATATCAATTGCTACTGATTCCGCCCCGTCATCGATGATTTTATGGAGTTCTTTTTTAAGTGCGGGTGCAGAGTAAATATCGAGGGAACCCTCTAGAGTAACAACTGTATGATTTTTAACTTGTTTTGTTGTGAAATTCATTGAACTTCCTACTGGCACGTATACTATCTGTTTACTTGCCAAATTTGTAAAGAATTTTTGTGGAAACTTGTTGCATTGCGCTTTGAAACCATTTTGACTAGAAAAAACCCTAGGTTTGTAGCCTTTTTAAAACCAAAGTGATTGCTTGGTTGAATCCATCATAACCACCTTTGTCATAATCATTCAGTTCTTTATAATCCAAATCACTCATATCTAATAGTAATTTTCTAAGTTCATGCTCTAAATAATCTTTTCTGATATAAGTAGTTTCAAATGTTTTCGGATGCACTTTCCATATCGGACGAAAATTACGCGAATTTTCGGATCATTTTTAGGTTGAGATTTTAAGAAAAATACGAATCATTAATGCTGAGATAGCCAACTTCGGCAAACAAAATGGGCAGTCCAATCAGCGTTCTAATACTAGAAAACGATTCTAACAGTGTATTTGATTTAGTGAGGGAAATGAAGGCAAATGGCCTGAGTCCTCTTTACCGAGTGGTTGAGTCATACCCTTCCTGGGAAACTACCGTCCACGAAGAAGATTGGGATGCCATCATTTGCAGCACACGGGAACCGTTTCACTCAGAGATACCAATATACTTACAGTATCTTAACGATAAAAAAATTGACATCCCGGTCATACTGTTAAGTGACCCGGAAGATTTTGCAAAAAACTTGAGTTATATGAAATCGGGAGTCAATGACCTCATTGATCGCAAAAACCTACTTCGCCTAACGGAAGTTCTAGAAAGGGAAAGGAGAGAGCTGGTATACAGAAAAGAAAAAAATACAACAGAAATCTTTTTATACCAATCTTTAAAAGAAATCCAACTTCAGAAATTTGCATTGGACCAAGCAAATATTGTGTCCATTACAGATGCAAATGGCATCATCACTTACGTAAATGATGCCTTTACTAAAGCCACTGGATATACAACTTCTGAACTTATTGGTCAAAACCACCGAATCCTAAAATCAGCAGATAAAACCAAAGAAGATTGGGCAAAAATTTGGGAAACCATCCAAAGAGGAAAAGTTTGGCGCGGAGAAATTCGAAATTTAAAAAAAGACGGTGGTGACTATTGGGCAGATACAACGATTGTTCCTTTTACACGCCAAGATGGATCCATATTTCAATATATAGCAATTCATCATGACATTTCCGATAGAAAGCTTGCCGAACAACAGTTAACCCATGATGCATTCTATGATAATTTAACAGGACTTCCTAATAGAGCTTTGTTTCTTGCTCGCATTGAACAAAAAATTTTCGCCTACAATGCAAAAAACACAGGTTATCCAATTTTATTTTGTATCAATATAGATAACTTCAAAAGAATTAATCATTCACTTGGAAATGAAGCTGGAGATCAAATCTTAGTTATTTTTTCCGAACGACTAAAACAATTTTCTGACAACGATGCTATTATCACGAGACTAGGTGCAGATAATTTTTCGATTTTACTCACGCATCTTTTGGCCATTGATGAAGGTATTAGTTATGCCATGAGACTACTCGAAAGATTAGGAGATCCTATTCCACTTGGTGGATACGAAATATATTTAACTGCATCTTGCGGAATCTCAGCCTTTGGACTTGGTGGAAAGGATGCCGATGTACTTTTACGAAATGCAGAAATTGCTATGTTTCATGCCAAATCTCAAAAAGTAGGAACGGTATCTGTATTCAACCAAGCCATGCAGGAGAAAATCCATTTCCAATTAGAAATTCAAAATGATTTAAAAAAAGCCCTAACTCATAATGAAATCTTTGTTTTTTACCAACCTATTTTAGATTTAAAGGAGAATAGAATAGGACATTGGGAGGCGTTGGTTCGATGGCGACACCCCCAAAGAGGGATGGTTTCCCCAGCGGAATTTATCCCTCTGGCTGAAGATTCAGGTTTAATTGTTCCAATCACAAAATTTGTATTAGAACAAGCAGCAAATGTCATTGAAGAAGTGCAAATCAAACAAGGTCTACCCATCTCCATTGCGGTTAATTTAAGTCCTCAAGTGTTTTTTGATCAGAATATTTTTCATTGGATTGTGGATCTACACAATCGAAGAGGAATTCCATACACCTCTCTACAAGTGGAAATCACCGAAAGTTTAGCGATGAAAAATCTTTCCGAAACTGTTCCCATTCTTTCCAATCTCATTGATATTGGAGTTAAAGTTGCCTTGGATGATTTCGGAACGGGTTTCTCATCACTATCTTATTTAGAAAAACTACCGTTATCAATTGTCAAAATTGATAAATCTTTCCTCAGTAATGTGGAGGAAGGATCTAAAGAAAGTTTTTTATTAATTTCTATTATCAATATGGCACATGACCTTGGTTATTCGGTAGTAGCGGAAGGAGTGGAAGAGTTGGAACAATTAGAACTCCTCAGGTCCTATGAATGCGATAAAATACAAGGTTATTGGTTATCCAAACCCATTGGAAGCGAAGAAGTGATCCCTTTTATAAAACAATTCTATTCAAACCAGGAAAAAAAATGATTCGAAATTTAATTTTTCTTTTAGTAATTTCTTTTCTCTTTCACTGTAGCACATCCCCCACAGGAAGAAAACAAATCATCCTTGTAAAAGATGCAGAAATGAACGAAATGGGAATTTCAGCTTTTTCAGATATGAAATCAAAAACTCCAATTGATACGGGTCTTACAGCTAACCAATATGTCAATTGTATTGTTTCAGCAGAGTTGGCAGTTACTACAGATACAACAGGGGTAAATTCCTGGGAAGTTGTCGTATTTAGAGATAACACTCCCAACGCCTTTGCTTTGCCAGGTGGAAAAATTGGAGTTTACACGGGAATGTTTTCTGTAGCGAAAAACAAAGACCAACTAGCAGCCGTTATAGGACATGAAATTGGCCATGTAATAGCACGTCATGGTAACGAACGAATGTCTCAAAACCAATTAGCTGGCGGATCTGTAAAGATTTTAGAAAGCCTGGGAAAACCAACGGTTGCAGGAGCCTTGGGACTCGGTGCCAAATTTGGTGTTTTACTACCATTCTCCAGGGAACATGAATCAGAAGCTGATATCATCGGATTAGAACTTATGGCAAAATCAGGATTTGATCCTAGGCAAAGTGTTGAACTCTGGAAAAATATGAGTGCACTTGGTGGAAGTAAAACCAATGAATTACTGTCAACGCATCCTTCAGACGCCACTAGAATGAAAAATTTGAATGCAGCTATGCCAAATGCTTTGGTTTTATGGGAAAAGGCAAAGGCAGAAGGAAAACGTCCCAACTGCCAATTGTAACGTGAAACTTATTCGCAGAGAAGTTTTCTGCCAGCGATTTTACAATTTCTGGCTTTCCCGTCATCGGTGAGAACTCCTATTCCTTCCTGACCATCAGATGTAAAATCACCAGATACGGATTTACCATCTTTGAAACTATAAGTTCCTTTTCCGTTGATTTGTCCGTTTTGAAACTCTCCCACATACTTGTCCCCATTTTTGAAATTATATTCACCGGGACCTTGTTTTTTATCTTCTATGTAAGTACCATTAAATTTTTCACCGTCAGAGTAGAGGAAACTTCCTTGTCCTTCTCGTAGGTCATTTTTAAAAGATCCTGTGTAAATATCACCATTGTCATAAACATATTTACCAACTCCATTTACGCAGTTACCTTCGATACATCCAACTTTTTTCCCACCTTTTTCTGGATCTTCCAAATTTGCAGATCTTGAATTTGTTTTAGAATCTTGGCTTGAAGGATCAGAAACATCTTTTGTATCTTGCGAAGCACAAGTTATCAACAGCGCCAAAAGAAAAACTCCACAAACCAAATTATAAAATGATAATTTCATACATCCCCCAAAGATTAAACCCATATTAGAAGGTAATTTTATAGAAATCAATTCAAAAAGTATCTTTGGATGTCCTGAAATCTGTCGTTTTCTACACTAGCTTTTGGTTCTTCTATATGTTTCGCAGTTGTATCAGGAATAAGATTTTCCACCAAATTATCTAGGTTCGGTAAATCGGTCAAGAATCGGCTGATGGTGGTTAATCGGTTCTTATCAGAGAAAACAGGAGATGTTAAAAATAAACCATGTTTGGCACGAGTGATGGCAACATAAAATAACCGCCGTTCCTCTTCCAGTTCTTGGATTGTTCTCACCCTCGCATTTGGCAAACTACCTTCTACAACTTGCATAACGTAAACGTATTTCCACTCTAAGCCTTTGGCGGAATGGATTGTCGATAAGGTTAAATATTCATCTTCAATTGAATCTATCTGACTGGTGTCTTTTTTTTCTGTCGGATCAAGTGTTAAATTCGCAAGATATTCAGAAAGGTTAGGACTAGAATTTGTCAAAATCTTTAAAGATTCTAAATCTTGTTTTCTTTTATCAAAATCATCATACTCTTGCTCTAAAATAGGGAAGTAATACGATAACACATTTTCAACAATGACCTTACTTTTTTCGAAGTTATAAGATTGAGATTGTATAAGTTGCACCAAGTTTTGAAAAGAAGACTTGGCGCCGTCTGGGATACCTAAATAAAAGCCAGAAGACTGACTTATTTCCTCCCATACAAAATTATGATTTTCTAAATTTTTATAGAGAACGTGCGCATATTTTTTCCCAATGTTTTTTTCTAAAAGCAATACTCGGTTCCAGGAAAGAATATCTTTTGGATTATCAATGATACGAAGGTAGGCTATCAAATCCTTTACGTGAGCTAAATCTAAGAAACGTTTTCCTCCATACTTACGAAATGGAATTTGTTTAACACCTAACTTTACTTCCAAAAGGTTAGAAATATATCCTGCTCTAAATAATACTGCAATTTCTGACAGAGGAATGTTATTTTCATACATTTCTAAAATCTTTTCGGCAATCCACTCAGCTTCTTCATCCGCAGATTCTAATTTAATATGTTTTGGTTTTTCATGAAAATTCTTCCGATACGAAATCAAATTTTTTTTGTAGTTTTCCTTACTTTGGTTTAGAATGGCATTTGCCAAATCTAAAATGGGTTGGCCACTTCGGTAATTTTCTGTTAGATGGATCGTTTTTGTATTTGGAAATATTTTTGGAAAATCCAACATATTATTAACATTGGCGCCTCGAAACCCATAAATACATTGCGCATCATCTCCAACAACAATGATATTTTGGTGTTTACTTGCCAACAAACAAGCAATATGTGCTTGGATACGATTTGTATCTTGGTATTCGTCTACTAATATATATTTATATTGTGTTCCGACACGTTCACGGATCGATTCCTCTTCCATTAAAATTTTTCTAGTGAAATCTAATAAATCATCAAAATCTAATGAATTATGTTTGAGTTTTAGTTCTACAAATTTTGATTTTATTTCTTGAATTTCCTTTGTAATCCCAAGAAACATTGGATATTCTTTTTGAAGCACTTTTTCCAATGAAATTTGTAAGTTAAATCCCATAGAGAATATTTCAGCGAGGGTTTCTTTTTTTGGAAACCGGACTTTAGATTGTTTGGATACAACTTGGTCTCTCGCCATTCCCACAAGGCTTGTCGCATCATCTTCGTCTAAAATGGTGAAATTGGAATTGAGGGAAACAGCTAGGGAATATTTCCGTAGGAATTGGTGGCAAAAGGAATGAAAGGTCCCACCTTGGACAGACATCATCCTAGAATCTAGTTTTTTTGTAGCGCGGTTTAACATCTCTTTGGCAGCCCGCCTCGTGAAAGTTAAAAGTAGAAGCGAACTAGGATCAAATCCGTTCTGAACGAGAGATGCCAATTTATTGACAAGAGTGTTAGTTTTCCCAGTACCCGCTCCAGCAACCACAAGGATCGGGCCTTCTGGTGATAAAATCACTGACTTTTGAGCTTTGTTTAAATCCTCATCCACAATACAGAGATTTGTTGTATGGATTCTGTTGACAAACTCTAATTATTGTATTTGATAGATGAAACCGGTTTAAAATAATATGACAGCAATTGTGGGTACAGATAAAGAAACAGATGTTAAAAGAATCCTCGTAGTTGAGGATGAAAGAATCATTGCTATCAATATTTGTTCCACATTGAAACAATATGGATACAATGCCACATATGTTTCCGATGCCAATGATGCCATTGAACATATTGAAAACGAACACTTTGATTTAGTTCTCATGGATATTATGCTCAATGGTCCAATGGATGGGATTGAAATTGCTGCCATCATTAAAAAAACCAAAGAAATTCCCGTAATTTATCTGACTGCCTATTCGGACGAGGCAACTATCAACCGTGCGAAGGCAACTGAACCATTCGGTTACTTAATCAAACCATTTAACAGCCGTGATTTGTATATTTCTGTCGAAATGGCAATTTATAAATCGCAAGTGCAAAAACACATTCGTAATGTGGAAAGTAGGCTTGCGGAAAATCAAAAATGGGAAACCATTGCACTTGTTGCTTCTGGAATTTCTCACGAAATTAACAATCCACTCACTTCCATTATCAATTTAGCTGATTTAATATCCTTAGAAGCTAAAAAATTGGGAAATCCTTCCTTGGGAGAAAAAGCTTCAAAAATTGCCGAAGAATCAGAAAGAATCGCAAAAATTATTAAAAACCTGGTTTCTTATTCGCAATCCACTTCCTCACAATGGAACTATTCCAACTTAGGAACTATTTTAAACGATACTCGTTCTTTCCTTCATCAATATTTTTTGAAGGAAGGAATCCAATGCGAAATCGAATTGGGTGATGTCCCACTCGCTTATTGCCAACCGCAAAAAATCAAACAAGTCCTCCTCAATCTCATGCAAGATGCGAGAGTCAGGGTCAATACAAGGGAAGATACGATAGGTAGAAAAATTACCATCAGTTTAAAACAAATGGAAGAAGATGGTTCGAGCCACATTCTTGTTCAAATTAAAGACAACGGAGAAGAGGATTTAATGAAGGGAATTTCTCAAATGAATTCTTTGGAAGTGACAAAAAGTATTGTTACCGAACATAAAGGAAAAATGTACAGGGACGATGAATCGTCTTCCTGGTTTTTTACTCTTCCGATCATAAAACCATTATAACAATTGTTAGCGTTTTCCAATCACTAATGACTTTGCTAATTGCGGAGGTTCTTCTAACAATTTAAAGAATAATTCGATTCGACTGGAATGTAACATCCAGTTGTCTTCTAAAAACAATCCCGCCAAAAAAAAATTAAAATCCTTATAATATAAAAACGATGTTTGTGGATTTTTGGTGAAATCTAAAAGAATTGCTAGGGCTAGCCGATTAGCGCTCTCGTCAGGGCCAAATCCTTCCGTGGGTATTTGAATGGTCGGTTCAGGGACTACGAAACAATGCTCCGTGATTCCCTCGCGCACTTTGAGATTATACCGCAAAGTACCAGGAATACGTTCTCCAGAGTAGGTTTTTGCCATTGAAAACTCCCGGATGCCCAAGGATTGAGCCATTTGATTATGTCCATTACATGAATGGTCTTGCAACCTCTTTTTCCGGTAAAATACAAGATTCCCAAGGGAAATTCTGCCTGGTTTTCCATTGATTTTTTCGACAGGTGTAAAACTGTCGTTCTATACTTTCGAAGCCCACTGTGCAAAAATCCATTCGTTTTCTTATATTATTTTATGGTTTTCTCTTCGGAATGGAAATTCTGGCGCAGGACATCAATAGCCTAAAACTTATATTTCCAGACCAGTCTGGTGCCCCAAAAAACACCCAAGAAGAAGAAAGAAAACAAACTACAGCGCAAGTACAACGTGGTCTTGTCAGAAAATCTGTGGATTCCATGACAGACAGAGAAGTTGAGGACAACCTAAGAAATCTCGGACTCAATCCATCGGGAACAATCTATACTAAAAGAGAAAGATTGAGAGAAGCCCTCGTTCCTGAAGAAGAACAGGCGTTAACTCCAGAAGCACTCCTCGGTTCACAAACCAAAAAAGGTCCGCCCATCCAAATCCAAAACGCAGCAGAAGGACAACTTTTAAACATCGATAAAACAAAAGGTGGTGTTCTTGTGCTTCGCGGCAAGGTTCGATTAAAAATTCGTTCCGGAGAACTGGTTGCGGACTCTGTGTCCATCGATGCCAGCCGCCAAGAGATCTATGCAGAAGGTGGAGTGGAATACAAAGACGGAACGGCCAAAGTAAATGGCGACCGTATGATTTATGACTTAAAAATCAACCAAGGTGTTGTTTATAATTCTAAATTAAGTATGTTTCCCTCTTACTTCATTGGACAAAAAATCAAACGTTTGGATGAAAAACGTTATCTCTTGGAGATGGGATACTTTACTGCTTGTAATGCGGAACTTCCACACGAGTCTTTCCAAGCCAAAAAAATTATAATACACGATGATAAGTCCGTTGTTGCCTACCGAGTTTCATATAAGGTTGGGGGAACAACTATGTTTTGGCTTCCCGTTTTATACAATTCCGAATCAGGAAACGGAGTCACAACGCAAGTTGGAAAAAATAACACTCAAGGTTGGTTCTGGCAAAACTCATACCAATGGTCTGATTCCTATCCAAATAGTATTTTCCTAGCTAACGGATATAAGTTTCGTTTTGACATGTATGAAAAAACAGGACAAGCCGCACAGTTAGAAATGTGGAAAGTTTCACCTATTTTAAATTACAATATCAATCTCGGTTATGCAAATTATAAAAATAATACCATCACTCCAGTATATGAGGACAGATTTCAAAATAATGGTATAGGTAACGTTGCCGTCACAAATAACGTAGACCGCGGAGAAATGTTTCCGAACACTGGATTACCATATCGTAATACAGGCGTTAACTATGACCCTTGGTGGAAAACAGACTTGCGATTAAACGCTAAGTTTAACGACTTTTCACGCGATTACACAAGAAACGTTCAAGTACAATACGAAAACTACAGCAATCGTCAATTTGACTATGAATTTGGAAACAGGTATCAACCTTCCAACTCTCTCCAATCTTTATATTCCTATAGGGATGTTCGTTTTGGTCTTATCCGAAACTTATTAAATTGGAACTTAAATTACACGGAAAACCGTGGAGATTTGAGTGTTGGAATTGCAATGAGTAGAACTCTCGTTTATCAAATTCAAGCCAACCAATATTTTGCTGCGCAAGACACTCTGCCTGCTGTGACGATCAGAAATTCTAGTAATATAGGTTTGGTTCCTGGAACGAGTAGTCCAATTTATTGGGATTTGTTCTTTCAAACCAATATCAATAGAATTTATGGGTCTCCACAACAAAGAACGAACCCAACCACTGGTGTTGTAGATCCGAGAAGTCAATACAATGACTTTGTTTTACGTTCTCAGACAAACGTAATTGGTGAAACTGGACTTCGGTCTCCCATTTCAATGGGTGCTTATATTTCGTTCACACCTTCAGTTTATATGGGTGCTACCAAACAAACAGTGGAATTCCCTGGATCCGGAAATGATTTAAATAGCCCCGACCGCGATATTAACAAAGCATATGCGACACTCTTAAAACAACAGTCTTACCAATATGTTAGGCAGTCACATACGGTTCGCATGGGTATTCCTGAAATTTTCTTATCGACTACTTACCGTCGTTTGGATGCGGATAAAGCAGAAGCAAAGGACCCGATCCTTGGAAATTTACGTCAACATGAAGCAGAAGTATCATTAGAAAGTTATGCACTCAATGATTGGGATGTTTCTGTTAGAACCATAAGAGATTTACGTCAATTTTCAAGTTCCTATAATCCAGGTCTGACCAATATGCAACGTTGGTATTATACTGTAGTAAGAGTAGGTGGATTTTTTGATTTTGTAGATGGATTTACAACCCGAAGGCCCAGTCTTTTAGAAAGAAAAAGAAATTTTTATTCAGGTATATTTATCAATAATGATTATGTACACCACACTCCTCAAAACAGGTCTTTATCAAATAACCTTACACTTTCCTATAAAATGGGAGGATTTTCTTGGCCAATCATTCGTGCTTTTAGAAGTTTAGAAATTGGATCAACATGGTATCATGTTTATAAAGATACCTATTTAGATAGTTACAGATTTTTCTTTAAAACTGATGTAAAAGTTACAAGATATTCAGGAGTAGAACTAGAACTTGATTCTCGTGTAACAGAACCTTGGCGACTTACAGCTTTAGCTCAAGGTCAGTTTTATGCAATGAATACTAGTCCCGAATTGTATACATCGCAAACAGGAACCAATTACGACCAAACAACAATTTGGGAAGATTTAGCATCGGGCACAGGTGCTAAAGGCCAAAACGAAAGGCAAAAAACAGTATTTAATATAAATCGTTTTATGATGACCTTAAAACTAGACCTTCACAATTGGGAATACCGTTTGGGTTATAGTATGAATTTGCGGGCACTTCCCGGAGGTCTAACAATGAACAACCAGTTAACTTTTTACGACCAATCCGTATACTTTTCTGTTAACTTAACTAATTTCAGTTTTGGAGATTCCGCATCTGCTCAAGCAACAAGAGTCAGATTGTATAGGTTTAGGAAACGTCCACTTGATGGAACCTCAACAGACTTAACCGATTAAGAGAATTATAAATGTTAAAAGAAAGAAGCCAATCCTTCAAACTCCTATTCCTTGTAACAGACTTCTTTATAGCTCTAACAAGTTTTGTTTGTGCTTATATATTTCGTTATTATTTTTTACCAGACTCTGCATTTCAAATTCAGACAATTGATCCGATCAATTATATAATTCTTGGAATCGTACTTGGTTTTTCACAAGTAATATCATTTTTATCAATCGATTTATATCATCCAAGAAGAGGATTATCTTTTTCCGATGAATTGTTTGCGATTATCACTGGAGTAATTTTAAACCTCCTTGTGGTATTATCTCTTTTGTTTTTCTTTCGCGGTGAAAGTTTTTCAAGATTGGTCATCGGTTACTTTGCTATCTGCACAGTCATCCTTACTTCGTTTTCACATTATATTTTAAGATCCTTTATGCAATACTTACGAAGCAGAGGTTTCAATTTAAAATCTGTTTTAGTAATAGGTACAGGAAAATCGGCGATTAATTTTTCAGAAACAATTCAGAAACATTCTATTTATGGTTATACAGTAAAAGGTTTTGTAGCTGGGAAAAAAAACCTTTCTCCAAAAAAGCTTAAAACTGTCACAAACACAGTAAACCTAGAATCTTTTGTTAAAGATAATAATTTAGATTTAATTGTTTATGCATTATCACATGAAGAAGGGGATTCGCTAAAAGAAGTCATTGATATTGCTGACTTTTATGGTATCGACCTAAAAGTCATTCCTAGTTACGAAGAAATTGTCACAGCCAAAGGAAGAGTCGAAGTTTTAGATGGAATCCCTATCATCTCCATTAGGAATATTCCGTTAAGGCTCGGATATAACTTGGTTTTAAAAAGAATTTTTGATATTCTATTCTCCTTATTTTTTATTATTTTATTTAGCCCATTTTATCTAATCATTGCGTTACTTGTAAAGTTCACAAGCAGAGGCCCAATTTTTTACAAACAAGAAAGAGTGGGACTTGATAATAAAGTTTTTGGAATGCTCAAATTCAGATCCATGATTGTACAAACCAAAGAAAAATCGGATACACTTTGGACAGTTAAAGACGACCCTCGGGTCACAGTCGTTGGTTCTGTTTTACGAAAACTTTCTTTGGATGAAACTCCTCAGTTTTTTAATGTTTTATTAGGCGATATGTCAGTTGTAGGTCCAAGGCCAGAACGACCCTTTTATGTAGAAAAATTTAGAAATGAACACCAACAGTATATGAGACGTCATGCTGCAAAAGCAGGGATTACAGGTTGGGCTCAAGTACAAGGATTTCGCGGCGATACTTCAATAGAAAAACGTATCGAAGCAGATATCTTTTATATTGAGAACTGGTCATTACTTCTCGATATAAAAATAATATTATTAACACCACTAAAAGCAATCATTGATAGGAACGCATACTGAGGAAACATTATGGATGAACAAGAATTAAAAAACATTGCCAACTTGGCAAAACTTAACATTGACGATGCGGAAGTTTCCTCAATGTTAAATGACTTTTCTCGGATTGTACAATATGTAGATGAAATCAAAAACCTAGATACTTCCGCTGTAGGTGATGATGAAATCTATGAACAAATTTTTTATGAATTACGAAAGGATTTTGCTGAAAATGGCTTAAAGAGAGATGATTTAGCAAAAATTGCCCCATCTTATGAAAATGGATACATTGTAGTTCCAAAGGTAATTGAAACATGAAAGATTTAATTTATTTAACTTATTCCGAAATTAAAACAAAACTAAACGATGGCTCTTTAAAGTCAAAAGACTTGGTTTCTGCTTACATCAGTCGAATTGAAGTTACTGATTCAAAAGTAAAAGCCTTCCTCGAATTTAATAAAGAAAATATCTTAAAACAAGCTGAGGAAAGTGACAATAGAAGAAAATCGGGAAAGTTACTTTCTGAATTTGATGGAATTCCTATTGGAATCAAAGATAATATCTGTATTACAGGTGAGATCACATCTTGTTCTTCAAAAATCCTAGAAAACTTTCGCTCTCCCTATGATGCCACAGTCATTCAAAAACTAAAAGCAAAGGGTTTTGTTTTGTTTCCACGTCTCAATATGGATGAATTCGCGATGGGTTCTTCCACAGAAAATAGTGCCTTTCAAACTACAAGAAATCCATTTGATACCAATCGCATCCCGGGTGGATCTAGCGGAGGTTCGGCGGCGGCTGTGGCTGCTTCCATGTTACCAGTGTCTCTTGGTTCCGATACAGGTGGATCGATTAGACAGCCGGCTGCCCTTTGCGGAATTTGGGGGTTAAAACCTACCTATGGCAGAGTTTCTAGATACGGACTGATCGCTTATGCATCGAGCCTTGACCAAATTGGTCCTTTTTCGAATGATTTACAAGGAATCGCAGACCTTATGGAAATTCTCTCAGGTCTCGACCACAAAGATCAAACAACTGCTAAGGTAAACTCTTTCGAAGCCAACACTGTTTCCTCCATAGATTGGAAAGGCAAACGAATTGGTGTGATGAAGTCAGAAGAGTTTAGTTTCTCACCAGAAGTAAACAAACGTTATGCGGAGATATTAAAAGATATAGAAACAAAGGGGGCGACTCTCGTTCCTCTCGATTTTTCGCTTTTAAAATTTGCAATTCCTGTTTATTATTTAATCGCAACAGCAGAATGTTCCTCAAATTTAAGCCGATTTGATGGGATCCGTTATGGACTACGTAAGGAAGGGGCAGGTAAATTAGAAGATTTATACTCAGAATCTAGAACCCAAGGTTTTGGTGCTGAAGTCAAACGTCGTATTTTACTTGGTACTTTTTCACTGAGTTCTGGTTATTACGATGCATATTATGGCAAAGCTCAAAAAGCAAGGGTTCTTATTCGTAAACAATATGCGGAGTTTTTTAAATCTGTAGATATTATTTTTCAACCAACCTCGCCTACAACTGCATTTAAGGTTGGAGAAAAAACCAAAGATCCAATTCAAATGTATCAAGCAGATATTCTAACTACTTCTGTCAACTTAGCGGGAGTTCCAGCGATTAGTTGTCCTGCAGGCCTTGATTCCAATGGCCTTCCTATTGGATTACAAATTACATCACACCATTTTGATGAATCAAAACTATTGAGTTTCGCTAAATCAGTATCGGAACTAGAAATGTGTAAGTTGGCACTTCCTACAGAGATCACCTAACATGGATGAGCTAACCAAAAGAGTCATTCCTTGTCTGGATATCAAAGGGGGAAGGGTTGTAAAAGGTATACAATTTGTAAATCTTGTTGATGCCGGTGATCCAGTATCCTGTGCAGTTGCTTACGAAGAAAACAAAGCTGATGAACTTTGTTTTTTGGATATTACTGCTTCCTCTGACAAACGCGACATTCTCCTACACTTAGTAGAACAAGTGGCGAATAGACTTTTTATTCCTTTCACTGTCGGTGGAGGGATTCGAACCATTGATGATGTAAAAGCGGTTTTAAATAAGGGAGCCGACAAAGTTTCTATCAATACAAGTGCTTTTCAGAATCCAAAACTACTCAAGGATTCCAGTGAAATTTATGGATCTCAATGTATTGTCTGCGCCATCGATGTAAAATTTCATCCTGAACGTAAACGTTACGAAGTGTATCTCAATGGAGGTCGACTTGAAACAGGTAGGGAAGCACTGGATTGGGGAAGGGAAGCCTTTGAAATGGGAGCAGGAGAAATTCTTCTTACTTCAATGGATAAAGATGGAACCAAAGATGGATTTGATATCACTCTTATGAAATCTTTCACCTCCAATCTTTCCATCCCAATTATTGCCTCTGGTGGAGCTGGAAATCCTGAACATATGGCTGAGGTCATCCTTAGAGGTGGAGCCGATGCCGTTCTTGCCGCATCAATTTTTCACTTTGGTGAATTTTCAATACAAGAAACGAAACAAACAATGAAAGAGATGGGAATCAAAGTGAGATTATGATTCCTTTCCATTTTCTAGATTTTATTTTTTTTCTTTTTCCATTCTTTGTAATCGTCTTCCTTTTATTTCGTTTTCGCTCCAAACAAAGTTCAACTAAAGAATACTTCCAGGCAGAAGGTAGTTTGTCTTGGTTTGTGGCAGGCACAGCAATGGTTGCAACAACTTTTGCCGCGGACACACCACTTGCTGTAACAGAAATTATACGAAGCCAAGGAATCGCAGGAAATTGGATTTGGTGGTATATGGCAGTGGGTGGATTTGTTACTGTCTTTTTCTTTTCAAAATTATGGAAAAGGTCTGGTGCATCTACTGATTTAGAACTTATAAGACTTCGATATAGCGGCAAGGAAGCTGAATTTTTAAGAGGATTCAAAGCCTTTGTGATTGGTTTTTTACTCAATCTGGTGATTCTCGGTTGGGTCAATTTAGCCATGTTAAAAATCATTCCAGTATTTTTTCCCAATGTAACTGGCTCTCACATTCTTATTTACTTACTGCTATTTGGTGTTTTTTATACCTCAATCGCTGGACTTCGCGGGATATCCTATATTGATGTTTTCCAATTTTTTTTAGCATGGATTGGATGTATACTTTTTGCGTATTTCGCAATAAACTTACCCTCCGTCGGTGGATTAGAAGGTTTAAAACAAAAACTTAATGCAGACAAAATTTTATTTTTTCCGAATGGATCTTCAGGAACTCTTCCTTGGGATCATTTTTTAATACTCCTAACAGTCCTTTGGTGGTCCAGTTGGTATCCAGGTTCGGAACCTGGAGGAGGGGGGTACATTGCCCAAAGAATCCTTGCCACAAAAAATGAAAATGCTGCACTAAAGGGTTCTCTTTGGTTTGTAGTAGCTCATTATTTTGTAAGACCTTGGCCCTGGATATTAGTGGCTCTTGTTTCCATTGTACTTTATCCTAATCTTTCTGAAATCGAAAGTGGAAAAGGTTTTCTGATGGTTTTACAAGAGGGAATGCCAAGTGGAATGATGGGACTTATGCTAAGTGCTTTTCTTGCTGCCTATTTATCAACACTGGCAACACATTTGAATTGGGGAGCATCTTATCTGGTCAATGACCTTATAAAACCAATAACAAAAGTTGATAAACCTGATTCTTATTATCTTAAAATATCTTATGGAATACAAATCTTAACAGCCGTTTGTTCCTTTTTACTTGCTGTTTATGGAATGGAAACGATCAAAGGGGCCTGGGTATTTTTGTTAGAAGCCTCTTCTGGAATAGGTTTTATCTTAATTGCACGTTGGTTTTTTTGGCGTATTTCTGCATGGACAGAAATATTGGCCTTTATTCTTTCCCCTATTTTGTACTTAGTTTTTTCAGTTTACTTAAAGACAATTTTTCCCTATTCTATTTTCTATACTGCCCTCACTTCTAGCACCATTCTAATACTATCTACCTATGTTTTACCCACAACGAATCGAGATGTTTTGATTCGGTTCTATGAAACAACAAAACCTCCATATTACTTCTGGAAAGGTATATTTCAAAATGATAACGAACCAAAACAAATCATATATCCCAATCGGCTGATTGTTTCTTTTTTGGGGACAGTGTCAGGTCTTAGTTTTGTGTTCGGCGGTTTATATTCGATCCAATGTTTATTATGGAAAGAAGGAGAAATTTTAATTGGCTTTCCTTTGTTTCTTTTTGGATTATTGGGATTGTATTTTTCAATCCAATCGTTACAGGAAAAAACTACAGAATAATTTTGGTGGTTAATAAGGAGAATTTCTAATTTCGGAAATCACCAACATAAAAAGGTTCTGGCTTTTCGAATCATCAACGTTTTTAGTTTGGAAGGCCATCATCGAATGGTCGCAGTCTGCTACATTGATTTGTTTATAAGATAAATTCCCAAGCCTTGCACTATTAATCGGAACAATTCCATCAGAATCTGTAAAACCAGCATTACTGAGTATATTACAGCCTGCGTTGTAATATACAGTTTCCCCGTCATCGCAACCACTCATCACACCGGCAAAACTCACGAACCTTCCATTTAGACCCGAACTTGAATAAGATTGATTCAGTGCATCAAGAACTTGGTTGGCTGCACCAGACAAAGTTGGTTGTCCTTGCCCTTGATTTGTATAACTGAGCTCTGAACCACCTTGCGTTCCAACAAGATAACTACCTAACTCATTTAAAAATGGATTACTATTTAAAAAACTGGGGGTAGCAAACGGAGAGCCGAACTGGGGACTTGCTAGTGTGACTACCAAACGAACAAAAGGTAGAAAACCATTTTCTGGGGCTAAGGCAACGCGAGTCACAAGGCCACCCATTGAATGTGCCACAATATAAACTTGGTCTGAATCCGAAAACTGGGAACGGAGTGTACTGTGAAACTGCCTACCATTCACTAAAATGCTATTGGAAGTCCGATAGGTATAAAGATAAAGGTCATACTCACTTTTGGCAGATTCCCTTCCTTCTTGGAAATGGATCATTCCATTAGAAAAAGTATTTTTTATATTCTGGATTTTTTTCTCATCATTCGTTACAGGATCTGAATCCCTTTCTGCAGGATTCCAACCATGTATGAATACGATTTTTTTTTTGCCTGTTTTTGTGAAAATATCTGAAGTTACAAATTGTGAATCTGATAAGTTCCTAGAAAATCCAGGTACAAATCCAAAAAGTTTTTGGTTTGGATTTGGCATAAGTCCAAGCAGAGCAAGAAGTAATAACTCGTAGTTTTTCTTCTTTTCGGAAGCAAATTCCTTACGATAAAAATCATAAATACAAGATTGGAATACAAACATTCCAATGAGGAAAAATACAAAAGCTGATAGAGTTTTTCGCCTAACGCGAAACATTTTGAACCCTGTCCAAAGTGATTCCACATGCTACAACAACGTTTAAAGAAGTAACAGATCCAAATAACGGAATTCTTGCTACATAATCAGCTTCTTCTAAAAGCAAACGTTTCACACCTTCGCCTTCATTTCCCATAATCACTGCCATCTGTGAGGCATCTGGCAAAGTTTCCCAAATGGATTCTTCTCCTTCTTCATCTGTTGCAAGAATCCAATATTCGTTTTTTTTCAAAAACTCCATTCCATGCATCAAATTGGCGACACGATAGATTTGTAAATGATGGACGGCACCCGCCGATACTTTTTCCACAACAGGAGTAATAGGGGATGTATCACGATCTGACATTAACACATGTTTTACGCCCATACATTCAGCAGTTCGTAAAATATTCCCCAAATTACCTGGATCTTGAATCCGATCTAAAATCAATATCGGACCCGCACCTGCCTCAACGTTCTGTTTAAAATGTTCAAACCCAAGTGAAGAAAAAGCCTTTTGTTTGGTTCGTATAATCACATATCCTTGGTGATTTTTATCAGAGGCAATTCGATCTAGTTCACGAGTGGAAGTTGTTGTAAATTTGACAGAATTTGGAATATAACCACGAATTCTTTGTTTTTCTTCATTTCCTAATGAATCTTTGATAATGACTTCGCGAATGGTTTTAATTCCCCGTTCTGGTGCCATTTGATCCAAAGATTCTAAAAACTCAAAAAAATTACGTTTACCGAAAAGTATTTCTACGGGGCTTTTTTCCATGTGGTCTTTCCTTCTTTTGTATCAGCGAGAAGGATTCCTTTTTCTTCCAACTCTTTACGAATTCTATCGGCAGTAGAAAAATCTTTGTTTTGTTTTGCAGTTTTTCGAAGTTCAATTTGTTCCAGAATCCATTCTTCGGATATTCCCTCTAAGGATTGAACTTGTTTTTCAAACTGAAATACTGCAAAAAGTTCATTCATTGTATAAAACAATTGAACTGTCTCATTTAAATACTTTGTATCAACGTTAGAACCATGTGAATCCAAATATTGGTTCACAATTCGTACTAATTCAAATACAGAAGCAAGGGCTTTTGGAACATTTAAATCATCTGCCAATGAATTCATAAATTCCGAATTAATATTTTGTAAATCTAAAGCAGTATAATGGAACTCTTCATAATGTTTTGGAACTAATTCCCATAGATTTCCCACTTCTAAAACACGATAAATCGTATTTTGAATTCTATCCATTGCTATCTTTGATTCTTCTAGTTTGTTTAGTGAAAAATTCAACTTACTTCTGTAATGTGCAGAAATCAAATGGTAACGAATTGAATTTGGGTCGTATCCTTTTTCTAAAATATCACGTAAGGTGTAAAAATTTCCCTTACTTTTTGACATTTTCTCGCCATCAACTAATAGATGTTCGCAGTGCAGCCATGTTCCTACAAATTCTTCATTGGGATATGCTCCAATACTTTGAGCTGCTTCATTTTCATGATGGGGGAAAAGTAGGTCAATGCCACCCGTATGAATGTCTACACCAGAACCATAAACCTTTCGAATCATCGCCGAACACTCTAAATGCCAACCAGGTCTTCCATTTCCGATCCGAGTATGCCAACACTTTTCTTCTTCACTCTTTTGATTTTTCCAAAGAACAAAATCTCTTACATCATCTTTTTCGTATTCATCGGCATCATATCGAACACCTGCCTTCATTCCGGAAACATCAATTTTAGAAAGTTCACCATACCTACTAAATTTCTGAATTGAAAAATACAAGTTACCATCTTTTTCATAGACAAGTCCATTGGAACTTAATGTTTCCACAAGACCCACCATAGCATCAATGGATTCAGTAGCTTTCGGGTAATGTTCTAATTTTTGCACATGTAGGGTTTCTAAATCTTTAAAGAAGGCTTCAGTCCAAGGTTTAGTAAATTCTTCTACACTGATTTTTCTTTTAATTGATTCATTGATAATTTTGTCATCAATGTCAGTGATATTCATAGATTGGTTGAGTTTATACCCACCGAGTAGAAGTGAACGACGAAGAATATCTACAAACAAAAAGGAACGAATATTTCCAATATGGGCAAAATTATATACAGTTGGTCCACAGGAATAAATACTCACATGTTGAGGATCCTTGGGCAAAAATGGTTCTTTTTTTCCCGATTTAGAATTCTGGAATACAAAGGGAATGAATTTCATAAGGCAAAAATTTCTTTCACAAATTCCAAGTTGGCTTGGGGTTGTTTGTCTTTTCCTGCTTCATTTCCTTCAGTGGGATACAATTGCATACGTTTATCACAATTCATATGATTGAACAATGCAAATGTTGATTTAGGATGTGAGATCACATCTTCCATCCCGCATGAAAAGAGTGCCGGAATTTTAATTTTTTTTGCAAAGTTTAGTGCATCAAAATATGCTAATTCTTTTTTATAGTCAATTTTTTTAGTGGCTCTTTTTTCTAAAAAAGGAGTAAGCTCTCTCACCCAAGGATTTCCTTTTAATGAAATCTGGTCTTTGTCTATATAACAAAAGGAAGGTGTTTCTAAAATGAGTCCCTTGATTCTATCCGAATAAGCGGCTCCAAAAACTGACAAAGCCGAACCTATGGACTTACCATGTAAGATAATTTGATCTCCATCAATTCCATCAGTTAAACGTAAAAATTCAATGGTTCGTATCACATCTAAATAAAGTTTACGCATGTAAAATTCTTCTTTTTGGTCCAAACCATGTGCAAAGTAATTAGGAGTCCAACCTATTGGTGCTTTTCCAGTAACTGGATCAATCGGAGCATGAATCATTTCTTCGCCATGACCTCGTAAGGTGAGGTGAAGTTGGGCAACTCCCAAATCTGAATATCCTTTTTGGATTTCTTCGGGAAGAGCCAAATAATCATGAAAATAAACTACAACAGGTCGATTTCCCCTTTTTCGAGGAATAGCCAATTTACCATGTAATACATGATTGCCGATACCTTGAAAACTCACATCATTTAGTGATTCCCAAATAAACGAACCTTTCAATACAGTTTTATAACTCGCATTAATCGGAACTTTTTTTAACTCAGAAATCCCCACTTTCCAAAAACTATCTAAATCCGAAGGAGGATCTAGTTTCGGAACTGTTTGGAAACATTCATCAAAACTAACGGTTTGAGGCATGGGAATCCAACTTAGGTGAAAACTGGTTTAAAAAACTATACATAGTTTGTAAGAGAAGAACTGATATTGTCATTGGACCCACACCACCAGGAACAGGTGTATAATAAGAGGCTATATCTTTGGCTTTGGAGATTTCAATATCGCCTACATTTCCAACATTATAACCAGCATCTAAAACCACAGCCCCATCCTTAATCCAATTTGCTTTTATGAACTCAGGTTTTCCAACAGCGCCTACCACTATGTCCGCTTGTTTCACAAGCTCTGGTAGGTTTTTAGTTTTAGAATGACACAATGTAACAGTAGCATTTAAATTTGTGAGCATGATTGCCATTGGTTTTCCAAGAATTGGCGATCTACCAACAACAACTGCATGTTTACCTGTGACATCAATTCCATATTCCTGAAGAAGTAATACCATTCCGTACGGAGTGCACGGATAATATGCTTCACTATTCATAGATAGTTTTCCAAAGGAAATGGTAGTCACACCATCTACATCTTTTTCTAGTGCGATTTCATCAAAACACAAACGCTCATCAATTTGGTGAGGAACTGGATGTTGTAAAAGAATTCCATTGACCGAATTATCTGCGTTCAATTTTCTTATTTCAGCTAACAACTCTTCAGTGGTTGTTTCTTCTTTCATCCGAACATATCGTGAACCCATTCCCACTTTTTCACATGCCTTCACCTTCATGTTCACATAAGTTTCTGATGCAGGGTTATCCCCAACAAGGATGGTAGCAAGAGTGGGGACTCCCTTACCTTCGGATTTAGCTTTTGCTAGTGTTTCTGTGATTCGATTTCGAATTTTTTCGGAAATCGCTTTACCGTCTAATAGGATGCTAGATTTCATTCTGTAAGTTCAAAATTTCAGAGAAAATTGAACTGGCAAACAGAAAAAACCATCCATGATTCCAAGTTTAGATCCATCAAAATCCGATTCACATCCGACTTCCACTCACAGTTTCCAAGGTTGGGTCCAAGGACTCCGAGGCAATAACCATGTCCAATTCCTCCAACTCCGCACCCAAGGAAAAATCTTCCAAGTGGTGGCAGAAAAGGAATTTTTAGGTGAAGATACCTTCAAACAAGTAAAAGGCCTTCCGCAAGAAACATCCCTTGTGGTAGAGGGTATTTTGCAAGAGAATGCCAAGGCACCAGGCGGAAAGGAATTGTTTTTACACTCGCTTACGATTGTCGGTGAGTCAGACCAATACCCAATCACTCCCAAAGAACATGGACCTGATTTTTTACACAATCATAGGCATTTATGGTTACGTTCCAAACGCCAACTTGCCATCCAAAGAGTGCGCTCCGAATTGTCCTTTGCCATCCGCGAATTCTTTCGTAATGACAGCTATACCCTTATCGACACACCCATTCTCACGGGTTCCATCGGCGAATCAGCCGGAACTCTTTTTTCCACGGCGTATTTTGATTTAGGGCAAGCGTATTTGGCCCAAACAGGGCAACTGTATTTGGAAACAGCTGCCTTTGCTCACTCCAAAGTTTATTGTTTTGGACCTACCTTTCGTGCCGAAAAAAGCAAAACAAGAAGGCACTTAACGGAGTTTTGGATGCTCGAAGCAGAAACCGCCTTCCTAAACCAAGAGGCAAATATGCACTTACAAGAACGATTCGTAAAAACAGTTCTGCGGACCACTATCGAACGAACCTTAGAGGATCTAAAGGTTTTAGAAAGGGATCCAGCGCCACTTTTAGAACAACTGAACCGAACTTTCCCACGAGTAGATTACGGGGAGGCCATCCAAATTTTACAAACCGCTGGAGAAGAGATCACTTGGGGGGAAGACATCAACTCGGACAGAGAACAAATTCTCACCGCGCATTTTGGCACAGCACTCTTCATCCAAAATTTTCCCAGGGCCATCAAAGCCTTTTATATGAAACAAAATCCAAATGACCCCAAAACGGTCCTTTCAGCTGATCTCATAGCTCCCGATGGCATTGGAGAGATCATCGGTGGGTCAGAAAGGGAAGAGTCTTACGAAAAAATCGTAGAAAGGTTGAAAGAAGAAGGGTTACCTCCAGAGGATTATTCATGGTATTTGGACCTTCGAAAATATGGCTCCGTACCTCATTCTGGTTTTGGTATGGGCCTAGAACGAGTGATTGCATGGGTTTGTGGTTTATCCCATATTCGAGAATGTATCCCTTTTCCAAGGATGATTTACAGGCTAACTCCCTAATTTTTCTTAAAGGAAAATTTGCACATAAACCGATCTTTTTATAGAAAGAGAGGAACCTTATGGCACAACAAGCAACCCAAGTTTTAAACACATCCATCGAAAATGAAGCTTGGGATCTTTATGAGGTAGGATCAAACGAAGATGTCGTAGTTCTTGCAAAACGTCATCCTGAGAACTTTTATATCCAACATCTTGGTTATTTAGCACTATATGAATTAACAGGAAGAGTGACCATTGCAGCTCCCAAAGGGATCTCAAGCCTAGCCCCTCTAGTGGATGCGATCCAGAACTTTGAGTTGGGAAAAACAGTAGAGGCAAGTAATAGCTTAAATCTATATTTTAAAACGCAAACCAATCCTCTCTGTTTTCCGATCATCCAAACCGCAATAAAAATCTACTTTAGGGCCGAAGCATACGAAGAAGCAAAAACGATTATCACCCGTTTTAAAAAACAGTGGAATGATAACTCTTTTGTTAAGGAAGAACTCATTTGCACTTATTATCTAAAAAGATATGATGAAGTGATCAAAGTTTTTCGTGACAATATGAAATTGTTAAACGATTCCGACATTCATAAACTTGTAGGTATGGCTCTTCTCTTTTTAGATCGTCATAAAGAAGCAAATTTAATTTTTGAAAACATTCCAAACAAATTAAATCTACCAAGTTTTGATGAAAAAAGAAAGATGTATGATTCTGTTTACAAAAAGATTGCTGAACTAGAAGCAAAAACAAGTTCACTAAACCACAAAGATTTAGAAGATATGGGTTTTGCTTATCTGTTTCATGGAGATTATGTAAAAGCAGAAAAGATGTTTTTATCTCTTACTGAGAAACTAAAATCAAAACTCTGCAACGTGTAAGGTTTTTTCTCGATTCGGGGTGGCTAAGAAATTTGGCCGCCTCATCTGTTGGAATCACCAAATCAGTCTGATTTTTTCCAGCAATTCCAAGAGCCAATACGAAGTATGGATTTTTTCCTACTTTCGCTTCAACTCCTTTCCCTATTTGGTCTTCCTTATAAACAATATATCCTGTTTCAATGGCGTAGGCTTCTTTCACATATAACGGCGTATAAATATCAAGTCCGCGATCGGTTTGGATTTTTGGATAAAGTGCTTTTTTTAGATTCAGATGACGAGCATCTACAATTAGTCCCGAAAACTCGACAGATACTACTTCTTCACTAAACTCAGGTACAGACTCTGATCCATATTCAACAGGGATATGAGATAGAATTCCATCCTTACCTTTCAAAGGCAAACTTGCTTTGGCTTCTAATACATTTTTTACAAATTGAAAATCGTATTCTTCTTTTTCAGAACCAATATAAGAATTCAAACGTAACCTAACTTGTGGATTTACTTGTGTATATTCATAAACTGTATAGTCTGCATTAAAAAATATTGATTCCAACCTTTGACTCAAACGGACTTTAAGTTTTTCTTTTGCTTTTTTCCTAGCAAGGGAATGTGCTTTGCCTTGGCTTGTAGCAGTATTTTTTCCTGAGAATTCAGGATCTTCTTCATCAAAAACGATCTTTGGTATGGTCTCTTTCACAGACGAAGCGATAAAAAGATCGGTCCAATTGACAACGGAAGAATAGATATCTTTTTCTTGAATGGGTTTTGAACCCAGGGATACACTAAAGAATAAAATCAATAGAATATAGATTCGTTTCATAATTAAGACTTCGGCAAAAGTTGGAATTTTCTTTCCAATTCATTAAATTCCGTAATGAGAGGAACGCCTTTTGGTAAACTTTGCAACACGTTTTTCCCATACGATTTTGTATGCACCCTTGGATCAAGAATGCTCACCATTCCCGTATCTGACTGCGAACGAATCAGGCGACCAAAACCTTGACGTAAAAGTAAACAGGTTTTAGGCACTTGCATTTCCCAAAAAGGACTTTTTCCTTTTTTTTCCATATCTTCCATTTTAGCTTGTAACACGGGCTCTGTCGGAACCTGGAAGGGAAGTTTTGTTACAATCACGTTTCTAAGTTTATCACCCTTTATGTCTACACCTTGCCAAAAACTTGAGACACCAAAAAGAACACTTTTATCATTAGCAAGAAACTCCCGTTTGGCGGCTATTGGGCCCATTTCCGTTTGAGAAAAAATTGGATAGGGCACTTGGTTTCTTAATTCTTCGTAAAGTTCTGTTAAAAGTTTATTGGATGTAAATAGTACAAATGCATCGCCTTCCGAAAGTTTTAAAAGCCTTGCGATCCAATAGGATAAATCCGATTTATTTTTACGAGGATCTTGGACAGGATCTGCCACTTGTTTGGGGACAAAAAGAAGCGAATGAGTGTTATATGCAAATGGGGAAGCCAAAGTTTTTGTTTTTACTTCAGTAATACCAACTTCTTTTAAAAAATACTGAAAATTCCCGGCAGTCGGAGATAGAGTTGCCGAGGTCATCACAACAGAATCCATATTGGGAAATAATGTATTGGCTAAAATTTCATCCGTATTTTTCGGTTGGGAAAATAAATAATAAAATGGATCTTTTGCCGAATGCGGCGGAGGTTCAATCCAAAAAACTAAATTAGGATTGGTTTTTAAACGAAAGTCATTTAGAAACGAGGAGGCTTTTTTTAGGTTCCCAGAAACCATCTCAAGTCCAAGTGCCATTTCCTTTTCTTCCATATCTTCGCTGTCTTTTTTATATTTAGAAAGTAAACTTTCTAACTGCGAAGCTAAATCTCCCAAAGTATCTTCTAAGGCTCCATTATCCAATTTGATTCGTTCTGTATGACGAGTCGAAAACTGGTTGAATTGTAAAGGAATGGCAGAAAGTAACATTCGAAAAAAATCATTCGCATAACCAATAGAAGCTTCTACCGATTTCATTATTTTTTCGCTGTTTTTGAGTTTTAAAACAAGGCCGGTTCTTTTTTCAGGAAAATAAAGATAATGGAGGAGGTTCATTAAAAGATCATAACGAATCTCTGAACCAAAAGCACGTCCCACAATCTCTGGAAAAGCATGGGCTTCATCAATGACAAGTTGCGAAAAGGGTGGGAGGATTTTAAAATCACCAGCTAAATGGCTTGCTAATAGATGATGGTTTACGATTAAAATATTAGCCTTTTTCCATTTTTCCTTTTCTAAAAAATAATAGGATGAACTAAAGTTCGGACAGTTTCTCCCCAAACAGTTGTCAGATTCTCTTGCGACAGAACCCCAAAAGGAATTGGATAAAAATCCATCATATTCTGCACGAATCCCTGCTGTAGTTTGTTTTTCCCAATTCACAAAGTATTGGATCGATGATTCCATTTCAGGGCCGAAATCACCACGTTCCATCACACGGCCATACTTACGTTTGCAAAGATAATTATTCGCACCAAGAGCCACCATTGCATTGACGGGAACCCCAAGTGCTTCAGATACCAGAGGGATGTCTTTGTACAATAATTGGTCTTGTAAGGATTTAGTTTCTGTGGAAACAACCACTGTACATTCATTTTCTAAAGAAAATAAGGCGCTGGGAATTAAATAAGCAAGGGACTTTCCAACACCTGTACCCGCTTCAATGGCCCAATGGGAACCTGTATTAAAGGCAGATTCAATGGACGTAGACATATCCATTTGTTCTTTCCTAACTTCATAATCCTTCCAAAGTTTTGGAAGTTGTTTTGTGAAAACCGTTTGAACGTCCAATCGTTAATGCCTATTGCGAAAAAGAAGAACAATACAAACAACTGTCAAACTAATCACAGAAACTAATGAGACAGTCATTATGAGCATCCCTTGCCAATTGAGTTCCCCAGGTGAAATCATAGGACAACCTTTTCCTTTTTTTCACCAAGGGCTTTGGCTACCAAAAAATAAATAAAACCATAAATCAATATAAGACCTATAACAACAGAACGAGCCACAATCGCTTTTGTTTTGGCATCTTCCACATTTTCACCTTTATTTTCAGCAAGTAAACCCATCACTTCAGGATTCATTTTATCTAAATATTCAGGTAAGTTCATATAACAAAAAGATACGAAGATAAATAACAGAAACCAAGGCGTTATGTATTTTAAAACAAATTTTATCGATTTAGGGAAGGGGATGAGACTTCCCTCATTGGCATCCTTTACCCCTCTTTCAACTCCAATTTTAAAAACAAATATAAAGATTTGTATGGAAGCCAAAATATAAATCATAATGGTTCCTATGTAAAAATCCGCGATATCAAGAGCTGCAAAATCTTTATTAAAATAAATAATAGGAAGGCACAATGCAAAGGTAAATAGAAACAACAATAAGGAAGATTTTCTCCTACCTATACGAAAACCTTCTTCTAAAAAAAGAATTCCAGGTTGTAACATAGTTACTGAAGAGGTAATCGCTGCCAAAAAAAGAACTAGAAACCACAAACCGCCAAAAAAATTTCCACCAGGCATCATTCCAAATACAGAGGGAAGAGCGATAAAACCCATTCCAAAGGTCCCAAAAGATGTAGCTTGCATTCCTAAAAACAAAAAAGCAACAGGGATGGTGATCATGCCACCAAACACAACTTCTGCGAATTCATTTAAAGAAGCAGAAGACAAACTCGATAAAACAACATCATCCTTTCTCTTTAAAAAACTAGAAAACACAAGGGCAATCCCAAACCCCGTCGACAAAGAAAAGAAAATTTGGCCGGCAGCACTGATCCATACCTTTGGTTGGGTTAGTTTAGACCAATCAGGGTTCCACATAACTGCAAGACCCGATTCAATTCCAGGTATCGTCAAAACACGTATTAGGATGATTGTTGCACAAATTCCCATCAGTGGCATGGCAATTTTGGCAAAGGCTTCGAGCCCTTTGGAGAGTCCTCGGTAAACTAGTAAAAAATTAAACAAAACACAAAAGAGAAAAAAAACGATAATGGGTGATTGAAAACTGGTTCCATTTGCTTCAGCGCCCGTTAGGTGCAAAAAAAATGCGGAAGATTGGTTTGTCATTTCCTCTTGGGTCGAACCAGAAAGTGACATTTGTCCTGTTAAAAAATAATAAGCATATGCCAAACACCAAGATTCAATGAATACATAATAAACATAAATCATCACAGGAATCATCACACCGATGGTTCCTGAAAGTTTTAGTGGGAATCCTTTTAAGTATTCGCGAAAGATAAATGGGGTGCTGTGTCCATGTTTGCCGCCCATCCGACCCATAGTCCATTCGGCTAAACAAACGGGAATTCCTAGAATTAGAAAACTGATGATATAGGGAACCATAAAGGCACCACCACCATTTTGAGCAGCTTGTCCAGGGAATCGTAAAAAATTACCGAGGCCAATCGCACCACTGGCTACAGCCAATATCAAACCGATACGACTGGCCCAACCATCGTGGTTTTCCACTTGTCTCTCTTTCATCAGGGACTATTGAATGTATTAGGAATTATGTGACAAAATCTTTTTGTAGAAGATTGAGAAAAAGCAAGGTTTTAACACCTTGCTTTGGTGATTTTCAAATTAGCCGAGAAATAACTCGTTTTTTTCCATTTTTAGAACTTTAGAAACCAGATTCTTAAAATCTTCAGGTGGTTCTAAAAGCCCAAGTTCTACTTTTGACAAAAACGGAGTGGAAACCTTCAATTTCTTTGCGAAATCGTATTGTTTAATACCTAACTCACGTCGAACTGCCCAAAGTTTGTTTTTCAATCCATTGGAAAACTCAGGGTAGATGTCTTCCACAGCGCTTTCGTTGAAAAGTTTATCAACAGAGGTCTTGAGATACTTGGCACAAGATGACTTAAATTTTTCAGTCGGATCTTGGGCTCCAGTTTCAATTTTGGACAGGTAACTTGGAGAAACTCCCAGCGCCCTTGCCATATCGTACTGTTTGATACCTCTCTTCTTGCGAAGCATGTAAATGTGATTGTTCATTTATCCCCCCTAACAGTCAAAATATGTCAAATATGGCAAAATTCAATAAAAAAATTTTGCCATATTGTAAATCTTGAAAGGAGTATTTCCTTATAATGTAACTTCTTTTAGACGATCAGCCGCGATCACTAAATTATAAGTAGTTTTTAATCCAGAAACTTTTTGTTCAATAAATGAATTCCTTTGCGCCCCTTCCATCTCTGATTTAATTCTTTCGCGAACTGCACCATAGGGCTTTGGAATACGGTTCTGTGGGTTTTTAGGGTCTGGATCCGCATAAGCATACATTTTTCCTGCTTCATAGGCATCTTTCATTTGTGCTTCTGTCACGGTCACAGGAATGGCTTTGATTTCATCTTGTAGCGATTTTAACGCCAAAGAAACCTTCATTTTATCCATTTGCATCAAATATCCAATTTCTGATCCCACATCTTGCACTCGGTCCGAAGTCTCTGCAATTTTTCCTTGAAGGATGGTCGATTGGAACAAATTGAGCATGTCCCAAGTTTTGGATTTTTCATCTTTATATTCTTGTTTTAGAACATTAGGAATGGCTTCAAATTCTGCGCTCAGGTCTTTCCATGTATAATTTTTTCCCTCTCTGTTTGAGTATAGAGAATAATCAGGAGTAAAGATTTTTGGATCGATATCATTTGGACCTGTAAAACGGGGAAGGTTCGCCACAGTGATTCCACTTTCTTCAGTAATCTTTTTTAGTTCTTTTTGATATAAACCTTGTTCATACTCTTTCATTGTATGAGAAGCAAACTGGCTTGCTTTGTCTGCCGATTCACCTTCTGTAAAATAAGCAACGGATGCCTTGGTTTCTGGATCTTCATGAGTTTTTCCGTATTCAGTAGCTTCCTTTTTGAATTCATCAAAAATAGATGTGAAGTATTTTCTAAGTCTTTCTGGATGCACTTTTTCTGTTCCAGTGGAACGAACTACATAAGCAATCCTTCCTTCTCCTGCTTTCGCATAAGAAATAAAAGTTCCTTTTTTAGCCTTTTTCACTTCTGCTAAAATATCTTCCAATGGTGTTTCTGCACAGTTTGTACAAAAAGGTTCTAATTTTCCAGCAATTGGTCTTCTTGTGATATCATCTGTCACTTTAGAAATCTCTTCCGCAATTTCCTTATCCGACAGAGAATTCAGTTTGTTTGCCAAATCTTCCGCTTTTTTAAGATTTGTAGCTTCATCTTCTCCACGAACAAGCGCTAACTGAAGATTCACAAATTCTAATGGTTTTTCTTTTAAACCATTTTTAACGTATTCACGCATATAAACGTTTAGTTTCAAAAATTGGTTCACAAGTGATTCAATTTTTTGAACATCTGCTTCCGCAACTTTTTTGGAAGCAATCGCATCTTTGAGTAGGATTTTCTCTAAAGCGATACTCTCTAAAATTTTTGCTTGGATATCGGCACTAATAGGTTGCGGTTCAGTATTGCCTCGTTTCGAAGCCTCAATCACAAAGTTCATTTCTTTGCGAGTTACAGTGCCACCATCGAATGTCGCCAGGATTTCAGAATCCTTCGAGCAATTCAAAATTGGTAAGAGTATCAAACCGAGTGAAACACCCAGAGTGAGATATTTTTTTAGATTCATTGGATTTCCTTGTCTATTTTCAGTATTGTTTAGTATTTACGAATGGGTTTTTCCGGTTTTTTAAGTTCCGGAGTGGGAATAGGCGTGGGAGTTTTGCTTTCAGAAGTGACTGTTGTTTTTTTGGCAACCGGCTGGCTACTCGAAACATTCAATTTGAGGATTTCCGATTTTTGGTCCTCTAACTTATTCATCTCCGATAAAAACGTTTCTTTGAGGATGGGAGAATATTCCCGGTCAGAAGCGAGGCGGTCCGTCAATTTTTTCAGTTCCACGACGTCCCGATCCAGTTCTTCTAGTTTTTTGTATAAATGGGCAACAGTTACCTTCAAACACCACTCCTTCCAAAAGTTTTATTTACTTGCAATAGAGTGCAAGAATGAAATAAGAAAAATAGCAATTTTTATGAGCCTAGACGACTTAGTAGTTTCCACGGAAAAAATAGACACAGTGTATGTGACCAAATTGCAGGGGAACTTAAATAACTTCACTTCTGAGAAATGTATCAAATCAGTGCTTAATTCCTTAAAACATGGATCCGTCATTTTAGATTTAGAGGAGTTGAATATGGTGACCACTCAAGGAATCATTGCTTTCAAAACTCTAAGCGAAGAAGCATTTCTTCACAAACACAAAATCATCTTAATCAATCTTCCGTTAAGTGTTAGACAAGCATTTTTAATGGCGGGTGTTCGTAATTTATTTCCCATAGCAAACAATGAAGAGGCAGCATTTAAAATGGCCTCAAGACCCAGTAGGTAAACCGTGAATTCAGGATTTAATTTTTTTCGTAAAATTTGGCATGTGCTCGGACTCATCATCCCCGTGACTTTGTTTTTTGATCCCTTTAAGGACGCCTTCGGACTTGTTTTTGCCACTCGGGCAATTTTGGTGACAGCACTTGGAATCTTACTGATTAGTTTGTTAATCTTAGAATTTGTTCGGCTGAACCATTCTGGCTTTGAAAACTTCTTTTATAAATACTTTGGGTTCTTAATGAAAGAATCGGAAAGAAAAAGATTCAATGGTACCGTTCCTTATTTTTTTGCCAACTTCCTTGTTGTTTTGTTTTTTCCGGCGGAAATTGCCATACTTGCGATTTTGTTTTTGGTAATAGGGGACCCGTTTGCGGCCTTTGTTGGAAGTAAGTATGGGAAACACCGATTTTATAATGGGAAGTCGCTCGAAGGAATCATTGGGTTTTTAGTTCCCGCTTTTTTATTTTCCATCCTTGCACTCTTTCTCATTACCAAATCCCAACCAGGGAGTTTCCTTGCAATCTTGGACAACCAAGAAGTCATTCTTTGGACACCCATCTACCTAGTTTTCATTTCTGTAATTTCTGCTTGTGTGACGGAATTTTTTGCAAACACAACAGCCAAAGGACTTGTGGATGATAACCTTCTCATCCCAATTGTGGGGGCGGTGGTTTTATCGGTATTGTCTTTACTCTATTTGGATTATACACCTATGGATTTTTTCTTCGATCCTAAGGCCTTATACATTCAAAAATAGATTTATTTATTTCCAGCGTAGTTCGACAACTCTTTGTTTGGTGATTTGCTCCATTTCTGGAACCATCACCGTATATTCTAAAGAGATAGATCCGAGATCCTCCAGTCGAAAAGGGGACTTATCGATTCCTTTATGACGGAACTCTTCTTTCAATAGTGCGCCTAAATAATGAAACGAAACCACAATATTGTTTTGAAATAAATTCCCCTCCATCCGTTCCGAAGAATTACCATACTTTAAATAGGCTACATATCCCGAACGAAAGGCCTCTTTGCCTAACCCATTGTAAGGTTTGGAAAGCACCAACCGAAACCCAGGTGTTTCCCTCGCGGTAAAATATAAAAAATTTCCAAAATCTTCGTAACTAGGATTTTCTTTTTTAAATAATTTATGATCCAGATACACCACATCATTTTCTGTTTTAGGTTCTGTACAATCTAAAGGTTCATTAAAATTATCGCAAAATTGAAACTTATTAGTGGCTACACGGTCACAACTTAAAATCAGGAAAGAGAAAATTACGAAGAAAAAATGCAAAAAGAAAGATAGATTCGTCACTTTCTTAGTAAGTAAAATACCAAAAATACTAGTAACAGATTGGGTCTGACCGATTTGAATCATTCGTTTTTTGGTATTGGTAAAAATTTGAGAATCTGGTTTTGTATCAAGATTTGAATTTATTGAACTCATAGGATTCTCTTAAGGTGTTAAAAAAATAACTCACTTCTCTTTCTCGGAAGTAGTTTTGTGCCGATTCAGCCACTACGAGTTGGCTTCTGGAAAAAAAATAAATAGTTTCTCCGTAAACACCTTGGAACAAATACGTACGGTGAAAATCATCCTTTGATTTCGCTATTACAATGTTATGCGAAGTGACGTAACCGGGGATAAGAAGCACACTCTGGTCTTTTTTTTGTAGAAGTGATTGAAATTCCAAACACTCTTTCTTTTTTTCTACCAGTTCTTCTCTATGAATTCTTTGTTTGAATGAAAGAACTTTTGTAAACCTTCCCGGATAAGCAAATTCTTTTTCAGTTTCATCAGGTGTCCATTTAGGAAGTAAAACAGATTCATAGAGAATTTTAGAAAACCGTTTTTCCGCCATTGCCTTTAGCTCAAAAAGAATTCCTTCCTCTTGGTAGGAAAGAATGACAAAAAACGAAGCTCCCGATGGTCTTTCTAAAATCTCTTGTGGCATGGTTTACTCTTCGGTAACCCCTGTAATGGTAAATCCATCTAGTAACATATACGGAACAAAAGACGATTCTCCCAAAAGTTCTCCTTCTTTGGAGATGGCTTCGATTTGGTTCAATGTATCAAAGGCATTTCCCACAATTTGTACCTCTCTGACCGGGATTTTTTCTCCATTTTCTAAAAGGTATCCGCCTTTGATCACTCCCGAAAAATCACCCGAAGCTCCATCTTTGGTCCCCGAAATTCTGTTCACAAATAGAGTTTTTCCAGGGAGTTTAAAAAATTCATCTTTAGCGGAAGCGCCTGGGGCAATTTGTAATTGTTTGGGGCCACAACCAGGAAGGCTTTGGGCACCACCGGTGGCAGATCCATTGGATTTTTTAAGACCGGCTTTTTTAGCTTCATAGGTATTATAAAAATAGGTATCTAAAACCCCCGCTGTCAGCACTGATTTTTTGGAAGTAGGTAGGCCTTCGCGGTCAAACCCAGTGGAGCCCATAAAACTATTGTTTGTTGGATCATCCCAAATGGACAGAAGAGGGGAGGCGACTTTTTCACCTAACTTTCCTGCCATTTTCGATTTGCCTTTCCGTAGGCTAGTCCCATTTAAAGACCCAATAAAAAGACCAAGAAAAAAGGAATACACAGCTTCGGGAGGAAGTAAAACTTTCCCTTGAAATCCGGAGATGGGTTTGGCATAAAGTGCCCCCATACATTTGTCTCCAAAATTCATAAAAGCCTTTTTCCATAGAGTTTGAAATTGTCCCTTATCAAACCCGCTTGCAGAATCATAATCAAAACTTCCGACGAGGTCCCCGTCCACACCCATTCCCATCACAGAGGCTGATAGTTCCGCTCCAAGTTCATGGGCCATCACACCTTTGGAAGAAACAATGAGTTTATAACCTTTGCTAAGCGAAAAATCTCCCGAGTCAATATTGACCTTGGGGTAAAGATCATTTCTCCAACCTAGAGCCTCTTTGGCAGAATTTACCAAATCTTCAATTCCCATTGTATCTAAAGAAGGATCATATTGGTTGAAATGGTTTTGGATGGATTCTGGTTCCGGTAGGCCCAAATCAAAATCCGGAGTGGATTGGCTTTTTGCCAAACTATAGGCTTCCTCAATGGACTCGTAAAGACTAGGGATATGATTGGAAATGATAAAACCTTGGTTTCCCTCAGTGATCACACGAATCCCAAACATATTTTCTTCGGTTGCCGTGCAGTTGTTTAGGTCATTTTTTTCTAAACTCACATCTTCCGAATAACCGTAACTAGAATAAATTTCTACTTGGTCGATTCCATTGGTTTTTGCTTTTTTGACTAAATTAGAAAGTAAATCTTTTTGGTCGTTCAAACGTTTTTCAATCGAAGTACGATCCATTACTTACCACCTAACAATACTTTTGTGCGAACATACGGGCCACCGGCATCTACTTTGGCTGGTTGTCCTTTTCCACAATGCCCCGAACCCAAATCCCATTTGAATTCTTTAGAAACCATATCTACATTTTGTAATACATCAAAGGCAAGACCAGACACAGTCACACCTTTCAAAAGTTCTGTGATTTTTCCATTTTGGATGCGGTAGGCTTTTTGAACGGCAAACATAAATTCACCCGTCGCATCCGCTTGGCCATTTTTGGCACCATCCAAATAGAATCCGTCTTTGGTGTTTGCGATCATCTCATCCAAACTCGATTCGCCTGGCACAAGAAATGTATTTCGCATACGAATTAGTGGAACATCACCATACTCCCAAGCCCTTGCCGAACCCGTAGGTGCCACACCAAATCGTTCTGCAGTTTCTCGGTTGTGGAGGTAAGAGGATAAAATTCCATTTTTAATGATGACAGTGTTTGTAGGAATCACTCCTTCATCATCCACAGGAATGGAACCACCGGCTCCTTCGTAATATTCAGAATATCCTGAGTCGCATAAAGTAACTAAGTCGGAACCAACCCTATGTCCAATTTTTCCTTGGGCCACAGATCCGGATAAAACAAAGTCTGCCTCGACAGTATGACCAATGGCTTCGTGGACAAGGAGACCCACAATCGAGGGGGATAAAATCACAGTGGAAAGTCCACCATCGGGTAATGAACTTGAGAGTAAATCCACAGCAGTTTTACAAGCTTCATCAGAAATTTCTGTAGGAGACTGGGAACGAAAAAGACAATCCCAACCACCTGTCACTCCGATCGAATGAGAACCCGACTCCATCTTTCCATCTTCTTTGGCTACAGCGGAGACTCGAAATTCGGGCCTTACCATACTAAAAAAACTGTCGGCTCCATCTGTAGTCACAATGGCTTTCTCTTCATAAATTTCAGAATACCCACAACCCACGGATTGGAGTTTTGCGGATTGTTTGGCTGCCGCATTTTGAATGTCGAGGACGAGTTTTAATTTTTCTTCTACAGTGCGGTTACGAAAGTCCTCAATTCCTTTTCCGATAAAATCACCCACTGCAAAATTGGCCTTTGGCAAATGGGGAATTTTATCTTTTCGCAAAGCAGAAGATAGGCGAGCGGCTTTTTTGGCTACCTGGATGGCATTTTGGATGGAGGATTTGGAGATTTCGCTTGTGGAAGCAAAACCCCAAGTTCCCGCTTCTAAAACACGAACACCCACACCGGTTCTTTTGCGTAAGGCAGTGGATTCCACTCTGCCTCTTTCTGCATGAAAGGAACGACTTTCTTTATGATGGTATCTTAGTTCCACAAATCCGGACTCTTCGGCCAAACATTCTTTTAATAGGTTCCGCATAAGTACCTGCCTTATATTTTAATGATTATGATGATTACGATTTGATTTGAGAATCAAAAAAATCTAGAAGGATACGAGGAAGCCATCTTCCTTCTGGATTGTCTGGTGAGGGATCACTGATAAAACCTACATGTCCTCCTTTTTCCGTAAGAACGGTTTGTAATAGAGGGAAAGACTTCCATCGAATTTCATGCCAGACTTCGGATGGAACTACTGGATCATCTTCCGCATGCACAATTAGGCCAGGAACTTTGATTCCTCCTAAGTATTTGACACTGGAACAAATATTATAGTATTCCAATACATTCGCATAACCAGAAATAGGTGCCGTAAAATAATCATCAAAATCAAAAAAGGATTTACTGCGCAAAACTCTCTCTTTTACTTTATCCGAAATTTCATAAACCCCAGAAGTTACCTTTTCTTTCATGGTATCCAAAAAATGATCCCGGTAAAAATTACCAGCGCGGGAATCAATAAAGTCACAACTTCTTTTTAAATCCAAAGGAGGGGATGTGGCCGAAAAGGCTTTTGAATAATGTTCCCTTTTTTCTCCAAAAAATTTGATCACCATATTGGCGGACAATGAAAATCCAGAAACAAATATGGATCTGGAAAAATGTTTATAAATGTATTTTAAGACAACATCCAAGTCTTCCGATTGGCCGGCATTATAAGGTTTTTTGGCAATCCCAAGTCCACGACCACAGTTGCGCAAATTCATTCGAATTACCCCATAACCACGGTTTAGCGCTTCTTTGCCTACGCTGACCATATAATGAGATTCCGAACTTCCTTCCATTCCATGAATGAGAAGTAAATAATGGCCGTTCCACTTGGAGGCATTTTTTCGAACTTGGGAGAGAGGGGGATTGTGTTCTAACCAAAGAAGATCCCCAGACCCATCGTTTGTGGGAATGAGGATACTCTCGGAATAATACTCATCCTCAAGAGAATTGTCTGGAGGAAAGAGTACGTTGTAGACAGTTTGTAAATGCCTACCTTCTAAAAATCGTCTGGGTTTGAATTCTCTGTTAGACGACGTCAATTGTGTTTACGATCTTATCTACAATCCCGTAAGCTAGTGCTTGGTCGGCATCCATATAATAATCGCGATCAGTGTCTTCCACCAATTGTTCGTAGGTTTTGCCACAAGCCTCAGCTAACATTTGATTGAGTTTTTCTTTAGTTTTGACAATGTCTTGCGCATGGATGAGTAAATCCGTAGCAGGAGCTTGGATTTGTCCTCCAATCGAAGGTTGGTGGATCATCACTCGACCGTTAGGCCAGATGTAACGATTCCCTTTTTTTCCTCCAATGAGAAGGATAGAACCCATAGATGCGGCCATTCCCATACATACTGTATGCACTGGCGAGGAAATCATCTGCATGGTGTCATAAACGACTAGTCCAGAGGTGACAACACCACCGGGGCTATTGATATAAAACGTAATTGGTTTTCCAGGATCTACCATTTCCAAATACATAAGTTTGGCTGTGAGTTCCTTTGAGGATTCGTCAGTGACAGGACCCCAGAGAAAGATTTTCCGTTTTTCCAGGAATTTCTTACCCATGTTTTTGTCGCTAATGAGATCTTGGATGGTTTCGGTGATTTCTTTTTCTGGTGTTTCTTCTTCTGGCATATTAATTCAGTCTTTTGTGATTAGACATAGGTTGCAAGCGTTTCAGCTTGAAGTAAACGCCTAGAATCAGGAAAACACTGAAAGAAATAAAAAAGAAACGTAATAAAAAGAGGGGTGGTTCTTTCCATTCCCCACTGAGTCCCGCGGTGCGAAATGTCGCAGCAGGAATCACCTTTGGTTTTTCTGGTGATTGAGAGATTGATTCTTCAAATTTCAATACATGTGCCGTTTCAGAAAGTAGGTAGTACTTCCTTGCTTCCTGTTCCAAGGCATAAACATCATTTTTTAGTCGGCGTTCTTTTTCTTCCAACCCTTGGTTTTCGACCACAAGCCTCTCTACTTCCGCATTGAGATTTTGTAACTCTTTCTCTAGGCGCATACGTTCAGCTATCCCCGACTCGGACAAAAGTCCGAGGTAGAGACCAGCACAAATATACGTTACGAGTAGGGAAGCTTTGGTTGGTGTCATATTACCTTAGGTTGTAAAAAGTATTTACTCCGCTATAAGTGGCATTTTTACCGAGTTCTTCTTCGATTCGAAGGAGTTCATTGTATTTTGCAATTCGATCCGTTCTGCTGAGGGATCCTGTTTTGATTTGGCCGGAATTGGTTGCCACGGCGATATGGGAGATGGTAGCATCTTCTGTTTCCCCAGACCTGTGAGACACAACAGCAGTGTACTGAGCTTTTTTTGCCATTTCAATGGCACTGAGGGTTTCTGTGAGAGTTCCAATTTGGTTCACTTTGATGAGAATGGAGTTACCAATCCCTTTTTCGATCCCTTGTGCGAGTTTTTTGATATTGGTTACGAACAAATCATCCCCCACAAGTTGGATCTTTTTCCCCAGTTTATCAGAAAGTTTTTTCCAGCCTGTCCAATCGTTTTCATCCAGACCGTCTTCCATAGTAATGATCGGATACTTGGACACTAAATTTGAGTAGTATTCTACGAGTTCCTCTGCCGTCTTTTCTGGTTTTTTCTCTGCTTTGAGTATATACTTCTTTTTTTTCTCATCGTAGAACTCAGAAGCTGCGCAGTCCAAACCAATTTTAATATCCAAGTCCGGTTTGTATCCAGCCTTTTCAATGGCAGTGAGAATCACCTCAATGGCTTCACTATTACTTGTTAGGTTTGGTGCAAATCCACCTTCGTCACCCACAGCAGTATTCAGACCTTTTCCTTTCAGAACGGACTTCAAACTATGAAACACTTCGGCACCCATACGAAGGGCTTCTCGAAAGTTGGGAGCAGAGACTGGTAGAATCATAAATTCTTGAAAGTCGATGTTATTGTCTGCATGAGCACCGCCATTGATGATATTCATCATAGGCACAGGAAGTTCACGAGCAAAAGTTCCACCGATATAACGGTAAAGGGGAAGGCCAGTATGAACAGCCGCTGCCTTTGCCACAGCCATAGAAACTCCAAGAAGTGCATTAGCACCTAATTTAGATTTGTTGGCAGTTCCATCCAGAGAGATCATAGTTCCATCAATGAGTAATTGGTTTGTTGCCGAAAGGCCTAAGATGGATTTAGAGATTTTAGAATTTACATTTTCTACGGCTTTTAGTACACCTTTTCCGGAGTATCTTTTTTTATCACCGTCACGAAGTTCGACTGCTTCGTGTTCACCAGTTGACGCACCAGAGGGAACCGCCGCACGACCAAAGGAACCGTCTTCTAGAGTGACATCCACTTCAACAGTTGGATTTCCTCTGGAATCCATGATTTCTCGGGCTTTGACGGAACGAATGCTATCTTTTTGGGACATCGGGAATTGTTTCTCCTAAGGGATAATTTCCTCCCAGTCTTAGGAATTTTAAGCCTCTGACAATAAACTTTTTCGACAAAGAGCCTAGTTCCAGGAAAATGACTTAAAAAGAAGAGGGAACCGTGAACGAACGCCAAAAATTCACCCGCAATTTTTCCATTATTGCCCATGTCGACCACGGAAAGTCCACTCTGGCGGATCGTTTGCTTGAGATTGGTCTTGTCACCGACCAACGGACAAAAAAAGACCAAATCCTCGATTCTATGGACATCGAAAGAGAACGTGGAATCACGATTAAAGCGAACAATGCGTCCTTTGATTATCATGCCAAAGATGGAAACATATACCACCTGAATTTAATTGATACCCCGGGCCACGTAGACTTTACGTACGAAGTGTCTCGTTCCCTTGCAGCATGTGAAGGGGTTTTACTCATCGTAGATGCAAGCCAAGGGGTGGAAGCTCAAACTTTGGCCAATTTATATTTAGCGATGGATCTTGATCTTCGCATAATTCCCGTTATCAATAAAATTGATCTTCCTTCTGCCGACATTGACAAATGTAAACTCATGATCGAAGAATCATTGGGGCTCAATCCAGAGGAAGCTATTCCGATTTCTGCAAAAACGGGACTAAACGTTCAGGACGTTTTAGAAGCAATATGTTATTTATTACCTCCTCCTGTTGGAGATGTAGATGCTCCTCTCAAAGCATTAATTTATGATTCCTTCTTTGACACCTATATGGGTGTGGTTGCCAAAGTTCGTTTGTATGATGGAAAACTTCGCAAAGGTGAAATGATCCATATGATGAACATTGGGCGTCAATTTACGGTTACAGAAGTGGGAATCAATAGACTTTCTATGGTAGCTTGCGAAGAACTCCAAGCAGGTGATGTAGGTTATGTGGTCGCTGGGATGAAAAAGATGGGAGATGCCAAAACCGGAGATACCATAACACATGCCAATAGACAAACCGCCGAAGATGTGAAAGGGTTTAAGGATGCAAAACCTATGGTATTTGCAGGACTTTTCCCCATCAACGGGGAAGACTTTGATGCCCTTGTGGATGCAATCGAAAAACTAAAGTTAAATGACTCGGCTCTTACTTTTGAAAGGGAAAATTCGGCAGCCTTAGGATTTGGATTTCGGGTAGGGTATCTTGGTCTCCTTCATATGGAAATTGTTCAGGAAAGGTTGGAGCGTGAATTTAATTTAGCCCTGATCACAACGGCTCCCTCGGTAAAATTTCGAATCACAACAACCAAAGACGATGTGATCGAAGTGGATAACCCAAGTAAATGGCCAGATCCTATTTTGATTGGAAAGTCGGAAGAACCTTTTGTCAAAGCAACCATTATTGCACCCGAATCATACGTCGGAAATATCATGTCACTTGTGATCGAAAAACGAGGGATCCATATGGATACAGTTTATCTTTCGAAAGACAAACTCCAACTTACATACGAACTTCCGTTAGCTGAGCTTATTTTTGAGTTTTATGACAAACTCAAATCTTATACCAAAGGATATGCTTCCTTGGATTACGAAGAAGTGGGTTATAGAGATTCAAAACTCGTTCGTATGGATATCCTTGTGAATGGGGAACCGGTGGATGCACTCTCTTCCATAGTTCACAAATCCAAAGCCGAGGAAAGGGGTAGGGTTATCATTGAAAAATTAAAAGACCTCATCCCTCGCCACCAATTTATGATCCCGCTCCAAGCAGCCATTGGCTCCAAAGTGGTAGCCCGGGAAAGTATTTCCGCCCTTCGTAAGAACGTAACAGCAAAGTGTTATGGTGGGGACATTTCCCGTAAGAAAAAACTTCTAGAGAAACAAAAAGAAGGAAAAAAACGAATGAAACAAATTGGAAATGTGGAAATCCCACAGGAAGCCTTCCTTTCCATTTTAAAAACTGGGGACTAGAACTCAACATTGTGCCAAGATTTCTTTTGGCACAAATTGAGACCGGGTTTGCGGGGTCGCCACTGGCAAAGTACATGAATCCAAAAAAACAAGGTTAATACAAAATGAATCTTGTTCCTTCTAGCATTACTGGTCGTTCCCAATTTTTCCCCACACTCCCAGTCCGCATTTCAGAGATCCCTTTTGACGCATTCGATTTTATACATAAAGAAACGAAGTTTACCACAGAACCGCACTCTACGCCCTCCCTTCCGACTCTTTATTTCATACGGGATGACTTACTTCCCCTTGGTTTTGGAACGAAGTGGAGAAAGACGCAAGGGATCCTCCAATATTTACAAAAGAATCAAATCCCAAAAGTGCTCCTATGGGGTTCCATTCATGGAAACTATTTGGCAAGTTTTTCAACCATTCTCCGTAAGAATGGATTCACTGTGGATACCATTGCTTATACAAGAGATCCACATTTAAGATCTTATAACGAAAGATTGGTTCGAGGGCATTCTCATACTTTGGTCTGTTATGCGAACCGAATGTTAGCCTTTAATGATTGGCTGGCAAAAGAAAGAAGTTATCAGGGATTCTCTTTACCTGAATTTGGAATCCACTTAGGACAAAACCTTGGACTCCGTTCTTTCTGGCAGGAACTGGAGAAAAAAATCTTTCAGTCTCAAGGTACCACTCCAGATAAGAAGGATCCAAAACCACTTACCAAGCAAAAAATCAATGCCATCCTACGAATGGAAATTGGATCTGGCGCCACCTTCCTTTCTGCATTTGATTATTTTTATGAATCTTCCATTTCCGTACAAGGAGTGATGGTAGGCGAAAAGAAAGAAACTTGGCTCACAAAGTCTGAAGATTTACAAAAACAGTTGGGACTAAAAACAATCCTCATCCCGACAGAACAAATATTGGATATCCCAAAAGAAACAAATCCATCCCTAGTCCAAAGGCATTTAGGAAACACTACTAGTAAAATTCAAACTAACCTTTCCTTTGGGAAACAAATGAAGTCCCAAAAACCGTGGATTTTCGATTTTTATCGAAATACAAATATCCTCTTAGAACCGATTTATAGTGGAATGACGGTTAAACCCTTACTGCGGGAAATATACGAGATGCAGATAACTTCCCCAAATCCCTTGCCAACTCCTTTAAAATCATTGGCTTCCAATAAAAATCCAAACATTACCATAAAACCTGTTCCCATTTTTTACCTACACCAAGGGGGCCAAATCCAACATCTAGATTTGATTTTGGAAAAGGATCCGAAATGATTCCTTTCGATAGACCGCTTGTATCCATCATCCTTCCCACGTTTAACCGAAAGAGAATTGTGGACAGAGCGGTACAATCTGTAATTAGCCAAACCTATCCAAACTGGGAACTCCATATTGTGGATGATGGATCCACTGATGATACTTGGAGGGATCTACTTTCTAAACTACCTCGGTGGAAAGGGGAACTATCTTCTTTTGGTAGAAACAAAAAATCCATCCAAGTCCACCAAACAGAACATAGGGGAGTGAGCGGAGCCAGAAACTTTGGAGTGGAGAGGGCAGAGGGTGATTGGATTGCCTTTTTAGATTCGGATGACGAGTGGTATCCAGAAAAGCTATCTAAACAAATGGAATTTCATAAAACGCATCCAGAATTGTTCTTTTCCCAAACGAGAGAGGTCTGGAACAAAAAAGGAAATTTAATGGAACCCAAAGGTAAATACCAGAAACGTTTCGGTATGTTTTTAAAAGAATCCTTGGAACTCTGTATGGTGACCTCTTCCAGTTTTTTGGCCTATAATCCAACTTTCAATGAGATCGGACAATTTCGCACCGAACTACCTGTATGTGAAGATTATGATTTATGGAATCGAATTCTTTTGGCGGGGTATTCCATAGGCCTAATCGAGGAAAACTTAATGGTTCGTTATGGTGGCCATGAGGATCAACTTTCCAACCAGTATATAGCTCTTGAAAGATTTCGTTTGTATTCGCTACTGCTTACAAAAGAGGAATTTCGAAAAAATGGAAAATGGGATTTGTTAGCACTACAGACAAGGTCTCTTTTCCAAAACGCAATCAAGTCTAGGTTGGATACCATCCTCCAAGGTCGGATCAAACGCGGGAAAGATATAAATTGGATAGAACGTTTGAATGATGATTTTCTATCGGAAAAACCAATTTCCCAATTGGAATTATCGGCTTTGTTAGTTGACTCTCAGTTTTAATCTAAAGAAAGTCGAGATCTATATTCCTATCCTTGTATTTTCTACGATTAACCCTTTTTAATTTTTAAGTTGTCCATTAGATTCTGTTATAAGGATTCAAAAGCTGAATCCAGAGAAGGAAGTAAAAGCAAAGTACATCATAAAACTCTATGCTAAAAAATTTGAATGGAAAAAAAATTTGAGAGTTAAGAAAAAGCCCCTATTAAACAAAAAAACCCGACTGTTTCCAATCGGGTTATTGCCTAGTTGTCACATAAACCAATGATTTTGTGACAATCCATATAACAGAGACCACACTCTCTAATACCTACTGGCTTTAGGAGGAAATATACTCTCTGTTAAGTCTAGTGATGAAGTTTACCGAAATTTCCTTAGGGCAAGCTGCTTCACATTCGTATTGGTTTGTACAATTTCCAAATCCTTCTTTATCCATTGCACTTACCATTTTACGAACCCGTTCTTTCTTTTCGACCACACCTTGTGGAAGGAGGGCTAAGTGAGAAACTTTTGCAGAAACAAACAACATTGCCGATGCATTTTTACATGCAGCCACACATGCCCCGCATCCAATACAAGTTGCTGCATCCATAGCAAGGTCAGCATCTACTTTTGGAATAGGGAGTGCATTTCCATCGGGAGCTCCACCAGTATTGATGGAGACATATCCACCAGCTTGTATGATCCGATCAAAAGCAGAACGATCCACAATTAAATCTTTTGCCACAGGGAAAGCTTTGGCTCGCCAAGGTTCAATATAAACTGTGTCTCCATCTTTGAACTTACGCATATGCAATTGGCAAGTGGTAGTTCCTTTTTCTGGACCATGCGGAACGCCGTTGATCACCATAGAACAAGACCCACAAATTCCCTCGCGGCAGTCATGGTCAAAGGCAATTGGATCATCACCTTTTTTGATTAAGCCATCATTAACAACATCCAACATCTCAAGAAAAGACATATGTTCGCTGATATTGTTTGCTTCATAACTCACCATGCGACCTTTATCGTTTTTATCTTTTTGTCGCCAAACTTTAAGGTGTAACTTCATAGTATCCATTATTTGTAGCTCCTTACGGCTAAGTGGATGTTTTCATACTCGAGTTTTTCGCGGTGTTCTTCTGGAGCTTTTCCTTCACCCTTATATTCCCAAGCAGTTACGTGACAGAATTTTTCATCATTACGTTTTGCTTCGCCATCTTCTGTTTGGTGTTCCTCACGGAAGTGACCGCCGCAAGATTCTTCACGTTTGAGTGCATCTAAACACATTAACTCGCCAAACTCTAAGAAGTCGGCTACGCGGCCTGCTTTTTCCAACTCTTGGTTGAGTTCCGAACCAGAACCAGAGACTTTTACGTTTTTCCAGAATTCTTCACGGAGTTCAGGGATTCTTTGGAGTGCGTCTTTTAGGCCTTTTTCGTTACGAGCCATTCCACACTGATCCCACATGATTTTACCGAGTGCTCTATGGAAATCGTCTGGAGTTTTTTTACCGTTGATCGCTAACATTTTATTTGTCAACTCACGAACACGGGCTTCTGCTTCTTTAAACTCAGGTCTGTCAGTGGAGATGTTTTTATGACCTTCTTTGGCAAAATAATCACCAATAGTATAAGGAATCACAAAGTATCCATCCGCCAATCCTTGCATCAGAGCAGATGCTCCAAGTCGGTTCGCACCATGGTCAGAAAAGTTTGCTTCTCCGAGAACGTGAAGACCAGGTATATTGGACATCAGGTTGTAATCCACCCATAGTCCACCCATCGTATAGTGAACCGCAGGATAAATACGCATTGGCACTTTGTATGGGTTTTCTCCCGTAATGCGTTCATACATTTGAAAGAGGTTGTCGTAGCGGTCAGCGACTACTGGTTCCCCCAATCGTTTGATGGAATCAGAAAAATCTAGGTAAACACCAAGTCGTTTGTCACCAACTTTTGGACCCACACCGAGACCATTGTCACAAGCTTCTTTTGCAGAACGGGAAGAAATGTCCCGAGGAGCTAAGTTTCCATAAGATGGGTATTTTCTTTCGAGGTAATAATCTCTTTCGTCTTCTGGAATTTCATGAGGAGCACGAAGGTCATCTTTTTTCTTAGGAACCCAAACCCGTCCGTCGTTACGGAGAGATTCAGACATAAGAGTCAGTTTGGATTGGTAATCACCAGCTTGAGGGATACAAGTAGGGTGGATTTGCGTATAACATGGGTTTGCAAAACCTGCACCTTTTTTGTAAGCTCGGTAAGTAGCAGTAACATTCGAACCTTTAGCGTTGGTAGAAAGGTAAAATACGTTTCCGTATCCACCGGATGCTAAAATCACAACATCACCTGCATGTGATGAAATCTCACCTGTTACTAGATCACGAACCACGATTCCTTTGGCATGACCGTCTACTAAAACGAGTTCCAACATTTCAGTTCTTGGAAACATTTTGACAGCGCCACGAGAGATTTGTTTTTCTAGAGCCGAGTAGGCACCAAGTAACAACTGTTGGCCAGTTTGTCCTTTTGCGTAAAAAGTACGGGACACTTGCGCTCCACCAAATGAACGGTTGGAAAGCGTTCCACCATACTCACGAGCAAAAGGGACCCCTTGTGCCACACACTGGTCGATGATATTTGTGGATTCTTGCGCTAAACGATATACGTTTGCTTCTCTTGCACGGAAATCCCCACCTTTGACTGTGTCATAGAACAATCTGTAGACGGAGTCACCGTCATTTTGGTAGTTCTTAGCCGCATTGATCCCACCTTGGGCAGCAATGGAGTGAGCTCGTCTTGGACTGTCTTGAAAACAAAAAACAGAAACTTGGTATCCAAGTTCTGAAAGTGTGGCAGCCGCAGAAGCTCCGGCGAGACCAGTTCCCACGATGATGACTTTGTATTTACGTTTGTTAGCTGGGTTTACAAGTTTGATATCTTGTTTGTGTTTGTCCCATTTTTGTTCCAATGGGCCCGATGGAATTTTTGCATCTAATTTCATAACTTCTCCTAAAAACCCTTAACGAACATACCCGAGTAAAATCGAGATCGGCATGGAACAATTTCCCAGGAAAATAATTAGTCCCAGTCCTGTTGATAGTTTCTGAATCGTCGGATTATGTTTTGGTGCGAGGATTCCCAAAGTCTGTAACATTGATCCCAGTGCATGGGAAAAATGAAGAGCTAGGAAAACCATAAAAACGATATAAGTTCCTGAAATCATTGGATCTTGAAATCCAAGAATCACCATTGCATAAACATCATGTACTACATCACCGTTTTTTAGGATGTATTCAAAACTATAATGTTCTGGATTCGTAATTCCTAAGGTAAAATGTGCAAGGTGATACACAAGAAACGTGAGTAAAAGGAGTCCACTATAGGCCATTGTACGAGAAGCTACAGAAGCTTGGATGGTAGATCCTTTTGCATAAGATACGGGCCTTGCGCTCGAGTTCTCAATTTTTAGTAGGATGGCTGTGCATACGTGTCCAAAAAAGGCCACAATGAGTCCAATCCTTGCAACCCATAACAGGGGACCTAAATCCTTGAGAAACTTTGCGTAGGTGTTTAATTTTTCTGGTCCTTGGAAAACTTGAAGGTTTCCGACCATGTGAAGGATCACGAACCCAAACCAGATAAATCCGGTAATGGCCATAATGATCTTCTTTCCAATTGAGGACCGAAAGAAGTCTAGACTCAACGTCATTGAAGAGCTCCTGATAGTGTATAGGTGTAAATTTTTCTATTACGTCCAGGTTTAGACAGAATCCACTTCTCGTAAATTCATAAATCAAATTGGCATATAACTTAGGATTTTGAGTTTGTTTCTCAATAGAAACAGACGGGAAAAGGGGTTGAGTCTGAAACTTTCCAAGCCATGATAGCTAAATCTTGCATAAAAAGCGATATTGGGACTTACGAAGAAAGAATGGATGGAGTCGGATTCCGATTTTAGTTCTTTTTTGGTTCTCCTTTGGACTTTGTTCCGAATCTAGAGGGATTTTTCCTGAAAACCGTAAGGCTTATTTACGAGAAGTTGGGTTGCCAATCCTTGTGTCCATACGTCCCCGTCATAAAATTCAAACAAAAGAATTACAACTTTTTATCAAAACTGAAAACCTAACAAATACTAGTATTTCGAAGTTCCAAATTTTATTTTTTGCTTTGGATGACAAAAAACAGATTTTGGTTCCAGAAGATAAAAAAACGCCTGAATTAATTTGTTCGATCGAAAAACAAATTTTACCGAATGTAACTCTCAAATGCCTTGTAGGACCGTATGTTTATACAAGTCTTTGGTCTTCGATCCACATCCAATCGATTTCGTTTACAACAGAAGATAAGGTTCGCCATGTCATCAGTGAGTCGGATTTAGATGATGTGACTGTTTGGTTTTAAAATTCGTATTTTTCTTTCGATTACTATAAAAGTAATCAGTAAAACAATGTGAACTTTTTCCATTCCAGTTGACAGTTCCTTACTTTGATTTTAGGATCACCAAACATTTATGTTTACCAATATAAAACAAGATATTCCCTCTGGCCTTGTGGTCTTTTTAGTCGCTCTTCCGCTTTGTTTGGGAGTAGCCTTAGCCAGCGGCGCTCCTTTGTTATCAGGTGTGATCTCAGGTGTGATTGGAGGTATCATTGTAGGAATTCTAAGCCATTCGAATACAAGTGTAAGTGGACCTGCGGCTGGACTCGTAACATTAGTGTTAGCAGCGATTGCTAGTTTAGGAGATTATTCCACTTTTCTTCTAGCCGTTTTTCTAGCTGGCCTCATTCAAATTTTCATTGGATTTTTGAAAGGAGGGTTTATCGCAAATTATATACCTTCCAACGTAATCCAAGGTTTACTTGCCTCCATCGGAATCATCTTAATTTTAAAACAAATCCCCCATGCCGTAGGATTTGATGTAGATCCTGAAGAAGACTTTATCTTTTTCCAGAAAGATGGAGAGAATACTTTTTCTGAACTTTTCAATATTATGAAATACTTTTCATGGGGAGCCGTAATCATCGCTTTTTCATCTTTGGCATTGATGATTGGATACGACAAAACTAAATGGAAACCATTAAAGTATTTACCTTCACCAGTCATAGTAATCCTCCTTGGAGTATTATTGAATAAAATCTTCCAAATCCTTTATCCAGGATTATATCTTTCGGAAAAACATTTAGTCACCATTCCTAATATTAAAAACTGGGAATCGGTATTTTTCTTTCCTAATTTTTCTGCCATAACTGAAACAAAAGTCTGGTATTTTGCCTTTACCATTGCAGCTTTTGCCACACTCGAAACCTTACTCAATTTAGATGCGGTGGAAAGAATTGATCCACATAAACGATTAGCTTCACCAAACAGAGAGCTTGTGGCGCAAGGAGTAGGGAATTCGCTTTCTGGACTCATCGGAGGACTTCCGATTACATCAGTGATTGTTCGAAGTTCGGTCAATATTTATGCAGGTGCACAATCAAAGTTTTCTACGATCTTTCATGGAATTCTACTTTCTATAAGTGTCGTATTTTTCGAATCCTTTTTAAACTTAATTCCTTTGTCTTCTTTAGCGGTTATATTAATCGTAACAGGTTTTAAACTTACAAACTTAAATCTTTATCAATCGATTTACAAAAAAGGGTTTTATCAATTTCTTCCGTTTATTGCCACAATCATTGCTATTATTTTTACAGACCTTTTAACTGGTGTCCTCATTGGACTATCCATCAGCTTTATCTTTATTTTAAAAAACAACTATAAGAATCCATTTTTAGTGGAAACAGAAACCTTAAATATTGGCGAAACGGTACGAATTGAACTTCCTAACCAAGTTTCCTTTTTAAATAAGGCATCTATAAAAGATACCCTTTGGGCATTGCCAGAAAACTCTAAATTGATAGTGGATGCATCAAATTGTAATTTCATTGATCATGATATCTTAGAAGTGTTAGAAGAATTTAAATCCGTTGTATCTGTTGAAAAGAAAATCCAACTCAATTTAATTGGATTAAAAGATTCCTATGAACTTAGCGATCAAGTGCAGTTTGTCAACATTCTAGATAAAGAAGCACAACAAAAACTAACTCCTGATGAAATATTAGATTTTTTAAAACGTGGTAACGAAAGATTTGTTAAAGGAAAATGGTCTGAAAAATATTTTAAACACCAAGTTAATGCAACAGCTTTTGGACAAAATCCCATTGCAGTCGTTTTATCCTGTATTGATTCAAGAACCAGTCCCGAGATAATCTTTGATGCGGGACTCGGAGATATCATATCCATTCGAATTGCCGGAAATATTGTGAACGAGGAAATTCTAGGAAGTTTGGAGTTATCTTGTGACAAAATTGGTACAAAGTTAATTGTAGTTCTTGGGCATTCCAATTGCGGTGCGGTATCCAGTGCTTTGTATTCCCTACGTGAAGGTAATATCGCAAGTATCACAAACAAAATCCAAAAAGCAATCGATGAATCAGAAAAAATCATCCATCCCATTCAGAAACAAAATGAACATATTTTTAATCACGTAGTAAAGGCGAATGTAAAAAATTCAATTACGGAGATCTTAACAAATAGTTCCTATTTATCAGAAAAAGTAAATACAAAAGAAATTAAAATAGTTTCAGGATTTTATGATACCTCATCGGGAGAGGTTCAATTTTTCGAAAATATTGAATCACAACCTTAAATTAGTCAGTTTGAATAATACAAATTGGAATGAGGTAATATGTATGTATCCAAGACAACGATGGATTTTATTACACGTTGTCTTGCGAAGTTAAAAAAGATTATTTGTAAACTGGCACAAACAATGGTTTATAAGCGTTACGATTCACATAAGCAATAAAAATATTGGCAACTACCACAAAAATTCCCACCGGAATTCCATCAGGGGCTATCATTAGATGCACAAGAAAGATATTTACAACGATAGGTGCAATGACGATGGAAGCGAGAGGTACAAATCTACCCGACAAAAACGCAATTGCACAAACAAGTTCTGTTACTTTGATCAGAGTCATTAAATAACCTGAAGCTTTGATACCATCGTTAAATATCTTTAAATCTCCTGTTGTCTCAGGTTGCTGAACTAAGTTAAAGAGAATGACGACAGAAGAAAATAGGAATAATGCACCAAGCAAAACCCTGACAATTAAATAAGCAATTTTCATACCATTTTCCTTTAAATCTTTTGATTTCCAAACGAATGACTCTTTAAAAATCAAACGTATTCTCCGAATTCTAAACAAAACTAAAAGAAAGTCACTATGTTTTCAAAGGATTCTAAACTGCAAAAACCAAATTTCGACCAGATTCGCAGGCTTTTTCTCCTCTAACTTGCAATAAACTCTCTGTTTGGTGGAATTAATGTGTAGGTCTCAAGCTATGAAAATTGGATTTCGATTTGCCTCTATTTTGGTCTTCCTTTTGGTTCATTGTGTGGTTCCTTCCAATACTGATTCGAATTCACAGAACGAGAAAAAAGAGAAATCATTACGGCTCCAATATGCTGAGGAACTAGAAACCAAAGTTTTAAAAGTTGGTCCGTCTCAAGAAATCTCAATCGGACTATTTGCTCTCCAATCGCTTTCAAGCTCAAGTTCGCGTTATTTTAGCGTAAGTTCTTTATCACCCCTTAAATTGAACGATCCTCTCGAACCAGGGGCCATTGTTTTGCGGAAGGTCCAAGTGGACCGGTCTCTAGAATTTGAAGAAGGAACTACTAGATTTCGACAGGCAACATTTGCTTCCATTGTGGAATTTCTAGTGGTAGGCCCATCAGGGGAACAACAACGCATACTTGGCCATTCCGAACAAATAACCTCAAATACCATTCCGTTCAGCTCCGATGATACCGAATCAAAAGAAAAAATTGCATCTAGTATCCAATCTGCGATTGAAGAAGGTTTGAGAAAAATCGTATCCTTAAACGATTTTCCTTCTATCTTCAAGAGTCAAAATATGTTTCAAAGATAAGAATCTTTTAGTTTTCCGCTTTAGTAGCCAAGGCGAGTTGCAAACACTTCGCCCATGTGAGTGATCTATAGTGTTACTAATGTGCCTTTCTATACAAAAAAACCCCACACCTAATGCGACATAATACTAATTATGGGAAGTTCATATTGCTTCATAATAGATAGTATTTGAAATCAAAGTAAGGCTTCAAAAGTGAAAGTATTCGAATGAAATGATTTTGAAGCCTGTATTTATTTTCCCTTAAAAATGAGTATGCGGTGATTATCAAAATCACCTACCGATCGTAAAGACGCCATATGGATTATAAAGCGTTCTGGCAGTTGAGGTAATTCCAACAACACCGGTCTGCCCATCGTCATTTGATTCATTGTTTGTAAAATCACTTTGACCCAAAACTAAATCTGCTGGTGACCGTTAGTCGTGGGGATTGTATTCCAAATCAAAACACGATGGTGACCTTCATCAAACAACGAATAGTTTTCCGTTGGCTGTGAAAACTCACTCGCTTGAAGACAAATCAGTGTTGGAACAGGCTCAAGCAAACCTATTTATTTCCCTTCTAATAAAATAGAACCTAGTTTGTCAAAGGAATCGGACCAACCAATCTGCATTACTTGTTTCAAACTTTGAAACGTTTGCCTTTCTGCATCGGAAGCAATTCCAAAAACTTCCCAACGAACCACAACTTTTGTTCTATTGGATCCATCAGGATAAAACCTAACGGTAGTTAATAGTTTATCGGGATAGGACTGCGAAAAGGGTGCTTTGATTAAATTTCCTGATTTGTCCGAAAAATTTTGAATGTATACAATTAGATCACTGGAATTGATGATTTTGTAATGTAGAGTGCCAAACTTTGTTTTCCCATCGGCAGTAGTCATCGACCATAAAGAAGTTCCTCCTTCTTTTACGTCTGCCTTAATAAAATTCATGGAAGCACCTTTAGGCCCCAACCATCTCATAAATCGATTGGGATTTACCCAAGCTTCAAAAACCAAGTTCGGCTTTGCTTTAAAGGTTCGATTGATAACAAAAACGTTAGGATCTACCGAATCTTTAGAAATCGAATCATCGGTGACCTTTAGGGACTGGCATCCACTTAAAATTAATGTGCAGAGATTAAGAATCAACTTAATTGAAAGATTGGTTTTCATGGAAATGTCCCCTACTTTATTTTCTCCAAATATTTCGCTAGATTTCCGACATGTTGTTTTCCACCTTCAATGGCTCCATATTTCTCATTGACTCTTTCTAACTCTTGTTTGCTGGAAAAAATCTGCTCCATAATGAGATTTGTTCCTTCACCAGCTGCTTCAAAAATGATCCTGGATTGGAAATTTACATCTTCATCACCTTCGCCATCGCCCAAATGTTGATACAATATGAAATGAGGTTTGCTAATCTCGATAAATTGAATTTTGTTTTGATAATCATGTCCATCGGGCCCATGCATAATAAAATCCCAAATCCCACCATTAGAAAAATCCAAACTTTTGATTGTTAATGTAAATCCATCAGGACCCCACCATTCCATTAAATGTTCAGGCTTCGACCAAACTTCAAAAAGAAGATCCACTGGAACATCGAAATATTTTTTATATGTAACCTTGTTTTCTTCAACGACTGTTTCTAAATTATTTTTTATCATTTGCTCTCTCCATTTTTAATTTCATTACATATCGATCCAATTTATCTAAACGTTTCACCCAGAGGTTCTTGATTTCCAAAATCCAATCTTCCATTTCCTTCATTCCTTCCTGGTTCAAACTATAGATACGTTTTTGTGCGTCCTTTTTCATAAGAAGGACATTTGCCTCTTTTAGTACTTTTAAATGTTGGGAAATGGCAGGAGGGCTGATTAGAAAATTTTGGCAAATTTCAGAAGAAGTCAGTTCTCCATTTTTTGCCACAAGTCTTATAATATCTCTTCTTGTATCATCTGCTAAAGCTACAAAAGCATTCATAAGTCCATTATTTAAACAATGCCTTAATTAAGTCAAACCTTAATTAATAAACAAAACGCATCGTTTTTTATATCGGTATTCATTCCTTTATTGTACAAAGATGCAGATCTACTTTGACTAAAACACTATACAATCAGTTAGTTTAACATTTGTTTGCTTGTAATTTCTGAACAAAGACAATATTTGTTCAATTTTTGTTTTCTAGAATCACTATGATTCTAAATCTAAAAATCCTTTTTCCTTTTTTATCACACATATGTTTTTTTTATTGCAAACAAATCCCAAAGCGATGTCATTCTCTCTCAGTTGCGAATTTCGGAACAATGTTCTCATAAGAAAGTTCGAACAAATTACGAAATGAGGAAACAAATGACAGCACCCATACTGAGAAATCCATCTGTTGTGGTTATCGGTGCCGGTATGACCGGAATCCTACTTGCCATTGAATTAGAAAAAGCAGGGATCACAGACATTACCATCTTAGAGAAAAAAAGTGACCTTGGTGGGACTTGGAGAGAAAACACATATCCGGGAGTTGCTTGTGATATCCCAGCACATATGTACACTTATAGTTTCGAACCCAATCCAGAGTGGAGCCATAGGTTTGCTCACGGAGACGAAATCCAAGCTTATTTTAAACGAGTCAGTGATAAATACAAAGTTACCCCAAAAATCCATTTTAATGAAGCGGTTTCCGAAGCTTCCTATAACAAAGGTAAGTGGACAACAAAAACGAATCAGGGAAAAACTTACGTATCCGATTTTCTAATTTCGGCGACGGGAATTTTACACCACCCTGCCCGCCCTAACATTCAAGGACTCGATACTTTCCAAGGGAAATGTTTTCACACAGCTGAATGGAACCATTCAGTGGATCTAAAAGGAAAAAGAATTGGGATCATTGGCACAGGTTCCACCGCAGCTCAAGTCATTCCCGAAATCATGAAACTGGGGAAAAAAGTTTCAGTTTTCCAAAGAACTCCTCAGTGGATTGTCCGTGTCCCTGACACCAATTACACGGAAAAAGACAAAGAACGTTGGAGAAAAGACAGTAACATTCTAAAACGATTTCATAAATGGTATACGTTTGCTGTAGAACAAACTTTTTCCAAAGCGGTGATTGGTAAGAAAATTCCACATTTGCTTATGAGTTTTCTTTGTAAAAGGAATCTAAAAAATTCTGTTAAGGATCCAGTTTTACGTGCCAAACTAACACCTGATTATCGAGTCGGTTGTAAACGAGTAATCGTAAACTCCACTTTTTATGATGCCATCCAAAAACCTAATGCTGATTTGGTAACAGATGGGATCGAAAAAATTACAGAGAAAGGTGTGGTGACTAAAGATGGGAAACTCCATGAACTTGATGTTTTGATTCTTGCCACTGGATTTCATCCATTTAATTTCATGCGCCCAATGAACCTAACAGGAAAAAATGGAATCTCCATCGAAACTGTTTGGGGGAAAAAAGTGCAAGCTTATAGATCACTTTTTATTCCGCATTTCCCCAATTTTGTCTTGATGTTAGGACCAAATACTCCTATTGGAAATTTTTCCGTGATTGCGATGAGTGAAGTGCAAACCAAATACGTTTTGAAAGTCATAAATGATTGGAGAAATAAGAAATTTGACGAAATTGAAACTACAGAAGTGGCACTTAAAAATTTTGCAGCCTATCTCAAAGCTGGTATGAAAAATACTGTTTGGCTCGGTGGTTGTCAAAGTTGGTATTTAGATCCAGATGGTGATCCTGCGATGTGGCCTTACACTTGGAGTCGTTGGGAAAAGGAAATGAAAACTCCAAATTACAATGACTTTGAAATGAAATCTTTCTAACTTTTTTAAAATCCTAAACAACATTTTTTGCCGGTATTATCTATTTTGATGCCGGCTTTTTTTTTAAAAAGTAGGACTCGCTCTCCGTTCCAATTTTTACTTTTGCAAAGGTTTTCCACTTCAATCAGTGGCAAAGTTAAATTTATTCCAAAGAAAGAATCAATATACTTGGATTTTTATTACCGTCTAACTTCAATACAATGGTTTCTAGGATTTCCTTAGAGATTCCGATACAACCTGATGTGGGTTTGTCCTCATTCCACGGATGTAAAAAAATCATACTTCCTAAACCGGGTATTGCTGGCTTAGTATTATGCTCTATAACTATCAATAGATCATAAATACTAGAGTTCCAAAGAGCCACGGCTCCTTTCTCTTTGTGTGTTATGAGTTGGTTATAATTTTTGGAAGAGGAAGAATCATTCCAATGGTGGTATTTTTTAATTTCAGTGTATTCTAAATTTTGAATTTCTCTTTTTTGTTTGCCAAGGATTCTTTTTAAAGGAAAAATTCCAGCGGGAGTGTTTCCGTCCCCTTCCCTTTTATCCTCACCTCTTGTGAGTCCACTTTTACCAAGGTGCACCGGTATTTTTTCAAGGACGGGTGCCCATTCGCCCTCAGTGAGTGCGTAAAAATCTAAATATCCGGTGGTCTCACCTGGTTTTGCAGTAATGAAAAGGATCTGTTCTGAGTTCAGGTGTGGAGAATCTACCAGCGAATTTTCTGCACTAGAAAGAGGTATGAGAGAAAAAAAATAGAGAAAACTAAAAAGAACAGTGATCAAACCTGTTTGATTAGACTGAAATTGCTTGGATTTTAGGGAGAAACCTAGAAACTGGAACCAGGTTGGTTGGGATTTCGGAGAGTCGATGGATGTAAATCTCTGGGATGATTCGGACTGCTCCCCCTGCTGGGCTCGAACCAGCGACCCAATGATTAACAGTCATTTGCTCTACCGACTGAGCTAAAGGGGAATCTCGAATCTGTGACCATACTACGTAGGAAGGCCGCTAGGTCAACGAAAAAAAACTTTCAGACCTAACAGAAATTTTGAAAAAATTCTAAGAATCGAGGGAAGGTTAAAAGAAAAAATGGATGTTTCCAACCAAAGATAGCTTCATTGTGACATAATCCTCTCCGCTCCTGGTAGAGGAAAAAATAGAAATTGTATATGTTGTTGTAGATGGGGTCTGCATGAAAATTGAGAGGCATTTTACCAAAGGGAATACGGGTCTTTACCCGAATTTAACTTGGGTCCGTAAGGATTCTAAAATTACGAATACTGACGGGTCAGTTGTATTTGAGGCCAACGGAGTGGAAGTTCCGGATTTTTGGTCGCAGGTAGCAACAGATATCCTCGCGCAGAAATACTTTCGAAGAAAAGGTGTTCCCAAATATTTAAAGAAGGTAGCGGAAAAGGGAATTCCTGAATGGTTGCAACGTTCTGTTCCTGATGATGAAAAACTTTCCGCTCTCAATCCAGAAGACAGATTTGTAGGAGAATCAGACTCTAAACAAGTTTTCCACCGCCTTGCTGGCTGTTGGACGTATTGGGGTTATAAACACGGTTATTTTACGGATGAAGACAGTGCTCGTGTTTTCTATGAAGAAGTTATTTTTATGCTCGCAAGCCAAATGGCGGCACCTAATTCCCCACAGTGGTTCAATACAGGACTCCACTGGGCGTATGGAATTGATGGGAAATCACAAGGGCATTACTATGTGGATCCTAAATCGGGAAAACTTGTAAGATCAGCCTCTTCTTACGAACACCCACAACCCCATGCCTGTTTCATCCAATCTGTGGATGACGATTTAGTCAACGAAGGTGGAATCATGGACCTTTGGGTTCGTGAAGCTCGTCTTTTCAAATACGGATCTGGTACAGGAACCAACTTTTCTAATTTACGTGCTGCCAACGAATCTCTTTCAGGTGGTGGAAAAAGTTCAGGGCTTATGTCTTTCCTTAAAATTGGGGACAGAGCTGCGGGAGCCATCAAATCAGGAGGAACCACTCGTCGTGCTGCGAAGATGGTTTGTCTTGATATGGATCATCCAGACATCGAAGAGTTCATTGATTGGAAAGTACAAGAAGAGAAAAAAGTGGCCTCCCTTGTTACGGGTTCCATTCTCAATAACCGTCTGCTCAATGATATTATGAATGCTTGTTCTTCCGCCAAACAAACACTTGGTGAAGAAACCTATGACCCAACTGCCAATGTAGATCTCAAAAAAGCGATCCAAAAGGCAAGAAAGGCATTTGTTCCAGACAACTACATCAAACGAGTCATCGACCTTTCCAAACAAGGTTACAAAGACTTACTATTTGAAGAATTAACCACTGACTGGCAATCCGAAGCTTATAACACGGTTTCTGGACAAAACTCCAATAACTCTGTGCGAATTACAAATGAGTTTATGGAAGCAGTGGAAAAAGACCTCCCCTTCCACCTTTACAATAGAACCGAAAAGGAAAAAGCAAAGGCCGCAAACAGAGAAGCAAAACCTTCTAAAACTTTACGTGCGCGTGATCTTTGGGAAAGAATTGCCAATGCTGCTTGGAACTCTGCAGATCCTGGAACGCAGTATCACAGCACAATCAACGAATGGCATACTTGCCCAGAAGATGGTGCGATCAATGCATCCAATCCATGTTCTGAGTATATGTTCCTCGACAACACAGCGTGTAACTTGGCTTCTGCGAACCTTGTTAAGTTCTTAAAAGAAGACGGAAGTTTTGATGTTGCGGGATACCGTTATTTAAACAAAATTTGGACCATCATCTTAGAAGTATCTGTCCTTATGGCGCAGTTCCCTTCCAAAGAAATTGCAGAACTCTCTTACAAGTTTAGAACTTTAGGACTGGGATATGCAAACCTTGGTTCTCTTCTGATGATCATGGGAATTCCTTATGATTCACAAGAAGCAATGGCAGTCACTGGTGCGATTTCTTCTATCATGCATATGACTTCTTACGCTACTTCAGCAGAGATGGCAAAAGAACTTGGACCGTTTGCTGGATACGAAAAAAACAAAAATCATATGCTCCGTGTGATTCGTAACCACAGACGTGCGGCTTACAATGCACCAAAAGAAGAATACGAAGGCCTGACCATCACTCCGGTAGGAATCAATCCGTCTTTTCTTCCTTCTTACTTACTCGAAGCAGCCAAAGAAGATTCCGACAGAGCCTTGGAACTTGGTGAATTGTATGGATACCGTAACGCACAGGTAACTGTGATTGCGCCGACTGGAACCATCGGTCTTGTGATGGACTGTGACACTACAGGAATCGAACCAGACTTTGCTCTCGTGAAATACAAAAAACTGGCTGGTGGTGGGTATTTTAAAATCATCAACCAATCCGTTCCGGCGGCTCTTAAAAAACTTGGTTATAGCCAAGCAGAACAAGATGCCATTGTGAACTACTGTAAAGGACATGCTACTTTTAACGGTGCTCCTGGTGTCAACACAGCTCGTTTGAAAGAAAAAGGTTTTACAGAAGATGTATTGGAAAAACTCGAAAAACAACTTCCATTTGTTTTTGATATCCAATTCGCTTTCAACAAATTCACATTAGGTGAAGATTTCCTTTCGAAAACTTTAGGAATTGACCCGGCAGTTTACAACTCTATGGGTTTTAATCTTTTGGAAACTCTTGGATTTTCTGCAGATGAAATTTCGCAAGCAAATGATTATGTTTGTGGAACCATGACTATCGAAAACGCACCTTTTATTAAAGAGAAGGACTTAGCAGTTTTTGATTGTGCAAACAAATGTGGAAAATACGGAAAACGTTTCTTATCTTATCAATCACATATCCGAATTATGGCTGCGGCACAACCATTCATTTCGGGTGCGATCTCCAAAACGATCAACCTTCCTGAGGAGGCAACCATCGAGGATGTGAAAAATGCATACCTCATGTCCTGGAAGGTAATGATCAAAGCTAACGCACTTTACCGTGACGGTTCTAAGCTTTCACAACCACTTAACTCCGTATTCCAATTGTTAAGTGCTGTGGGTGAGGAAGAGGAAGAACTCCAAACTTCTTCTGCTCCCAAAACGGTAACGGAAGTGGCGGAAAAACTTGTGTATAAATACATAGCGGAAAGAAGAAAACTTCCACATCGCCGTGCGGGTTATACACAAAAAGCAATGGTTGGTGGTCACAAAGTATATCTCCGCACAGGAGAATACGAAGATGGCCAACTCGGTGAAATCTTTATCGATATGCATAAAGAAGGAGCGGCTTTCCGTTCCCTTACGAATGCATTTGCGATTGCGGTTTCCCTTGGTTTACAACATGGAGTTCCGTTAGAAGAATTTGTAGAAGCTTTTACATTCTTCAAGTTTGAGCCAAACGGTATGGTTTCTGGCAACCCTCACATTAAGATGTCAACTTCTGTGATCGATTACATCTTTAGAGAACTTGCCATTACTTACCTGGGAAGATACGACTTGGCACAAGTATCTCCCGAAGACTTAAGAACAGATGAAGTAGGCAGAAAAGCAGATCCCGCAAAGGATCTCGTGGGAAAGCAGGAAAGTAGCGGACTCCGTGTTCCGCTACAAGTGGCACCTATCTCTATGAAATCTGTTTTGGAAGAAAAACCGGAAGTTGCGGCAGTCGCAGGCGGAACACCAACAGCAGCGCAATCGGCAGCGGCAACTCTCAAAATCATTGGAGAAGCAAGAACCAAAGGTTATACAGGAGATTCCTGTACAGAATGCGGTTCCTTTCAAATGGTTCGTAACGGCGCTTGCCTCAAGTGTATCTCTTGTGGGTCCACAACTGGCTGTTCGTAAAAACAAAACAAACACTACTAAACTCTAATCTTTAAGGTTAGAGTTTAGAATTAATTAGAAAAAAGATCTCTCGGAATCATCCTTGAGATCTTTTTTTATCTCTTAAATCAACTACAGTTCGCATTGAATTTCAGAAACCTGGATTTATGCGTAATGTGGCAATGAATTTCAAAAAATATGAATATTACTTACAATCCTTACGAAACAAGCAATACAAAGTTAAATTTTGAAGAAAACTACAATGTAAAAAGCATTCTACTTGAAGGCGAATGGAACAATGATGTTTCTGAATTTGTTTTAAAAAACAATATTCTAGGACTATTTTATAATTTTGTAAAAGGATCCAAAGCTACAAATTTTGATTTTTTAGAAAAATTAAGCCACTTTCAATTGCTAAATATAATCTCTACTCCTATTGATAACCTTGATAAAATAAAATATTTATCTGAACTTAAAGTCTTATCATTACAATGTCATATCAAAAAAAGGATAGATTTCTCAAATCTTCAAAAACTCGAAAAATGCTTTCTATACTGGAATAAAGGGGCAGATTCAATTTTCAAATGCAACAACATAAAAAATCTTTCTATTGATTCATTTAAATCCAAATATATACCTCAAAATTGGAGCAATGAAAAACTGATCCAATTGGAAATATATAGATCCGATTTAGTTGATTTAAAAAAAATCAAATTACTCAAAAACATTAGAAAACTATCTTTATATGATTGTAAGAAACTTTCTGATTTAGATGATTTAGAGTTATTCGAAAACTTAGAATGGCAAACTATTAATGGCTCAAAACAAATCAAGAACTTTACTGTAATATCTAAACTAAAAAAGTTGAAAGTATTGGATCTTTCTGATTCAGGAAATATTCCATCAATTGAATTTATACAGAATCTAATCAAATTACAAAGTTTTGCTTTTGCTGGTTCAAATACTTATATTGAAGATGGTGATCTTTTACCACTTACAAAACTAAAAAAACTTTCGATGTTAATGTTTACTCCTAAAAAAAATTATTCTCATAAATTATTAAAAAAATGGAATTGGGAAAATTTTGATTCACCAGAAGTTTTATTAGAGGAAAAATAGCAACAAGCCACACTACGCATAACAGCGACAGAGTCTACTCACTTCGCTTCGTAACTTAAGGAACTGGAGCTGGTTCAATCGAAGTATCTTCTGTTTTGGGTGTAGAGCCACCTAACTGATTTAAGTTGGGAAGATCCACTTTAGGAGAGGAAAAAGTTCCACGAATCGGAATACAAGTTTTGCCCCCTTCCTGCGGAAGTAATGCCACCATTCCTACTAAGTCCTGACGTTCTTGCGCAAATTTTTCTGTCAAAGTAAAACAAACTTTGAGATCCAATTGGGAAAAAGATAGAGTGTCTGAGAGACGAATCACACCTTGAAATTGAAATTTAGCAAGTGAAGATTCCAAACTTCCGCGTTCCAAAAGTAACTTCCCAGATCGAATTTTAAAAACAATGTTCGCCTTACGAATGTCAGTTCCTTTAAGACTACCTAAAAATGGAATCTCAGCTGATTCTTTGATTTTTCCACCAGAAAGATCAATTTCTCCTTCCCCATTCCATTTTGTGATTTTATCATCAATGGGCGAAAGACGAAGGGGAATGTCCAAGGTTTGGATACTCATTGCCCACTCACTCCCTTCAAAACTAAAATAACCTATATTGGCATCACCTTCTAATCTAGACTGTAGAAGTCCAAAAAGAGAAATACCTAAACTGATTTCCTCAGCTTTCACGGAAGTTCCTGAAGGAAAACTAGCAATAAAACTATCAAAAGATTTACGTCCTATTACAGGGAAATGGATCTCTTTCGCATCCAAAAAAATCCCTGTTTCTTTCCCTGTTTTGATGAGAACAGAACGAACAATTTCATTCAGTGGAAAAATAAATAAAGTAAATACTAGAAAAGAAATAAAGGCAATCCCTATCAAAGTTAACACTTGTTTGCGATTAACTTTGGAATGTTCTTCGTCACCATCCTCATCAAACAAATCATCTTCGTCTTCTAAAAGGATTTCTTGAATTTCGTTTTCTTCTTCGGAGAGGAAATCTTCTTCTAACTCTTCTTCTTTTAGCATATCATTTCCCTTTGGTCAACCGGCTATACGAAGAAACTTTTAGGTTCACATCGTAAATTTCTTTTTCAGCAAATGGTTTTCGAAAACTAAGTAAGTCAACCTTGGCTTGAATTTGTTTATTTTTTTCGATATCATAAACAAGTTTTATTACATCTTGTAATAGCACCGATCGAAACGAAACATCAATAGTGATTTTATTATAGTCCTTTTGGATAACATTACTTGTATCCTTCATGGTTTGAACTTTATCTTTGAGGTTGTATCGAACTAAAATTTGGTCCAGTTTCGAATACATCACACTCACATCTTCTTCACTTCCACCCGATTGTAATCCACGTAAATAATTATACTCACGAATGATGCGGTCAAGCTCAGTGGCTTGCGACCTAGTTTCAAAAATTTCTTCTGTAAGACTATTTCTTAAATCTGAAAAAAGTGTAATGATGGTGTAAATACCAAGCAGTGCTACAAAACTAACTAAACCTGTTACTAAAACACGTTCTCTATCATTCAAACGATCAAACATTATGGTTCATCCTTTGGAGTGACAACATCCATTTTGATTTTAAAGCTGACTTTGAATTTATTGACCCCAGTGATCAGTCTCTTGTTTTGAATCTGTATATTGGTAAATTTTTCCGACTTTTCTAGTGCCGATTGGATGGTACCAATTTCCCCAAACTCATTCACACGACCGTAGATCTGAATTTCCTTTTCCTCAAAATTAAACTGATCCAAAATGAAAGGCAAAACTTCTGGAGAAGGAAACTGTTCGGTGGCTTCATTCAAAACATCCAGAACACTTTCCTGGGAAAGAAACAAACGGTAAATTTCCGTTTTTTTACGTTCAGCTTTTAACTTTTTACTGGCCTCTGCTAGGGGATCGTCTTCTTCCCCTAGTTCCCCGCCAATTCCATTTTTGTATTTTTCTATTAACACTTTTTTGTTAGCGGATATTTTACGTTTATCTAAAATGATTCCGATGACAAAAACTCCAAATAGCAAAACCAAAGAGATACTAACAAGAATTAAGTGTGGCTTAAAAGCAGATAATTTAAATCTATTGGTATGAATTCTTTTAGCAAATCCGGTTTCTAAAAAATTGACGCGGTTACGAGATTCAAAGTGAGTTCCTGTGGCAACTGCCGTTACAAAACTTGAATCGGTAATTCCTAAAAATTCATATCTACCCGTTTTAATCCCAAGTTTTTCTTCCAAATAAGCGGTAAGGCCTGGGTATAAACTCGCTCCACCAGACAGAAGAATCAAACTAGGTCTTTCTGTTTCGGGAAGAGAAAAAATACTATTTTCAACTTCATGAATCAGTTGTTCAATTTTAGCCAAAATAAACTTTCGCAGAGATTTCCATTGCACCTGTGAAATATGAAATTTGGTTAGAAATTTTGTTTCTTCAACTTTGTCGTTATCCTCGAACAAAAAACCAATCGGAAGAGATTCCTTTATGAGTCGTGCATCCTCAAGTTCAATTTTCAGTAAATTAGCAATTTCTAAACTAACATCTTCTCCACCGATATAAATTTGACGTGTATGACGAAGTTTACCTTCGAACAATACATTAAGAATACTGTATTTGCCTCCAAGATCCAACTGCAATACAGTCTTATCAGAAACTAACAACGGATAACTTTTTGTTACCAGAGAAGACAAAGCAAACGAATCTAGTGATAAACAAGATAGAGAAAGATCACCTTTCGCAAATGGTTTTAATGCACGGAGAAGTTCCGAATGGTGTACATTAAAAGAAATCACATCTGAGTTTTCTTTACCCACTCTCCATGTTTTCCCAATTACCTCTAATTCTTCCATAGGATAAGGAACTAGATTTTCTACTTCAAAAGGTAAAACTTCCTGGATGGCTTTTTCTGACACCAAAGGGACGGTGAGATCGCGAACAAACAAATTATGAATACCTAAATTAAGTAGGAATCTGTTTTCTTCAGGGAAAAAACTTTGAATAAAACGGATGATATTGTATTCGAAGGGATCTCCTTCTGATTCATCAAGCTCCACAACGGGAAGGCTTTCTGTTCGGAGGATCACAACTTTTCCAAGTACCTTTTTAAAAAGGACACCTTTTAGAAACGTGGAACCATAATCGATAGCTAGGTATTGGTCAAATGATAACATAATTAATCTTCAGTGTAGTATAACATTTGGTTGTTGGTTAAGTCAAAAAGACCAGAAACCTTTCGAACCACTTTATCCTTTATAATCCCAACCCCTGTAATTTTATATACTTCGCCTTTGGTTTTGATACGCCCACCAGAGACTTCCGTTCCTTCTCCTGCCAGTTCCTTATACAGAGTTAAATCTCCGGTAGTTTTCACTTGGAATTCAGGTTCGGTCTCCAGATCTTTCAATTCTTTAATATAGCCTCCTTTCTGCAACTTGAGTTTCAAAATTTTCATAGCGGCTTGTTTGGTCATAAAGTCGGAAAGGGAGATGAGGACAAAATAGGGAGCCGTATTGATATTAATTCGGTCATCATAAGAATCACCTGCAGGCAAATAAGCTGTGATATTATTGGAGAGCACATAATCTTTATCGGAACGAAGGGCTCTTTCCTCCTCCGTCATAAAGTCTTTGGAGTTATTTTTATCATAATCCTTTGGCTTCAAACTCTCATAAACAATAGACCGGTCATATCCTTTCACACTGAGGAGTTCTGAAAGGGAATATAGGGGAGCATTTTTGATTTTTCTTGGTGGGGAAAGCCGACTGTAATAGTACTGCTCAGCTCCACCCCCCGTTTCTTGGTGGTTTTCATCGATCCAATCCAAAATCGGGAAAATCATTTCCCGTTTTAAACCAAATTGGTAAAAAAGTCTAGTGACCATCTCAATAGTTCTTTGGTTCGGTTGGTCGTCGTAAATTTTGACTAGCGAATTAATATTAATTTTACCATCTTCGGGACTCATTGTGTAATAAATCACACCACCCCCTAACGGAATCGGTGGGGGGTCCATCGCCAAACCTGATTGGTATAAAACTTCTTCTGGTATTTTTTTTAAGGCACCTACAGCACCCATAAACCCTGCTTTGGCGAGCATATGGGCTTTAAATCCATCCGCTTGGGACCTTGCCACACGGTATTCCGTTGCTGCATCTTCAAAAAATTTTGAAGCCGTAAACATTGAAGCAGTACCTATGGCCATCACAAGAAGATAGACCATAAATCCCCTTTTTATTTTTTTATTTGAAGAGAATGACTGGATGCGCAAGCGATTCATATTTAACAAAAACATTTCCCACAAGTGATATAATTTCAAATCGAACGAGCCTTGGAATTTTTTTCGTGGTCCTAGAATTCCAATCGTCTACCCATTTGTCTCCACGTTCCGAAAACTTCATCTGAAAACTTTTTACATTTTCAAGTAATACATGTTCAACACCACCTTGCGTAGGAAAGGTGTCGATCATCTCATCTTCCCTGCGAATCAAATAAGACAATCCTTCCATTTTTGGATTTGGCATTTTCCGCAAATAAAAAGACACCTCTCTGACTGACGCTTGCCCTTCTTCCTCCGAATTTGGATTCGATGTTGCAAATACTACCCGATCATTTCTTGATCCAGTCACACCATCTTGTTTACCTACAAATAAAATTCGTTTTTGGTTATCAATAAAGTAAGTACGGGCGATGGTTCCTCGAATATTTTCCATTGCGTAGAGTATGTCCTTTCTGTTGGCACCTTTATTCGAGGCTCCTTTTTTGGAGATTTTATTGGCCGTATAAAAAACAGAAAAAATTCCAGTAAAAATCACTGCCATAATCATTACTACGATAGAAATCTCCACCAAGGTGAAACCACGGCGATATTTCCTAACTACAAACATTAGTATTTTGTACTCCTGAATGTTTCGACACTATAGGTTTCTTTTTTATTTCCATCCATATAAAAGATGGAAACCTTAACTCTAAATACTTTAAGTACTCCCCCGGTCTCAAAACTCTTTTTCTGGCCTCTTTTTTTCATAAGATCACTGAAGCCTACATCTTTATCACCTAACATATCTTTAGGTGCTTTTTTCCGGAGTTCCTCTGCATTGGGTCCACCAGCAAGTTTGAGAAGATCCATTTCTTCTTCTTTAATTTCAGTTTCGAAGGTGTATCCAGGAAAGGCATCAATGGAACCACGAGTGGTATCGGTTTGCATAGTGGTGGAGGAATCCACTTGTGCCATTTTTATTTTGGCAAGGTGGACTGCATTTGCGAGTAGTACTGCTTTTTTCTGATAAGAAATTCCTTCCGCAATCAAAGAATAGGTATAAGTCATTACCATCGCAGCCATAGCCATTGCGATCGTAACTTCAAAGAGTGTGAATCCTGGTGACTTTAGTTTACTTAGACTGTGGTTTAGCATTGGAATCTACTTGTTCATCACGTTCGTCGAGACCATAAGAAACTTTCTGAATGGGAGTGGTTTCTGGTTCTGGAAAATATTCTGTTTTATGAATTTTAAATTTACCACCATACCGGTAAATTTGAATGGTTCTTTTGATTTCTGAATCCGATCCAACGTATAAAAATAAGTCGGTTGTGGTTCCTTGTGGAGTAAATACAATGTGAAGTTTTCCTTCCGATCTAGGTTTACCACCTATGTCCCTCACTTTCACAATTTTTGAATAAAAAGGAAGTGTGGATTTTTTCAAAATTGGTTCTTCTTCCAGTCCACCTTCCTCTCTCTTTAAAAGAAAAAACTGGTATTCCCTTGTTTCAAAATCGTATTTGAATAAGACAGCTTGGTTTGTTAACTGCGCTTTGTTGTATCCGAATTTAAAAGATTCTTGTAGTTTAACGGCAATATCTTCAGTCGATGGAATGATTAGGTTACGGAGTGTCCCACCAACGATCACCATGATAAGACCAAGAATGGAAATTACAACGGCAATCTCAATCAACGTGAGACCGTCGCGTAACTTCCGCTTGGTTTTCAGAGCCGAAATTTTATCGGAAAGCTGCCGGGTAATCATCCGGGGAAAGGATATTAAAATCTTTATTTTTTCCTTCTCCACCTTCTTTTTTGTCTTCACCTAAAGTAAGGATTTGAGGAACTGCTCCTTCAAATTTCAAAACATAAGGTGTTTTCCAGGGATCTTTTAAAACTGCTTTTTCACGAACGATTGGTTCGTAATCATCACCAATTTTATCATCATCTGGTTTTTCTATTAGAGCTTGCAAACCTTGTTCTTCGGTAGGATATTTATCATAAACTTCTAAATATCTCTCTAATGCGGTTTTTAAAACGGCACTATCATTTTTAAGCTTTAATTTTTTTTCCCCTTCTCCTCGGTTTCCAATACTCGAGTAAAGAATGGCCATAAGAGATCCCAAAATGAGCATTACTACGGTAATCTCAATTAGAGTTAATCCCTCACGAATCTTTCTGTGTTTCCCTTTAGTTTTCATAAACTCTACATCCCCTGGATTTCTTGAGTTAGTTTGTACATTGGCGTCATAATCGCCGCCATAATGGTAAAAATAATTCCACCCATTACAATGATCATCATTGGTTCTAATGATTGGGTCAAAGATTTTATTGCCGTATCCACCTCGGATTCATAGATTTCCGAAAGTTTATTCATCATTTCTGGAACTTTATCGGATGCTTCCCCTGCGCTGAGCATCCCAAGAACCATCTGCGAAAGAACTTGTGACCCTTGTAAAGAATCAGAAAGTTTACCACCTTCCTTAATTTTGATGATGGCAGAGGCAATTTCTTCCTTAAAAACAGTATGGCCCACGACATCCGATACGATATTCAAAGACACAATGAGTGGCACTCGGTTTAATAGAAGGATCGATAGGTTTCTTGCAAAGTTAGAAACCAAAATTTTTCTAAGTAAAGTTCCAATCACGGGTAACCTTAATAAAAATTTATCCCAAGTTTTTTTCCCTTCCCCAGAACTTTTCCATTTCATAAACCCGAGAAAACCGCCGGCAAGGACTCCTAAAATAAAAAACCAATAGTTGGTTAAAACATAAGATAAAAAAATTACACTTCTTGTGAGTAATGGTAGTTTCGCATCAAAAGATGCAAACAACTGTTCAATTTGTGGAATAACAACAACAAGTAGAAAGATGGATACACCAAGAGATAGTAAACCCATAATCATAGGATAAATCATGGCTACTTGGACTTTTGATTTTAATTCAGAAGATTTTTCTTCTAACTCAGCTAACCTGTGCAAGGTGTTTTCGTAATTTCCAGTGGATTCGCCAACAGAAATCAAACTGGGGTACTGGTCAGGAAAAACAGTTTTATGTTTTTTCATGGACTCGGAAAGGCTCATCCCTTCCGTTATGTCTGCCCGCATCTCAATCAAAACTTTTTTGAAATAGATATTTTCCACTTGGTCAATGATGGAGAGTAAACATTTATCTAGAGGAATTCCAGCACCAATGAGTGTCCCAAGTTGTTTGCAAAAAAGTCCTACTTCTTTTCTGGGAATTCTATACAATAACTTGGATAAAAATGGGAAAAGTTCTCTTTCTTCTTTTTCTCTATCTTCTTGAATTGACCTAACATAAAGACCTTTCGCCTTTAGCTTGTTACGCGCCGCTTGCAAATTTGGAGCGTCGATAATATTTTTTTCTTCTTTGCCTTTTTTATTGAATGCAACGTATGTAAAGAGTGGCATAAAAATTAGGAAACCCGAAGGACCTCTTCTGGAGTTGTGACACCTTCGATCACTTTGTACTTACCGTAATCCTGCAAAGTCGATAATCCATTTTTTACTGCAAGTTCTTTGATGCGGTTGGCATCGGCCCCTTGTAAAATGGCACGTTTGATTTCATCATTCATAGTGAGAAGTTCATACAATCCAGTTCGGCCCTTATATCCAGAATTTAGACAAGAAGGGCAACCCTTTCCCCTGTACAAAACACCATTTTTTAATTCTTTTCTTTGGATTCCAAGACCTGCTAGGTCTTTATCTGTTGGTTTGTAGGATGTTTTACAATCCTTACAAATGACCCGAACAAGCCTTTGGGCCATAAAACCTAACACAGAACTTGTGATAAGATATGGTTCAATCCCCATATCCACAAGCCTTGTGACAGCAGAAGAAGCATCATTGGTGTGGAGGGTGGAAAACACTAAGTGACCTGTAAGGGAAGCTTGGATGGCAATCCTTGCTGTTTCCTCATCACGGATCTCCCCCACCATCACTACATCCGGATCTTGACGAAGGATCGAACGTAAACCCGCAGCAAAAGTAAGCCCAATTTTTTCATTCATTTGCATCTGGGAAATTCCATCCATTTGGTATTCCACCGGATCTTCGCAAGTAATGATATTTCGTTCTTCGGTATTAATTTCAGAAAGTGCAGAATAGAGTGTGGTCGATTTACCAGAACCTGTGGGACCTGTTACCAAAATTATCCCATATGGTTTATAGATTAAACTTTTAAAATCATTTAGGATTTCTTTATTAAAACCCATAGTTTCAATGGAATACTTTTGGTCTGTTTTGTTTAGAATACGCATTACTATACGTTCTCCAAACTGACACGGGATAATAGAAACCCGAACATCCACATCCTTTCCAGCTAACCTAAGTTTAATCCGTCCATCTTGCGGCAAACGGTTTTCCGCAATATTTAAATTCGACATGATTTTGATACGAGTAGATATTCCCGCCAAATAAGACTTAGGTGGACTGAGAACTTTTTGTAAAACCCCATCCACACGATACCTGACCACAACAGATTTTTCAAATGGTTCCACGTGAATATCGGAAGCTCTTTCCGATACTGCTTGTGACAAAATCACGTTCACCATCTTAATGATGGGAGCTTCATTGGATAAATCTAATGCATCGGATTCAAAGGCATCAGAGAGATCTCCGAAACTTCCATCCATTTCATCCATCATCTCTTTGGCTTCGGCAGTAGTTTTGTCGAACTGAGAATGGATGATTCTCATAATTTCGTTTTCAGTAGCGAGAACGAATTGTATTTCGTACCCTTTTAAAAAGGATCTCATATCGTCCATTGGATGGAGATCCGTTGGATCGCAAGTGGCAACTACAACCTTTTTGCCTTTCACTGAAACTGGTACAATTTTAGAACGTTGGACAAGTTTTAGGGGAATTTTACCAAAAACTTCTTCACTAGCAACAAACTCAAGTTTATCGATAAACTCCATACGATGGAGTTTTGCAAGTGCTTTTAAAATATCAGTTTCGGAAGCGAGACCTTTTTTTTGGATGATATGAGTGATGGGAAGATTTGTTTTTTCCTGTTGTTTGGAAATATCTTCGAGATCCTTAATGGTAAGGATTCCATCTTCTAATAGGATTTGGCCTAAACTCTTTCTCATCGTAATTTCTTTTCTCGTTCGTCGACCATCCTTTCTTGTTCATTTTTCTTTTGGATGGTAATACGATCCGATTTATCACGGTCGTCTAGAATATGCGGCGTTAAAAATACCATTAAATTGGTTTTTCTGTTTTGATTGGTGGTTCTGCGAAATAGAGTTCCTAACAGAGGAATCTCCCCTAAAATCGGGATCTTTTGCACTTTCTTTTGTTTATCATTGGAAAGTAATCCTCCAATCACGATGGTTTGGATATTATCTACAACAATTGTAGTTTTAATATCTCGTTTGTTAAACGTTGGGTTTCCGCCCGTTGCTTCCGAAGAAATCCCAGCTACGTTTTTGATCTCTTGGTAAAGATCTAAAGTGATACGATTGTTTTTGTTTATATGGGGCGTGAATTTTAGTTTAATCCCAGTAGGGCGATATTCAAAATTTGCTACAGTCACTGCATTGTCACCACCGAGACCGGCATTACGGTTTTGAGTGCGCACGGGAACATCTTGACCCACATTGATTTCTGCTTCTTGGTTGTCCAAAGTCAAAATCTGTGGGGCTGACAATACGTTAAAATTTTCATTGGTCGAGTTTGCATTTAAAATACCAATTATTTGTTGTCCTCCGCGGCGAATGAATCCAAGAGAGAAACCAGACAAAGTATTTACGTTAGTTGGTCGACCGTTTTTATCAATCACTCCCCCTTGTGCCGCAAGGCCCGTGTTAAACTGTCCATACGCAAGTTCTTGGTAACGCCAATCGATACCAAAGTCGTTAAGGTCTGTGGAACTTAACTCGACAATCAGAACTTCCAGTAACACTTGTTTTCTGGGTGTATCCAGAATTTTTATAATTTTTTTAATTTCTTCCCATTCCTGGGGAGAAGCAGTGACAATCAGTGAGTTGGATTCTTTATGGGCCACTGCTTTGATTTTATCTTGTTTACCAGGAATTTTTTGCGCTTGCGCTACGGGCTGTTGTGGAGGTGGATTTGGTTTTCCATCTGGGCCAGGTTCTCCTGGTTGTCCACTTTGTGTAGGCGCCGTTGGTGCATCTGGCATATCTAATTTTACTAAAATGGCCGCCAACTTCTCTGCTTCATTGTATTCTAAAGTATAAATATGAATATCACCGGCGGATGAAATGGATCCAGGGCCATCCGCACGCACATCCAAGTTGTCAACCAACTTCAGTAATTTATTAATATCAGAGGTTGAACCTGAAAAAATAAGAGTATTTTGGTTTTTAGGAATGATGATATCTGTATCTGGAGATGTGACTCTTTTGAGAATGGGTTCGAGCTCAGCAGCATTCGAATATTCTAAAGGAACAATTTGTGTGATGGTTTTATTTAGTGAAACTTCTGATTCCGAAACCGGATCTTTACCAATCCTAACGATTGGTGATTTAGCCAGAGCATCCTTTATTTTTACAACTTTGATTAGATCATTTTCTTCGATGAGACCAAACCCTTGTGTTTCTAATACGGATTTCATAAACCCATAGGCATCATCGATTTTCACTCGTTTTTGCGAAATGATCGTAATCTTTTTACCTTTTACTGCATCATCAATCAGGATGTTTCTTTTAATAATAGCACTCATCCCCATTAAAAAATCTTTGAGTTCTGTATCTCTCCAATCTGCTGTAAAACTGGCGGGTTCTGGGGATGATGATTTGACCTTTTGTTTTCCTTTTTCTTGGGAAAAACCAGGTGTGACAAATACATAAAGGCAAATACTAAGTAATACTAAAGGAAGACGATTTCTCATTTTAATTCCGAATGATAAATTCATATGTGATTATTTTGCCTTGTCTCTCTAAATCCACTGTAATTTTCGGAGCTTGTTTGATCGAACCCCAAATTTCCAACATTTTCTCTGTTTCGTTGAGTGGCATTCCATTGACTCTTCTGATGATATCCCCTCCGCGTGCGCCGAGAGCATAAAAAACATGGTCTTTTGCCACCTGATAGATCTTGTAACCCTCGATCTTTCCGTCTACCAAATGTGGGCCAAACCTTGCATTTTTATAGATAGTATTCGGATCTTTCAGTTTGCGATTCACATCCTCACGGGAAAGAACTTTTTGCACCGTTTGGCTAGAAGGTCCTAAATTGGAAACAGCCGCTGCATCTTTAGGTCGAATACGTTCCTTAGCTTGTGCGGGAGTTTCACCAATATTGACACGAAGGCTAAGACCGCCTTTTTTAAGAACCACGTAATGTTGTTCGATGGCCTGGACTTTATATCCACCCACCATCTCACCCGTTCCATATTCTTCGGAATCATTACTTTGTTTTTCTCGGATGGTTACCCTTGCAAAGGACCAATGCCCAGACAGAGTCCCTGTGACAAGCATTTGGTCATCGTCACCATTGTCCTGAGCAATCTCTGGATCAAGGGGTGTACCATCTGCCCCACGTTTGGTGGCATCATTTGGATCATAAACTTGACCACGGATAAGATTTCCAGTAACAATGTCTTCGTAGGTACTTACTGCCAAAATGACTTCTTGGCGCATTTGTTTGGGTTTGGCTCCTGCGACACTAATCCCTGTTTCTGTAGAAAACAAAAGTAGCAAAACCAACTTTAAAAGATAGGCTAGAGAAAAGGAAAAAAGTAAAACCGCCGGAATCAATGTCAAAAATTGACTCGATTGGATTCTTTGAAGGATTAAATTCATGCTCCCCACAAACCGGAGGTTGGCTCCGATTACATTCCAGCTACTTCAGATTTAGGGAGCCTAGTGACTTGTTTTTCCGTGATGCTAAGAGCTGATTCGGGATTCATAATCTTCCCGTTTCGAAACACTTCAAAATGCAGATGTGCTCCTGTTGCTGTTCCTGTCCTTCCGACAAGGGCAACCACACGACCCATCTTCACCGTTTCCCCAACCTCAACTAAAATCTGAGAACAGTGGGCGTAAACCGTTTTATAACCATTTTTGTGTTGGATCGTAACGGAATTTCCATATCCCCCATTGCGTCCAGTAAATACAACTTCTCCATCTGCTGCCGAGAGAACCGGTGCTCCTACTTTTGCCGCAAGATCAAGACCTGTATGATATACACGATTGTATTTATTAAAAGGATCCACACGTCTTCCATAACGAGATGTCACACGACTTTGCGGAACAGGCATAATGAATATCTTTTTTAAAACGACTCTAGAAGAGGATGCATTTTTCACTTGGACAGGAACTTCCAAAACTTGGCCAATCTTCAACTGGTCACTAGTGAGTCCGTTATGTTTTTTAAGTTTTGCCAACTCAATAGAAAAGGAACGCGCAATCTTAGATAAATTGTCTTTCTTTTGGACCGCGTATTTTTTGATGATGATACCGGATTCATGGACGACAGTGTTACTCACTACAGGTGATACATCGATGTATTTGGGTAGGTCAAGAGATGCCAGTTCCACCTCTTCTTCTTCACCAGACGGGTTGACACCCATAGAAAAGAGTTTGTGAATTTCCGATTCTTGCGATTGGGAAGCAAAAAGACGAAACATAGCTGGTTCATTTCCCGGAATGGACTCATTGATTTCAGAATGAATTTTTTGGAATGGATTGGCAAAAAGTCCAGGTGTGGATAGGACCAAAAGGGAAATTATAACCAACCGAAGGATCTTCACAGATAAAATATCGGGAATTAGGGGGAGAAATCTTGAACCTGAAACAAAGAAAGAATGAAAACGAAATACTTGCGACAATTGGAGACTTCCCAAACCTTTATTTCTTTGTTTTTTTGACACTGGAATCGACCAGAGTGAATTTTTTAGATACCCACTCTTCTACATCTTCCAAGTCATACTGCTTTTTTTTCACATCATCATTGATGATATAGGCAGCTAATTTCCCCACAGAAGATTCTCTAGACTCTGCAATGGGATAAACCTTCAATTTCAAAAGAGAGGGTGTGGATTCGATGTAGATCTTTACCAATGTCCCTTTCTTCCAAACTTCTGATTCAGAGAATTTGATCTCTTCTTGTAAGGAATAGGTTTTTCCATCATAGTATTCATTGATTTCCCTTAATCTTTCCTTTTTAATCAACCTTTGGGAACAATGACTGAACACAAGGAGAAGGACGAGGGGAATTACACGAATGACACTACAATTCAAAGCAAACTCTGAGGAAAAGTCACCATGATGCCTCAAATATGAAAAGTCTTTTTTATTTTTTGGCCCAAAAGAGAAGAAACTTACCCTTATAGGATTGTGATCCCCAAACGCGCTGAAGTCGGCAGTCTGTTATACGAATGGAATGGAACCAAAGAAATACAGGTAGAAGTGGGAATCCGACGAGGTCTCCCGAATTTCCAAATTTTAGGTTGTGCCACTTCACTTACAAAAGAGTCCAGAGACCGCATCCGTTTGGCTTTAGAGGCATCAGGTTACCAGTTCCCACTAGAAACTATCATTATCAATTTAAAACCCACCCATATCCCCAAACGAATGGTCTGTTTGGATCTGGCCATTGCTGTGGGAATCTTAGAAGCAACAGAACAAATCCAAATCCCTCTGGGACGTATCTTTTTTTTAGGTGGGATTGGACTAGATGGGGCGGTTCTCGGAGGTCAGGAACTTCTCCCCTATCTCTGGCAAAACAGGGATAACAAAACCGTTTCCTTTTGTCTTCCCACCTCTTTACGAAAAGAAACTCTACCGGAAGGCCAATATTATTTTTTGGACCATCTGGAAGGCCTTAGGTTTCTAGGGCAGTCTTCCCCTCACAACCTAGAGGTTTCCACTCCCGTTTCTGAATCGAAAACTTGGGAAAAAGTTTTTTTGGACCCTTACCAAATGAAAACCTTTCAAGGATTACTATATGCCGTTCTTGGAAAACACCATAGCCTACTCCTCGGCAGTCCAGGTTCTGGAAAAACCATGTTGCATAGAATGCTCGAATCTTTACTTCCTCCCAAAGAATCTAGAGACCCAAATGACCAAGGGATCTGGACTGCCGCGGGAGATTTTGAAATTCCCAGTCGCAAACGTCCCTTTCGCTCCCCACACCATTCCGCAACAGAAGTAGGACTATTAGGTGGTGGCCTACCCTTCCAACCAGGTGAGATTTCCAAAGCTTATGGCGGTATCCTTTATTTAGATGAAGCCTTAGAATTTAAAGATCGAATATTAGAAAGTTTACGGATGCCTATGGAAGATTCCTATTTAGAAATTGTGCGGATGAACGAAAAAACAAAATTAAAAACAGATTTCACCTTAATGCTCTCCGCTAACCCCTGCCCTTGCGGAAACTACCACAGTCACCATACCTGCCACTGTTCATTACAAAAAATTCGTTTGTATCTACAAAAAATTAGCGGAGCTTTTTTAGATCGAATCACCATCTTTCAAACGTTATTTGAAACTTCGTTGGATCGTTGTATTCAATTAGAAGAATATAAAATGAAAAAGATTCTTCTGGAGCGTGTAACATTTCAAAAAACTAGAAACACTCCAGAGGATGAAGAAATCAAAATTCAAAAAATTTTGGATACTGAAAACCGAACCAAACAACTCTCCTTACGAAAGAAAAAACAAATCATTTCTCTTGCAAGGACCATTGCCGATTGGGATTTATCCTCCCGAACCAAGGAAGCACATATCTGGGAGGCTGTTGAATATTGTATAGGTTACCAGTGGATTTATAGCCTAGGATAATTACTTCGAAATAAAATGCGAAATCTCCATCGCAATTTTATTGATCGCATAATCCATATATGCTGGATCATCGATCTTTTTTTTGTAATTTTCGAATTTCTTCTGAACGGTTGAGGCCATTCCCCTTTTCCGGAGTAAAACCGGATCTGGACCAAATTCGTCGGTTTCTGCCAAATTCCCAAAAATACTAAATTGACTCATACGGTTACTTCCTTGTAACAATCAAACTCTCGTCCTTGAGAGCGTTTTCCCTTTAGGGATACAAAACCAATCGGCCCAGTACAAAAATCCCTTGATGAAGTATTTTAGAAGATTGACGAATAAAAACGAACTTCCTTTTTTTCAGTGATATGGATCAAATTAAATGAAGGTGTTAGGTGGTAAAAGGCAGGAACTTCTTTTAATAAATAGTAATATACCTTCCGCATTCTCATACGTTTTGTCTCATGAAAACATTCTAAAGGATGAAATCCACTACGTATGTCCCATGTTTTCACCTCTGAACAATGGAGTGAATCGTTCCAGAGGCTAATTATGTCTAGTTCCCCAAAAGATTTTCTGAAATTTCGAAAGAGGATGGTATGACCTAATGAATCCAAAAATTCTGCTGCCAAATCTTCACCCGACCTTCCCAGATCCGTTTTTTTCAGCATCTGCAACACACCAAATCCAAAAAGGATCAGTAAATCTGTGAAAAGGGAATTGCTTGTTGGATATAGAGATTTAGGTCTTTCATGAGATCCACAAATTCTAAATGTTTGAGGCGTTTGCCTTCAGCATCTTTTGTGACTCGAATGACGGGACGAAGCGGTTTGTCTTTATTGGATTCAATGACCATACCCAATCTTAGGTCAGAAAGAACCACACCGGACCCCACAGGAAACATAGAAAGTTTATTTAAAAATAACCTAACCATTTTTAAATCAAAACGGTTCACGTTTTCGCTAATCATAATCTTCATTGCTTCGTAAGGAAGGATGGCTTGTCTATATGGTCTTGGGTGGATCATGGCCGCAAATTGGTCACCGATCATAAACACTTTAGTGAGTTCCTCAATTTGGTTAGCAAGGATTCGCTGTGGATACCCTGAACCGTCCACTGCTTCATGGTGTTGGAGAGCAACTATGGCGAGTGAATTTTTTAATTTTAATTTTTGAGTGAGAATTTGGTAACCAGTCACCGGATGGCGTTTGATTGTTTTTAAATCTAATTCAGATAGGGTACCTTTTTTCTCTGATACTTCTTCTGGAACTGTTACCATTCCTATATCTGCAAAAAGAGAGGCCAATGCCAAATCAATTAGTTTAGGTCTTGAAAACTCTAAAAAGTTTCCAAGCATCACTGAAAAAAATGTCGCATAACAGATATGAGTGTATAAATAATAACCTGAATGTGCATGGGATAAAAGTAAAATGGGAATTTGAGAGTTTGCTTTTGTATGGTCGGCGATACGTTCCGCAATTTCTCTAAATTCCCTAATTTCCGTATAACGGCCCTCAGATGCAGAGCGGTAAGTTTTTTGGACTAAATCAAAACAATCTTTAAATACAGCGCTAAACTCAACCTTAGAAGTATTGGCTTTTTCCAATAGATATTTATAGCGAGTGGAGTTTTCATCGTCCTGATAAAAAGGTAAGTTGGTATCAAAGTAACCAGGCCCAGCACCAGCGGAAGTTTTATCCTGTCCATCGGCAGTTACCTTTTCTCCATCAGTTAAAACAAAGGTGATACCAAATTGGACCAAACGGTCTAAGTCTTGTTGTGTGATTGGTTGGTCGGCACCAACAAAAACAGTATCTTTATCCAAATAAATTGACTTATTGAACTTGGATCCAGGTTCTAAGTCACGTATGGAGATTTTCCGCATAATTGCGTAAATCCTAGTAAGAAGCGTAGAAACATCAATTGTTTTTCTTTTGTCTCTCTAAAACAAGGATTCGAAACACAGAAGCTACGGCTTCATACAATTCCCTGGGAATTTCTTTTCCATTAGGGAGATGATCTAAGGTTTGAATCATCACTTCATCTCGAATGACTAAAACTCCCGACTCACGAGCTAAACGAATCAAATTTTCAGCAAACCTACCCTCTGCCTTTGCCACAAGTTTCGGTGCCTCATGACGGGTCGGATCGTAGGCAAGTGCAGCCATCTTTTGATTCATCTATAATCTCCGTTAAAGGAGTCTTCATTCCAAGTTCCTATTTGCACTGATTGGATTTGGGGAAAGTCCCGAACAAGTCCAAATAAGGATTTGCGGAAACTCTCGCTTTCTAAGTAGGTCTCTGTTGTAATATGGACAAGGACCGGTTTTTCTTTTTCAGGATCATAATGAAACTGAATTCCCATAGCTCCTGTCCCTTGGGATTCCCAAAAGACATAGAGAACCAAACCTTTGTTTTTTGGTTCTACCACCATTTGTAAAAATTCCTTTGCCTCTGGATCCAAAAATGAAAGAAGATCGGTAAACCCAGTTTCCCCTAATAAATAATTCCATAGTGGTTTTAATTCAGAAACTTCAATAGTTTTAGATTCAGATTGGGCAGAGATCCATTGAGACCATCGAAAACGATTTTCCACTTTCCTTATATTGGTTTGCAGTTCCGGATCGGAACCTTTTGCCAGAAGAGAAATCATACGGTTTCCATCGTTTGTTTGCGTGGCATTCATTTTGGACTTCGGATAACTTCCTTCCAAAGGGAGTAACCATTGTCCGGATTTGTTGGTTTCTTTTGAGAAAAAGTGATCCTTACTCTGGTGGGTCAATTTTCCCAAAGAAAAAATTTGCGGGAGAGAATGGAAATTAGAAAAGAGAGGGCTCACTCCCTTCTCTTCGGAGAAATTTACAAAAACTCAACCTGTGGATCGGAGAAATTCCAAGTTTCAAAAGAGCCTCCCTATGTTCTTCGGTTCCGTATCCTTTGTGTTTGGCAAACCTATAACCTGGGTATTTTAAGTCCATTTTTTCCATATATTCATCTCTATAGGTTTTGGCAAGGATGGAGGCCGCAGAAATGGAAGGAATTAAATCATCTCCTTTGGGAAGAGAGAAATAACCTTCTATAGGTTTTGTAATTTTTAGTTTATAATTTCCATCAGCTAGGAGATAAGGCTTCGTATTTAACAATTTATCTTCATTGCGATTTGTCTCTTCATTGAAAGTAGAATTGGACAAATGTAATTTTTCATGCGCAGAAGTTTTGGATTCAAATGGTTGTGGGTTTGTCGGCAAACAGCGGTTCATCCCATAAAAGATGGCCTGGTTGATATTATACGTATCAATAAACTTGGCGCTAACAAAACTCACTCGGAAATAGGAAGCATTCTGAATGATTTCCTTTCTAAGTTCGATTCGTTTGGGTTCAGGAATTTTTTTAGAATCACGAAGCCCTTTAAGGATTTCGCCATTTTTGATTTTTTCTAAGGTTTGGAGGTCAAAGGAAACACAACCCACAGATACGGGGCCGGCAAGTGTACCTCGACCTGCTTCATCCAGAGAATAGCAGGTCAGGTGTGGGATTTGGAATTCGGGAAAGAACGGCCGAGTAACGACCGTTTCAAGAGAAATTATGCGCTAGGTGCTTCTGCAGCTTTTGCTTGTGCAAGAGCGGCTTTAGAAGCCTCATCCTGTCTCTTTTTGTCTTTGGCAACAATCGCTTGTCCGCCTTTTCTTTCTTTGATACGTCCTGCTTTTCCTTTTTTATCACGGAGATAGAAAAGTTTCGCACGACGAACCGATCCTTTACGAACGAGTTCAATCTTTGCAATTCTTGGGCTATGAAGTGGAAAAATTCTTTCCACTCCAATATCATAAGACACACGTCTTACAGTAAAGGTTTTACTTTGTGATTTGTTCGCAATGGAGATCACAATACCTTCGTAAACCTGAACACGTTCTTTTCCAGATTCAACGATTTTGTAGTGAACTTTTACAGTATCACCAATTTCGAAATTAAGTTCGTTCTTTGCTTCGCCTGCGAGTGCTGTTTCTAGAATCTGATTCATGGCTTCCTCTAAGAATGATTTCTTGTTTTGCGGTTTTTTTGCCGCCATTTCCGGATCTCTTCATGATGTCCACCGAGGAGCACATCAGGAACTGTCCAACCCATAAAATCATAGGGTTTTGTATATTGGGGGTATTCTAATTCTTCTGTTTCATTGTGCGATTCTTCGAGAAGGCTTTCTTCTTTTCCTAAAAATCCCGGAACAAACCGAGATAGGCAATCGGCAACAACGAGAGCAGCTAAATCCCCCGATGAAATAACATAGTTTCCAATGGCCACTTCCCTGTCAATTAAATGCTCCGTGACACGATGGTCGACCCCTTCGTAATACCCAGAAATCAAAGTGAAGGTCTCTGAAGATTCGAAAATCTCCCGAGCGAGAGTCTGGTTAAAAAGTTCCCCAGAGGGACTAAGGAGAATGACCTTACCTTTATTTTCTCCGAGGGATTCTAAGGCTCGGTAAATGGGACCCACTTGCAAAAGCATCCCCGGTCCCCCACCATAAATGGTATCATCAACCTTTTGGTGTTTGTTGTCAGCAAAGTCGCGAAGGTGGACAGTATTGATTTCCACAACCCCTTGTTTTACGGCTTTGCCTGGAATTCCTGTATCAAAGTAAGAGGTAATTTTTTCTGGGAAAAGAGTGATGAAATTAAACTTCAAACCACTGCTCCCAGTGAATGATTTCTAAGGTTTTGGATTCTAAATTCCAATCCCCCACAAACCGATTGAGAAAAGGGATAAGAATCGTTTCCCCTTCACCAGTGATTGGTTTTAGTTCTAAAATAGGATGCGCGGGGTTGTCTATGACTTGGGTCACAACATAATGCAGCGATTGGCTCGTTTCTTTGGAAATGGCAACCAATCCCACTAAATCTTCAGTGTAAATTTCGCCGTCAGTGGGTTTAGGTAAATCTTCCCTTTTCCATAACAAAGAAAATCCACGGTATTTGATGACAGTTTCTGGCGTTTCAAAACCCTTTAGTTTGACTAGGAAATGATTTCCATTGGGTTTGATTTCCTCAATTTGGATGGTAGATTGGTTTCCACGAGGGTCTTCGACATTACAGGTAAACGGTGGTTTGGCGGATAATAGGGTGTCACCTTCGGTGAAAACTTTGATGAACCCTTTGATTCCATGTGAGGATCCAATGACCCCCACTTTCACTAAACTTGGTTTAGTCGACAATTTCTAAAGTATAGTTTTTGCCTTGTTTGGTTCCGGCTGCTTGTAAAACAGTACGTAAAGATTTTGCAATCCTTCCGTTTTTTCCGATCACCTTACCTAGGTCTTTTGCTGCTACCCGAAGTTCGATCACTGTTTCTTCCTCTCCGGGGACTTGGTTGACAGCCACTTGTTCTGGTTGGTCAACGAGAGATGTAACGATATAACGAACTAAGGATTCCATGTATCAATTAACCTTTGAATTTTGACCAAACGTCGTCTTTTTTCAAAAGAGCAAGAACTGTATCAGTAGGTTGAGCACCTTTTTTTAACCAAGAAAGAGTTTTTTCTTCGTTGAAAGTTGCTTTTTTAACAGAAGAAGTAGATGGATGAAAATGTCCAATCGCTTCAATGAACTTTCCGTCACGTGGAGCACGGATGTCTGCTGCTACGATGCGATAGTGCGGGTCTGCTTTTGTTCCCGTTCTTTGTAATCTTAATTTAACCAAGGAAAAATACCCCTTTTATAGCGAGTTTTTTAAATTAGGACGATCTGTCAAGAGCGAGTTCTAGCACTTGCAGCGAGTTCTTTTAATTTTTTGCCCTGTGCATTCGGATCTCCCGTTTTATAGAGCCCAGAACCCACAACGGTAATGTCCACACCGAGTTTGGCAAGCTCCTCCATATTGGATTCGTTCACACCCCCATCCACTTCGAGTTCGATATTGTAGGGTTTCGTGAGTTTACGCACTGCCGCAATCTTTTCAAATCCGGATTTTACAAAGGACTGCCCGTAAAATCCAGGATCGACTGTCATGAGTAAAACAAGATCCAAATACGGAAGGATTTGGGAGATGGATTCCGGTGGAGTTTGGGGATTCAGAGACACACCCACTTTGATTCCTGCTTTTCGAATCTCTTCGGCAAGTCTTACAGAGAAGTTTGTGGTTTCAATATGGAAGGTAATACAATAAGGATTGAGGTCAAAGTATTTGGGAACGTGAAGTTCTGGGTTACTCACCATCAAATGTACATCGAGAGGGATTTGGGTATGGGATTTGACTTCTTTGGTAAAGGCTTCCCCAAAAGAGATTTGAGGGACAAAGTTTCCGTCCATCACATCAATGTGAATGAGGTCGATATTTTCCTGTTTGTAAGTCGGAAGCTCCGCTGAGAGTCCCGTAAGTTTTGCAGCAAGGATCGATGCTGAAATTTTCATATTAATAAGTTCCTTTTAATTTCCAAACCTTGGCAACACCGGTTTCTTTACCGAAAAGAGTCACCTTTACATTCCCGGCTCGATGGATGAGAAATCGAACTGGTTCATCTTCTTTTAGTTTTTGGTTGGTAAAAATTTCTTTTTCGATTTCTGTATCTTCCCCAGGTTTTGTATAACTGATTTTTGCTGAGTACAGATCATCATCATCCACTTCATATTCCAAAAATTCATAATCTTGAACAAAAGTTTCAGAAGGTTTCAAAAAGAAAGCACCCACTTCCGCACCGGTAGGTTTTAATTCAAAGGTAGAAGTAAGACCATGTTCTTCACGAAACTCTGGTTTGGTGGTTTCTTTAATTCGATAAGGGATTTTTTTTCTTTGTAAAAAATCAACTACAAAAGGAACGGGCGTTCCTACAAACTTTGTTGAATCCAAAGGTTCATTTACGGATTGGGTGGATTTTTTTTCAATATTTGGTTCTGTAACAAGAAGGTAAATTTTTTCGCCGGAATGAGTTTCTTTTCCGGGAGCTGGAATTTGGTCAATGATTGTGTCAGCAGGTTCATCACCCACAGCAGGCACATAGGTGATCCCACCAATTTGTAAAGGCACATACACTTCCCCCGATAATACTTTTTCTAGAATGGCTTTCGCACGTTTTAGGTCTTGTCCTTTGACATCAGGAATGGTCACCCGATCAAATCCAATATTCACTGTAAGATAAAGTTTGGATCCGGCTTCGACTTCCTTACCTGGATCAATGGATTGAGCCAGAATGATCCCATCTGTTTTTTCAGGGATTCTTTGGGTTTCTAAACGGACTTTGAGTTGGAGTCTTTGCAATTCGTTATGAACCTCAATGTAGTTTTTGCCAATCACATAAGGCATCATTACCTTTTGTTCTTCTTTGGTTCGAACCACGACCACAAGAAAGGCTGCCACAAAAAAAACAAGGAGTCCCAAACCAACAAATAAAACATAACCACTGTAAGGTAGGATTTTTAGAAACTTTTCTTTCACGTAAATGATTCTCCGGCTAAAACCCGCGCCCCATTAAAAAACTCAAATCCTTTCATGGGTTTTTTCCCTTCGGGTTGTAAGGTATCTATACCAAGCAGGTTTCCGTCTCCACAGAGACAGAAAAGCCTTTTTTTCTGGTATAGGAAAAAGGAACCCGGACTGAGGCCATCCGGAATGGGAATCGACTCACTTTCGGAATCCAAAAGAAAGGAAGAGATAAGAATCAGTTTTTTGCCTCGAAATTCGGTCACAGCCAAGGGATCGGGGTACAAGGCACGAATGCGGTTGTGGATGTTAATCGCAGGTTCCGACCAATGGATGGGACGGTCGTTTGCCGTGATTTTTTTGCAATGAGTGGCCTCATTGGCATTCTGCGGCTTCGAAGTCCAAGCGGTTCCCATAGATTCCAGTTCCCTGAAAAGCCGAATGAGCTCCTTTCCCCCTTCCTTCGTGATAGATTGTAAAAGAGAAGCTGTGGTTTCCGTTTCGTCCACCTTCCAAGATTTCTGGGAAATGATATCGCCTGAATCCACTTCCTTGGCTAAAAACTGAATCGTAAATCCTGAGTTTTCCTCTCCACTCAAAAGAAAACTTTGGACGGGAGAGGCACCCCGATACTTAGGTAATAAACTTCCGTGGAGATTGATGCTTCCAAATTTTGGATCTTGGAAGACATTCTCTGGAACAATCGATCCGTAGGCATACACAATATGAACGGGGGAAGCATAGGATAAAATTTGTTTTTGCGCCTCTTCATCGGTCCTTAGTTTTGGAGACTGGATGACAGGAATTCCCTTGGCAAGGGCCAGCTCCTTTACGGGTGTGGGTGTGATGATTTGTTTTCTTCCGACAGGTTTGTCAATGTTCGTCACAACAAAATCCACTTGGATTCCCGCATCCAGTAAGATAGAAAGTAATTCCTTGGAATGTTCTGGGGATCCAAAGTATCCGATTGAAAGTTTCATCATTTTTCCTATTAAACAAGTTCCAGAGGATCCAAATCATATTCAATATAACATTTGGAATCGACTTTAAATTTAGTTTTTGTTTCGCGTAAAAGATTTCGTAAAACGGTGATGGATTTTGATTTTAACAAGATATGGTATCTGAAGTTATTATCAATTTTATAAAAAGGACATTGGCTTGGCCCAAGAAGGGTAACAGATGCATCCATATTTTCTTTTAAAGTTTCCGCATAAACCACAGATTGTTTGTTGGCAACTTCCTCGTATTTAGACCGAAACACAAGTCTCGCCAAACGAGAAAAAGGTGGATAAAACAAATCTCTTCGAAATGTTAACTCCCATTCAAAAAAAGCAGGATAGTTTTGTTCCATCGCCATTTTCAGAACAGGATGTTCGGGATCATTGGATTGGATGAGGACTTCCCCTTTTTTTTCACCCCGACCAGCCCTTCCCGCCACTTGTGAAATGAGAGAATACGTTCTTTCGCTACTACGAAAGTCGGGAACCCCTAGTCCATGATTGGCATTTAGAATTCCCACAAGAGTCACATTCGCATAATCAAGGCCCTTCGCTATCATTTGAGTACCTGTCAGGATATCTAAATTTCCTTCTCCTAACTTTTCCAGAACATCGCGAGTCACTTCTTTATTTTTGGAACTGTCTTGGTCCAAACGTTCGATCCTTGCTTTTGGGAAATGGGATAACAAATACTCTTCTAATTTTTGAGTCCCTGCCCCAAACAAGTCCAACTCATCTCCATGAATTTGTTTTAAGTTACTAAAAGTTGATTTATACCCACAAAGGTGACAACGAACGGTTTTATCAGAGTGGTAACAAAGTGTGGCCGTACATTTTGGGCAATGAATGAATTCTTTTTTGGATGTAGAATAAATAAAAGGATTATACCCCCTCCGATTCAGAAGGATGATGGTTTGTTCTTCCTTTTTCAAACGGTCTGCGACTTTAAATTGTAAATCTCCAGAAAGAAGTTCACTATCCTCTTTTTTTTGTGTGATTTCTACAGTGGGAAGTGAGGCGTGAGGATTGGCTCTTTCTTTTAGTTCCGAATAACCAATTTGGCCTGCTTTTGCTAAGTAAAAAATTTCAAGGCTCGGTGTGGCAGAACCTAATAATAATTTACCGTTAGTTTTTAAAATTCTTTGTAAAGCAATTTGGCGGGCATGGTAACGAGGAGCTCCATGTTCCTTGTAAGATCCGTCATGTTCCTCATCTAAAATGATAAGTTCAATGTCGGACAATGGAGCAAACACGGCAGAACGAGTTCCGATACAAATCCGTTTTTTCCCCTCTTTTAAATCCAAATAGTTTTGGAATTTTTCTGAAGTTCTGAGATGGGAATTTAACACCGCCACTTGCCCTGGAAAAATCCTTTCAATCCTTGTGATGGTCGGGTAAGTGAGTGAAATTTCCGGAACAAGAAAAATAACGGATCCTTTGGGTTTAGAAAGAACCTCTGCCATCAGGTGTAAATACACCTCCGTTTTCCCACTTCCCGTAATCCCATATAACAAATGTGTGTTGGAATTTCGATTTAACCTTATTTCATCCAAAGCATTTTTTTGTGAAACATTTAAAGGATGTAATAGATCCAATTGGATATTTAAGGGACTTTGTTTTTCCTGTTTTCTTTTTTTTCCTTTCGGAACCATAAGAAACAGGGCTTCCCCAAGAGAGGATAAATAGTTTTCAGCCATCCACTCTGCCAAATCCAGTTGTTCTTCAGTAAGGACTGGTTCTAAATCAATTTGTTTTAAGATAGATAAAGTTTCATAATTAGGCTCATTCGAATGAACTTCGATGACAACCCCTTCCCATTCTTTTCCATTGAGCGGAACAAGTACACGAACTCCCCTTTGTAAACTTTCCATTGAATGTGGAACTTCATACGTTAAAGTTTTACTTTCCCAAGATAAATTGAGGGCAACTTCCGCAAATTGAATCATATTAGAGATATGGTTTCAATAGAGAAAGGTGGGAGATAAAACTATCTTCCAATTCCTGTTTCTCTTTTCCGTATTGGAAAAGGTTACTTTCCGAATCTGTTTTTTTAGCCTTTTCACCCAGGAAAACAAGGGCTTCAGGAGATCTGGTAGTGACAATTGGAATAGAAAGTCCAGACAAATCCCATTTCGTTTCTTTACCCAGAAATTCTTTTGCTTTCTCAGTACCAAACAACAATTTAGCGGAAGATCCTAAAATGACAATGAATTGAATTCCAAATTCTTCCACTGTTTCCTTTACATGAAATTTACAATTTTCGACTCTAGTTTGCCAATCGTTTTCCTTCGAATCTGAATTAGAAAAATTACAAGCAGGATATTCTTGGTAATAAAACTCTTCGAAAGAAAAACCAAACACTTTTTGAATAAGTTCACTCCAGCTGATTTCCGTTAGTTTATCTTTAAATATTTGGTTTGGTTTGGTTTTAGTAAATGGTTTTTCTTTAGGACCTGTTGCCCCAGAATAATGCAAAACAAGTATAGGTTTTCTGCCTTTATGAAGAAACTGACGTACCCCACTAAGTTTCCCTTGGCAGAGGGTACATGAGAAATTTACCAATTCTTTGTTTTTTCGTTGGTTTTCTTTCTGTAGTTTCTTTTGAATTTCTAAAGATTCGGGTACTTTCGATTTCCAGGGAAAAACAAAGTCGCTAGGATCTTGTTCCTCTTGAAATCGGTAAACAGATACCGACTTATTTTGAATTAAAAATTTAGTTTCTTTAAGAATGTCAGTAAAACGTTCTAAAATTGATTTTTGATCCATACTAACCTTCGTTTAACTGTTCCACAGAAATATTTAAAGAACGTAGTTTTCTATATAAATGAGTTCTTTCAATCCCTAATGCTTTGGAAGTCCTTGTCACATTCCCTTCGCAAATCTGTAAGGTTTTGATGATGTATTGGCGTTCGAATTCTTCTTTGGCATGTTTTAAATCCCCACGGGCCACCATTTCATTGGCTTTTTTAAAACCATGAAGGGCCTCCTTTACATCTTTGGCACGAATGGTTTCACCTGGAACAAGAATACTCAAACGTTCTAAAATATTCATTAGTTCTCTTACATTTCCTGGCCAAAAATGGGAAGTAAGTGCATCCAATCCTTCCCTATCAATGGTTTTAGGTGAAAGATGATTCTCCAAAATAGATTTTTTAAGATAATATTCTACAAGTAATGGGATGTCTTGGTTTCGATCTCGGAGCGGAGGTAATTCCAAAGGAATGACACTTAATGCATAATATAAATCTTCTCGAAACCTTCCTTCTCTAATGGCTTCCTCTACATTGGAATTTGTGGCTGCAATGATGCGCACATCAACGGGTATAGAATCATTCCCACCCACACGTTCTAATTTTTGTTCGAGAATTACTTTTAAAACTTTGGATTGGATAGAAAGAGGTAAATCACAAACCTCGTCTAAAAACAAAGTGCCATTATGTGCCGATTCCCATTTCCCAAGCCTGACTTCACTTTTAACGTTACTTCCAAGTAACTCAAAACCAAATAACTCCTGTTCTATTGTATCTTCCAAAACTGAAGCACAATTAAATTCAATATACGGTTCATTTTTTCTTTTAGAATTTTGATGGATGGACCTAGCTGTTAACTCTTTTCCCGTCCCATTTTCACCAAAAATAAAAACTCGAGCATTTGTTTGAGCTGCTTGATAAATGGCAAATTTAACTCTTTTGATTGATAACGATTCTCCTAAAATTTCATCAATTTCCAATTGGAACTCAGGAATTTCGTAATCTTTAGTTTTTGCCAAAGCCGATTCAATCGTTTGTATCACCTTTTCTATAGAGAGAGGTTTCTCAAGGAAATCAATTGCACCTTTTTTGGTAGCACTTACTGCCAGTTCAATGGTCCCATGTCCAGAAATCATTACAATGGGCAAACCAGGATATAGTTTTTTGCACTCATCTAAAATGGAAAGACCATCTTCCTTACCTACCCAGACATCCAACAGAACCAAAGATGGTCTGTCTTTTGCCAATGCTTTTAGTAAAGACTTTCCATTCGCAAAATCTTCCACGGTATAATCTTCATCTTCCAAAATTACGCGCAGAGATTTTCGAATTTCTTTTTCATCATCAAGTATATAAATTAATTTATGCATTATTGATTATCCAAAGGAAGTTCAATTCTAAATTTACATCCACCCAACTTGGAATCTTCGACGATGATATGTCCATGATGATCTATGATAGTTTTTTGAACTATCGCAAGCCCAATTCCCGAACCATGATTTTCCTTTGTAGAAAAATATGGTTCAAATACCTTTTCCTTCCATTCTTGTTTTAGGCCCGCACCAGAATCATCAATTTCAATAACAATGGATTTACGAAGTGCTTTCTTTTGTAATTTGGACATAACTCGAATTTTTTTTCGTTTTAAACTTAGGATGTCCATATCTTCTTTTAAATTTTCACCAGATTGAATGGCCTCTACTGCATTTTTAATCAGATTATTGATCACACCAAGAAACAGTCGTTTATCGAGAAAAACTTCAGGTAAATTAGCAGCTAATTTTAATTCAAATTCAATATCGGTGGTATCTTTAAATAATGCCACAGCTTCTTCTAATATTGGATTCAAATTTTGATTGATCAGAACGGGAACCGGCATCCGTGCAAATTCACTGAACTCTTTCACTAGATGTTCCAAAACTCTCACTTGTCCAATGATAGTTTCTGTAGAGTCGAAAATAACCGATTCTAAATTTACGGATTTTGGATTTTGGAATTTTCTTTGGATTCTTTGAGCTGATAATTGAATGGGAGTGAGGGGATTTTTAATTTCATGGGCCATTCTCTGGGCCACTTCTTTCCAAGCGGCAATCCTTTGCGTATGCATAAGTTCTTCCGATTTTGCTTTTAAATCACTGACCATTTGATTGAAACTATCAATGAGGATCCCCATCTCTCCCTCTTCGGTTTTTTCCAATCGAATATCAGATTCACCTAGTGAAACCTTTTTTGTCGCATTCGCCAAATCTATAATGGGTTTAGAAATTTTCCGTGCAAATAAAAATGAAAAGAGTATGGCAATTAGAAACATTGCGGCAGAAAAGCTAGCAATAGTAATGCGAACACTGAAAGGGATTTTTTCTTTCCAAAGACTCACCTTCTCATAAGTGGATGTTGCATTTACTATATTTTGTACATCTGCTTCCATACCCAAATGAATTCTTTGACCGACGTAAACTTCGAACGCGTCGTTTAATAGAAATTTACAAAGAATATAGGACCTATCTGCAAGATAAAGTCGACTCACAAAAATATCTTTATATTCTGAATCCAAAAATTCGAGTTTTTCAATATATCGAAATAGTCCCCTAGACTCGAATTTTAACTTTTTCGATTCTACATATCCCAAATAGTATTCGTTTTTTTCAAAAAGCCCATTCTCAACACCTTTTTGAAATACCGAATAACCATCGTTTTCTTTACCTTCTAACCTTGATCGAAGAATATTTACTTTTTTTAAAAACTCAGTTTCAATATCTTTTTCTTCATTTTGTATGATTAAATTAGCAGAACGAAGGGCATTCGATATATCTACTCTGTAAAAACCTTCAATGAGTCTTCCTGTAAGATTTGAAGACAAAATAAAAATTGGCAATGAAGGAACAAGTGCCACAAAAAGAAAAGCGAGCGTTAGGCGATAACGAATCGAACTTCTAATTTTACCCGTTTCTCTATTTCGACGATTCCTATAAACGTAACTTAATATAAGGGAAAGGATAAAAAATGGAATAAGAATGAATAAATAAGTATCTAATTTAGAAAAAAAAGAAATGTCTTCTTCCTTACGAAAAAAAACCAATTCAGAAAAGCCGACGGATATTCCTATGGTTAGAAAAAATATAAAAATATCACGTAAGTAATATCGATTTTCATCAGATAAACTAGGAAAAAATTTTAAGAGCTTATTTGGCATTTGTTTCGAAGTTTCTTTCAACCAAAGCTTCTAAAGCAAGAAGTGCCTCCTCTTCGCCTTTTCCATCTGCTTTTACAGAAAAAATTGTTCCTGGACCCAAAGCTAACATCATAAGGCCCATAATTGACTTTCCATTGACTTCAATATCATCTTTGACAACAAAAATTTCACAAGGAAAACTTGCTGCCATTTTGACAAACAAGGAAGCAGGCCTTGCATGAAGTCCACTACTGTCTTCTCTAATCTTTAATTGGATTTGTTTCAATTGTACTCTGTTGGATGTATGTATTTAGTTTATTTGAAAATTCTTTGGCACTATTTTTTCCCATTTTACGTAACCGTTGGTTCATAGCTGCCGTTTCTACAATGATAGGTATATTTCTTCCTGGTTTCACCGGGATCTCTATGTAAGGGACAGATACTCCAAGGATCTCTTCCATACTTTGTTCGATCCCTGTTCTTTCATATTCTCCCGCAGTTTGTTCTTCCCATTCTTTTAAATTAATAATGAGTTCAATGAGTTTATGATCTCTTACAGAACCTACACCAAACAAGTCTTTGATGTTTAAGATTCCAAGACCTCTAATTTCCATATGATGACGAAGTAAATCAGAACAAGAACCAATCAAATAACTTTCACTCAAACGGCGAATCTCTACCATATCATCGGCAACAAGTCTGTGACCCCGTTCAATGAGTTCCAATGCTGTTTCACTTTTTCCTACACCGGAACGTCCAGTGAGTAAAGTTCCAATACCAAATACTTCAATGAGTACTCCATGACGCATCGTTCGTGGTGCAAGAGCTCGGTCTAATATTTGAGAAATAAGTGTGATAAATCTATGTGTGGCAATTTCCGTTTTAAAGAGGGGAATTCCTTTTGATTTTGCTCTTTCTACAAACGGAATTTGCGGTTCATTTCCGTGGGTGTAGATGATACAATTCAAATGAAACTCAAAAAATTTATCAGTAATTTCCTGAAGTTTGTCTTCGGATAATGAGTTTAGGTAGGCCCACTCTCCTTTGCCTAAAATCTGAATCCTATCATTTGCGAAAAAGTCGAAAAATCCAGTCAGTGATAATCCTGGTCGATTGATTTCCGCATTGTTGATACGATTGGTGAGGCCCGCCTCCCCCGTTATCAAAATCAGTTGGAGATCTTCATGATCTTTTAAAATTGTATCAACAGTGATCCCAGGAACTGGCATTGGTTTACCCCTTTAGAGAACTGATCCGCTTTCTTTCATTCGAAGGTAGGATTCTTAAAACCTTTCTATACTTTGCAACTGTTCTACGAGCAATTTCAATTCCTTTTTTTTCCATCAGTTCAACGATGTCTTGGTCAGACAAAGGATTGTTTTCATCTTCTTCTTTCACCAAATTACGAATGATTTCATGAATTTTTTTGGAACTTTCTTTTCCGCCTTCCGCAGACCTAACGCCAGAAGAAAAAAACCATTTGAGTTCAAAAATCCCCCAAGTAGTTTGAATATATTTATTGGTTGTTATGCGAGATATTGTTGATTCATGTAGATTTAGTTTTTCTGCTACTTCTTTTAAAGTAAGCGGTTTGATAAACCCAATCCCACCACGAAAAAAATCTACTTGAAAATCAATGATACAACTTACAACTCTTTGTAAAGTTTGTCTTCTTTGTTGAATGGAACGGATGAGCCACTGGGCTGAACTAAATTTCGATTGAAAATACTCTTTTTCTTTAGGTGGGAGTTTATGATTTAAAAGTTCACGGTATTCTTCTTGGATAGTTAATTTAGGTAACCATTCATCATTAATGAATATATTAAACTCGTTTCCGACTTCTTTAACAACAACATCGGCAACAACATAATCAATTTTTCTACCTTGGTAGGTTGTGGCGGGATATGGCTCCAATTTTTTAATGAGCCTTGCCAAGGTAATTATTTCTTCTTCTGTAATTTTAAGGTTTTTAGCGATTTTTTTATAATCTACCTTCTCTAAGTCCGATAAAAATTCTCCAATCAATTGATGTAAAAGTGTATTATCGGGAAAAAGAATTTTTCCTTGGATGAGTAAGGTTTCTTGCATATCACGAGCGCCAATCCCAATGGGATCAAGTTCGTTGATTACCTGTAATACTCGCCTAACTTTAGATTCAGGATAACCCATTTCTTTTGAAACCAAACCTAAATCATCAGTAATAAATCCCTTATCATCAATCATACTAATGAGGACTTCCCCAATTTCAAATTCTAACTTGGTTAGTTTGATCATTCTCAACTGATTCAGTAGATGTTCTTCTAAGGTTTCCCCACGTGTGGAAGATTCTATGTATTTTTGGTTTCTATCACTTGCTTCCGTATCGTAAGAACGAGGACCTTCTAAGGAATAAGAATCTTGCCAATTGACATCGGTGCTTTTTTCGTGATTTAATTTTTCTAAACGTTTTACCTCATCGATAGAAAAAAGTTCAGGCATTTTCGTTTTTTCATCGGTACCCATTTCATCTAAGAGAGGATTTTCCAATAATTCATTTTGAATTTTATCAGAAAGTTCTAAAGTGGATAAAGACAAAAGTTCAATGGACTGACGTAAGTCCTGGGTCATCACTAATTTTTGCGTTTGGCGTTGTGAAAGTGAAGCCCCGAGTTTCATTTAGAGTTTAAAATCCTCACCCAAATAAATTCGTCTTGTTTCTGGATCGTTTATCAAATCATCAGCTGTTCCTGAAATCAAAATCCGTCCACTATACATGATGTAGGCTCTGTCAGTAATTTTTAAGGTTTCTCTTACGTTATGGTCAGTAATCAAAATTCCGAGTCCACGTTCCTTTAAGGATTGGATGACATTTTGAATGTCTTTAACTGCAATGGGGTCTACACCCGCAAATGGTTCATCCAAAAGTATAAAATCGGGATTTGTCACTAGTGCCCTTGCAATTTCGCAACGCCTTCTTTCTCCACCGGACAATGTGTACCCTTTTTGATTTGCCACTCGCATGATCTGTAACTCCAGAAGAAGTTCATCCCTACGACGAATGATTTCATCCCCAGGAAGGTTCATGGTTTCTAAAATGGCCTCTAAATTTTCGGCAACAGTAAGTTTACGAAAGATACTTGCTTCCTGTGCCAAATATCCTACACCCATTCTTGCCCGGATATGCATGGGAGCTTTTGTCAGATCTTCATTATCGATAAAGACATGGCCTTCATCAGGTGTGACAAAACCAACGCTCATATAAAAACTAGTGGTTTTACCTGCTCCATTAGGACCAAGGAGACCTACAATTTCGCCTTTTCTTATATAAAAACTAACACCATCGACTACTTTGCGTTTGTTATAAATTTTTACTAAATTTTCCATCCGGAATGTTTTTACATTCGGATCCATTTCCTTTTCTATTGTTTGCGGTTTACTTTTTTTCGCCATTCGGTATTACCTTGAGTCCATCTGTCAGATAGGCTCTATCCGATTTTGGAAAGAGAATGATTTTCCCTGCCGAAACCTTAGTACTGTCCTTAACTAAAGTTGGATTTCCTTCCAAAACCAATTCATCTTTTATTTCATAATAAGTTGCAAACTCGCCAGTTGCGGTTGCTGATTGGGTTTCCACCTGAACATCACCCCGAGCCACAGTTTCAAAACGTTCATCAAACCTTTCCAAAAAGACCGCTGTTAGTTGGCCCTTCTCACTCAGTTCTTTTTTATCTAAAAAAACGATACGTGGACTTTCTGTTAGATAAGAATAACCCTTATCTTTATCATAAGACAAAAGCCCACCCTCCATACGATATCCATTTTCTTTATCTAAATAACTTACATTCCCTGTAGCCTTGATATCTTTATTATTACGTCTACTTTCTAAGGTGTTAGCTCTAAACTCAGAAGTTTTTCTATACATAAAGGCATCACCATTCATTGAAGTTACAGTTTCTTTGCCTTTATTTTGATGAGTTAATGTTTTCCCAGTAAAGAGAGTGACTACACGTTCTTTAGTACTTGTATCTTTTTCTTTATCTTTTTTATTTTCATAAGAAACTTGGTAGATCGTTGCATCACCTTCTAGTTGGATACTTCCTTCTTTTACAAAGTAAGTTAAGGTTTGACCAATTAAAAAACGATTTTCTGAAAATAGAAATGGTTCACCTGATAAATCCATCCTATCGTCTTTTTCTGAAAAAACCGCATCCTCACCAAATACTTGAAATTCCTCTGAAGTAACCACAACCTTCCCGGCTAAATTTGTTTTGGCTTCTTCCAAATACCTAACAATGGATTCGCATTGGATCTTAACTACTTTGCCATCTTTTTTCTGCAAAAGAACCGGATGATTTTCAAGACTCACCGTTCCGGCCATTTTATTATAGATCCCTTTTGCTGCTGTTAAAGTTACTCCATTTTGAAAATCTTCTACAACCACTTGGCCTTTTAAATTTCCGACCAGGGCATCTTCCCCAATAATTTCAATTTCTCTGGCGCTGAGTTTTATACTTTTATGCATGATATAAGCACCTCCACCGAGAATAAAAACCTTCATGGGAATTCCGTTGATGGTTCTCTCTTCTTGGGTAAGGCTACTTCCACCCCACATCACTGGTATTTTATCTTTAGATTCTTTTTTTTTCTCAGGAGAAAAGATAGTTTCCTCTTTTTTCAATAGATCTTCTGACCCATATAACAAAGGGATAGGTGAAGGATTGGCATTCAGAAAAGAATAGGAAAAAATAAAAAGTATAATAAGTTTTTTCATGGTTTATCCTTTAGGGGATTACTTCCACCAACAGTTACCGCTTTTGGATGGATGATGGTAAACTTATTCAAACTTTTATCAGCTCTTAATCCTTTCCCGCGGATGGTGGTTCCATCAGAATAAACTAATACGTCTTCTTCCGAAGATAAGGTTTTTTCATCTAAATTATAAGTCAAAGATTCTGATTCGATGTATTTTCCATCGTTTGTTTTTAATTTTACTTTTCCGTTTAAAACCACTGTTTTTGTAGAATGATTGATTTCTCCGCGATCTCCTGTCATCGCAGAAGTCGCATTCCCTTTTTCAAACTGTTTAAACTCAAAACCATAAACGATTGTTTTATTTTCTTTTGGAAATATATAAGATTCAGCACCTTTCAGTTTCCATTCTAATTCCCCTGTTTCTTTATAAGAAGAACGAGAAAAATTACGCATAGAGATCATAGACCCTGATTCTTTTTCTAATTCAATGCGAAGGTATTCCTTATCTTTGCAATGAACCATTGCCAAAATGAATATAGGAATCAGCATCCTTCGCATCATAAAGGAAACTTCAGGCCTCTAAAAATTTGGTTTTAACTAATCGATCGAGTTCGAGTAGTTGTGTTAAAAGATTTTTAGCCTTTGCTAATGGGAATTGAGTGGTGGCATCAGAAAGTGCTTTTTCTGGATCAGGATGTACTTCCATAAAAAGTCCTTCCACACCGACAGAAACTGCTCCGCGCACCATATGAGGAATAAATTCACGAACCCCACCTGTAATGTTTCCGGCGGCTCCTGGAAGTTGTGCGGAGTGAGTTCCATCAAAAACAATCGGAATTCCATGTTTGTGCATCATGGGAATCCCACGTAGATCAAACACCAAGTTACCGTAACCGAAACTGGCTCCCCTTTCGGTTACCATATACTTTTCAGATCCAGACTCTTGGATTTTTGTTTTGATATGACGGGTGTCATCCGGTGCCATAAACTGGCCTTTTTTGACATTCACCCATTTTCCTGTTTCTGCGGCTTTTGCAATGAGATCAGTTTGGCGGCTTAGAAAAGCAGGGATTTGAAAAATATCAACTGTATCTTTTAAAGGATCGACTTGGATGGTTTCGTGAATGTCTGTAAGTACAGGAACATTGTATTTGTTTTTGATAAAATCTAGAAGTTTCCTTCCTTCTTCCAAACCAGGTCCTCTGTAGGAATTGATCGAAGAACGATTGGCTTTATCAAAGGAAGACTTAAAGATATAAACAATCCCTAAATCATCACAAATGGCTTTCATCTCTCCACAAACTCTGTCGAGTAAGTCTTTGTTTTCCATCACACAAGGTCCGGAAATTAAAAAGAAGGGATTTCGACCCCCGATTTTTTTACCGAAAAATTCTCTTTCTTCAATTAAATCGTACATCTTAATCCTCCGTTTTTTTAGCTAATTTGGATGCCGCACGTATAAACCCAGCAAAAAGTGGATGTGGGTCTGTCGGTTTAGATTGAAATTCAGGATGGAACTGCACACCAACAAACCAAGGGTGGTTGGGAACCTCAACTATCTCCGCCAAACTTCCATCTGGCGAAAATCCAGTAAGATTCATTCCTTTTTTCTCAAAATCATCTTTGAAACGCAAAGTGAATTCAAATCTATGTCTATGTCTTTCTGAAATTCTTTCAGACTTATATTCGGAATAAGCAAGGCTACTTTTTTTGACTACACAAGGATAAGCACCGAGTCGCATAGTACCACCCATACGTTCGATTTCTTTTTGTTCTTCAATCATAGAAATTACAGGATATTCTACATTGGGTTTAAACTCGGTTGAGTTTGCATCTTTATAACCAAGAACATTTCTTGCAAATTCAATCACAGCGCACTGCATCCCAAGACAAATTCCAAAAAATGGAATTTGTTTGGTTCTGGCATATTGAATGGCAGCAATTTTTCCTTCAATGCCACGTTCCCCAAATCCACCGGGAACCAAAACTCCATGAACACCTTTGAGAAGTTCTTTTATATTTTTTGTATCAATATCTTCTGGATTGATTTTAACAACTTTTACATCAACATCATTGGCAATCCCACCGTGTGCCAGAGATTCATAAACAGAACGATAGGCATCTTGTAGGGATATGTATTTTCCGATTAACGCAACTTTTACGGTCTTTTTTGTATTTCGAATCTTTTTGACCATATTTTCCCATTGGGAAAAATTTAGTTTACGGAGATCCATTCCAAGTGCATTTAAAACTACTTCATCCAATTTATCTTCCCTGTACATGAGAGGAATTTCATAAATCGAAGTATCAATATCAACAGCAGAGATTACATTTTGTTCTTTTACGTTACAAAAGAGAGAAATTTTATTTTTCATCTCTTTGGACATTGGTTTATTGATTCGGCAAATTAGAATGTCTGGTTGAATTCCAAGAGCAAGGAGTTCCTTCACTGAGTGTTGGGTTGGTTTTGTTTTTGCTTCCCCAGCCGCCGTAATCGTCGGAACAAGAGTTAAATGTAAAAATAAAACCTGACTTGCACCATGTTCATAACGCATTTGCCGAATGGCTTCAAGAAATGGTACCGACTCAATGTCACCAACCGTTCCCCCGATTTCCACAATGACAAAGTCAGTTTCTTGATCGCGTGTTAGGTTATAAATCCTATTTCGAATTTCATTGGTGATGTGAGGTACAACTTGTACGGTTCTTCCTAAATAATCACCTTTTCTTTCTCGTTCGATTACTGCATGGTAAATTTGACCTGTGGATACGGAATTTTTTCTGGAAAATTTGGATTTAGTAAATCTTTCGTAATATCCTAAATCTAAATCGGTTTCTGCTCCGTCTTCCGTTACATACACTTCCCCATGTTGGTACGGACTCATCGTACCTGGGTCAATGTTGATATAGGGATCCATTTTTTGTAAAGAGACGGTATAACCTCTTGCTTCTAACAAACAACCGAGAGCTGCCACGGTAACCCCTTTTCCTAAAGAAGAGGAAACGCCACCGGTAATAAAAATATATCTGGTCTTGGACAAAATGGACCTCAAAAAAGAATGTTTTTTACAGAGTGGTGGGATTTGGGTCCAAAATCAATACGTTTAGGAAGGAGATTTTGCTTTTTCTAAAATCTTGGTTGTGGATTTTCCTGAGACAAAAGGCAAAATTTGAATATCCGCTCCCATCTCTTTTAAAATTTGGTATTCCGGCAGGGTTTCTACTTGGTAGTCTCCCCCTTTGGAATGGACAGATGGTTTTACTTTTTTCAAAATTTCAAGTGGAGTATCTTCAACAAAGGGAGAAACAAAATCCACAGAAGAGAGTCCTGCAAGCACAAACATTCTGTCTTCACAAGAATTAATGGGTCTGGATTCTCCTTTTAGCCGCCTAACACTAACATCCTCATTGACACCAATCCAAAGTAAGTCTCCTAAATCACGAGCCTGCGCTAAGTAACTCACATGGCCTGGATGTAAAATATCAAAACAGCCATTGGTAAATACAATTCGTTTGCCTTCGAGTGACTTTCTTTTGGATTCAATTTGATCTATGGGAACAATTTTTGAATTTAATGTATCGTAAAAACTCATGCATTTACATCCAAATATCCAAGAGTTTGCAGGGCCTCTTCTATTTCTGTTTTTGTGACCGTAGCAGCACCTAACTTTCCTACAACGATTCCGGCACTTACATTGGAAATGAGAGCAGCATCAGCTATGGACATACCCGTTGCCACAAAGGCAGTGTACGTGGTAATGACAGTGTCCCCCGCACCGGTTACATCAAAAACTTCTTTGGCAACTGTGGGAATATGATAAAAGGAATCCGTTTTTCTTTCATAAATGGACATTCCTTTTTCTCCACGAGTGATCATCATGGCATCGGGTGTAAGTTTTTCTGAGATTTCCCGACAAGCAGATTCAATTTCAGAATCACTCAGAAGTTTTTTACCAAGTGCCTTCCCTGCTTCATGGTGGTTAGGAGTCATGATATGGATATTTTTGTATAAGAAAAAGTGGCTCACTTGCGGGTCTACTGTCACAATTTTATTTTTTTGATTACAAAGAGCAATGACTGACTGAATGAGAGAGGGGGTCAGATATCCTTTATCATAATCAGATAAAATGACAGCAGAACAATCCTTTAATTTAAGTTCCATTTGTTTGAGAACCGAACTTTCTTCCTCTTTTGAGAGAGGAACCACTTCCTCACGATCCACCCTACAGATCTGTTGGTGTGTGGCAATGATCCTAGTTTTTAAAATGGTAGGAAGGGTTTTGGATTTTAATAAAACTAAATCGTCTTTGGAAACTGAATTTTTGAGTAAAAGACCTTCTAAAGAATCCCCAGCTTTGTCCTCTCCAATCCGTCCAAACACCACACCAGAGACTCCGATTGCTGATAAATTCTGTACTACGTTTCCCGATCCACCTAAGGATTGTTTTTCGTTTCGGACCCAAACGACAGGCACAGGAGCTTCCGGGGAAATTCGTTCCACGGAACCAATCAAATATTCATCTAAAATCAAATCTCCAATCACAAGCACTTTGATTTTGCCTAAATCCTCAAAAGATTTACGAAGTGAAGTTTTCTTAATTTTCAACAAAGCCAGATCCTTGAATTGGTTTACAACTAAACAGAGAATCTAAAACCTTTCTCTGTGTCAACCTTCCCCTTACCTCTCTTTCCTCTACCAGATGTATTTCTGTTTCCGGGAATGTTTTTGCCTCTCCATATCTTTGAACCCAGATACCGGATGATGTTAGATTTTTGTATAGAAAACGGTGGAGAAATGGGAATGGCACCCTATCCCAAAAATTGGGTTGGGCCAGGTTTTCCCCCCATACCCGAAGTGGTGGGATATGGACATATCATCCAAAGAGAATCTTTACCAGATGGGAGATCCAATATTATTTTAGAAGGAATTGGAACCGCTGAAATTGTCAGTTTGAATTCCACAGAACCATTTTATATCGCTCAAATTGTTCGCAGGGAACACCAAAGGAATAAAAATGTTTCGGAAACGTTAAAAGAAAAAATTGAAGAGTTACTTGTTCTCACCAAACGAATCTTACTTGCCGAAGGTGCGGAGGAAGATTTAATTTTGAAAATGAATCAAATTTTGGTTCATCCTTATCCCGTCGATTTTATAGCCTCACTCATCTACTTTGATTTTAAAACCAAACAAACGATTTTGGAAACCACCCAATTAGAAACCAAGGCCGATCTTTTAAAGACGGTTTTACTTGGACTTAATTTGGGCGAATAGGTGATTTAGTTTTTAATTCTGCTACCAAAAACAAAAATTCAGGCATATCCGTTGGATTGTCTCGAAAGAACACGCGAGGGTTCGTTTCTTTAGAATTTAAATATAAATAACTAGAGTTTTCTTTGCGAATGTATGCACGTTCCAAGTAGTGATCGGTTTGTGAATATTGCAAAAAATCTTTCATCAAATCACTTATAGCAATATCACCTTCGCTTTGTTTGTTGGTAGCAGAAAAGAAAACTGAAGTAGTTTCTTTTTCCTGTTTTTCCCAGTGGAATTCACTGGACCAATGTCCTTTTCCACCAAACGATAGTGCAGGGATAGGTGAATCAGAAACTAAATTCGGAATAAATTCTTGAGATTCCCAAGGAACTCCTTTGCCTAAAAAATTCACCTTGGCTAAATAGGTTTTCCAAAATTTGGATAGTCCCTTTACTTGGAGTTTAGGTAAAGACAAACTCTCTCTTAAAAAACTTCTTAATGTTAAAAATCCTAAAAATCCCAAATGGACTTGGCTCACCGATTGGAAATCCCAAACTTCTTCTTGTTTTAACGGAGATAAAAACAAGGAATCCATCGCATAGAAGTCCTGGTGTTGGTAGGGGTAAAAAACGCCTGTAGATGAGGAAACTAAAGATCCGTCCGATCGATTCACAATTAGAATATCGACGGGTGAAGAAAAAGAGGAGAGTAAAAACCGCCTGTGAACCAGGCGGTTAGGAATTAAATTTACTTAATCAGCAGCATACAAAGCAGCAATTTTGTCTTTGTATTTTTCCGTGATCAAGTGGCGTTTCATTTTGAATAGGTTTGTCAATTCATCACCCACTTCAAACGGTTTGGTAATGAGAATGAATGGGGTCACTTGTTCAAAAGACTTAAATCCCGTTTTCGTATTGTTCAGAGCTTTGATTTCCTTTTTGTAGAAATCAAGAACCTTAGGATTTTCAATGAGTTTCTGTTTGTCAGTCTCTGAAATTCCATTTTCTTTGGCCCACTCTGTCAATTTATCAAAATCAGGAACCACAAGCGCACCTAAGTTCTTTTGGTCTTGACCAATCACCATCACTTGCGCAATGAAAGGAGATTCCGTAAGTTTGTCTTCAATTGGAACCGGCTCTACGTTTTCCCCACCAAGGAGAACCACTGTATCTTTGGCACGTCCCGTGATGGTTAGGGTCTTTTTGAAATTGAACATTCCAATATCTCCCGTATCCATCCAACCGTCTTTTAGAACTTTCGCAGTAGTTTCGGGGTTTTTGTAATACCCTTTCATCACTTGTGGTCCACGGATATGGATGACCCCACGAGCTCCGTATTTTCCAGAAATGAGTTTTTGGTTGGCATCAATATGAGTGAGCACCTTTCCTAAATCATCTCGGATTTGTAAGGACGTCTCAGGAGTGATGACCCCCACAGAACCTTGGACTAACTTTTTAAAAGTTCGAACAGAGATCACTGGTGAAGTTTCAGTCATTCCATACCCTTCGAGTACATTGATTCCAATGTCATTAAAGAAAGCATCCACATGTCTTTGGAGTGCTCCACCACCTGATACGGAAGCTTTTAGTTCTCCACCGGTTGCCTCACGGATTTTGGAAAGTACAACCAAATCCAAAAGAAAGTAAGGAATCGCAAGGACAATGGCAACTACCAAGTAGTAAAAACCTTTGAATAGAGAAACAATAGGATTTCTTCCTACATAATCCACTTGGTTTCCTTTTAAAAACCTCGTAGCCGCATTGAAGTGTTTGGAGAAAAAATAAGCCATATTGAACAAACCTCGGCGTAAAGCAGGAGTTTGTTTTGGATCATTGATTCTTGTATAAATTCCGTTATAAATACTTTCCCAAAGTCTTGGAGCAGACGCCATAAAAGTAGGTTTTGCCTTTTTCATGTCATCTCGCAAATCGCGTACGTTGGTATAGTATGTCGCACAACCTGCAGCAATCGCTAAGTATTCAAAAACTCGTTCGAATACGTGCCAAACAGGTAGGATAGACAACATCCTTTCATCTTGTTTGATTTCAATCATACTTCCTAAAATGGCAGATGTTTGGTGGATCATATTGCTGTGTTTCAACATAACACCTTTTGGCATCCCAGTGGTTCCAGAAGTATAAATGATTGTAAAGAGGTCGTCTGGAGCGATTGCTTTCATTCGCTCTTCTGCTTTTTTAGAACCTTTGGCGCGGAGTTCTTTTCCCTTTTCAATTAGATCATAAAGCTTTAATACACCAGTTGCAGTGGATTTTTTATCCATAACAATGAGAGTTTTAGCAAATTCTAATTGAGAGCGGTTCTTTTGAAATTTCTCGAGCATTTTATCGTTCTCAAGAAAAATCACTTTTGCTTCACAATGGTTTAGAATATAAGCAATTTCTGAATCAGTAATGTCGGTTCCACGAGGAACATCTGCTGCACCGGCCATGAGGATTCCATAATCGGAAACAATCCATTCCAATCGGTTATCGGCTAGCAAGGCGACATTTTCTTTTGCAGTTACACCCAAATCAATGAGAGCTTCTGCTAAGTTGATACCAAGATCATATACTTCTTTAAAAGTGACAGGTTGATAGGACTTAGATTCGTCTTTACTGACGAACGCGGGGCGGTTCCCAAATTTTTCAGCACTCTGCTGGAAGAGTTCGGGCAAATTGGCTGGCATTATTGTGACTCCTTTCTCTAAAGAAAACGTAAAAAGGTATCTTTAAGGGACTTTTTTAACGAACATGAGTCAAGACATTTTCAATCTTGTCATTGAAATCAAGGGAAAATCAAATTGTTGTTTCGCATTGCACAATTATGGCAGATCGGACGCAGCCCATACATGAGAACGAATGACAAGCCCCGAAAGGTCAGATTCAATCAGTCCATATTGCCGATACACAATCTTTCCGCTCCTGTCAAAGACAAGGAGGCAAGGAATTCCTTCGACATGATAAAAATCTGTTAATTTCCAGTCTTTATCCAGTAAGGTGGGGTAACTCATCTTCAATCGTTCCATATCTTTTTTGATTTTTTCAATGGGTTCCGATGTATCTGTGTTAACTCCTCGAAATACAAAATCCGTTTCCGAAACTGAAGACTTCCACTTGTTGATGGTGGGTACTGCTTTCGCACAAGGTTCACACCAGGTGGCCCAAAAATCCAAAACAAGGACCTTTCCCTTAAAAGTTTCCATCTTTTCCGAGGTGCCGTTCACAGTGGCCAGGGGTTCTGGATAAAAATCGTCAGGTTCACCTTGGGGTTTACAAAAAAGGAGAGAAAGGAGAAAGATCAGATAAAAACTGGATTTAGCGTGTCGCAAAGTTTTGGTTTTCCTATTTGAATTCATTAATTTATAATTACTTCTCCAATTTAGACGAATGGAATGATTACGTAAAGGGAAACTGGAAAGGAAAGGGAATTTCTATGATTCCTTCTACGATCCAACCATACGAATCAGGTGATGAAACAACCGTTATCTGGAAAGCAAATACAAAAGAAATTAAATCCCATTTTAAACGAGGGAAATCTGAATTTTCTCTAACATGGAATATAGAATCGGAAGTACTCTGTGACAGAATCAAACTATTGGCAAAAGATGCTGACTGGGAATGTGAAATCCAAGCTATGACAAAAGATAGATTTCATCTCCACGTCCTTCCAAAGTCCGACAAATCCAAAATTCTATATTCAGGTGTGGTCACAAAAAAAACGGGTTTATTCTCCTTCCTCTAAAACCTTTCTAAAAACTTCCTCTGTGATTTTGGCTGCGTTTTCCCATGTAAATTCAGAAATTGAAACTTCCTGTGGTTTAGGATTCTCAAAATGTTTTTTGATTGCCTCTGCCCAAAGTTTTGCATCCTCTTTTGTTTGAAATGGTAAATAGGTAACCTCTTGTTTTCCAATTTCACGGAAAGTAGGAATGTCAGAAACTACACAATTCAAACCGTGAAAGATTGCCTCCACCATTGGAATTCCAAATCCTTCGTATTTACTGGCAAAAGCAAATAAACCAGCTTTTTTATAAATATGTTGTAATTCGGAATCTGACACAGAATCTAAAATATGAATGTCCTTATATAAGGCACGTTCCTGTAATAGTTCCTCAATAAATTCAGAGGATTCCCAACCAATTTTCCCTACGATTACCCAAGGACGGTAATGATGCGGATCTAATTTGCGATATTCACGGAATACATCTAATAAAAATGGATAATTTTTTCTTGGTTCTATCGTAGAAACTGATAATAAAAAATCATTGCCTAAATCCTTCACACGATTAGAAGGTTTTGATTCCAATAGTTTTAACATTTCAGTTGGATTCACACCAGGATAAGATACTCCTGTTTGTTCAATTGGATATCCGAACTTACGGCACATATCATCACTCGTTTGTTTTGAGATAGAAAGAATGAAACTCGACCGCCTAACAGAATAACTTTGAAATAGTCTTTGTTGGACTTTAGCTATCCAACGCATAGTTTCCGGATATAAATACAAAACTAAATCGCAATATGTAAGAACTGCACGAAGTGCTTTTGGCAAAAACGGCGGTAATACTTGTTGAGAACCCCAGAATAAATCCAACCTATGACTAAATAAATAAAAAGGGATAAAAAAATTATAATACAATCCCCCCTTCCATTTTAAGAAACCACCACCGGATACCCAATTGACGTTAGGTAAATCTAAAACGGCTTTATGATCCTCGTGAATTGGTAAATGGGAAAATAAAAAGAAATCATATTCTTCTTTATGAGGAAATGCCTTTAAGGTTTCTGCAATGAGCCTGCCTACACCGGAAACACGAGTAGAAAGTGGCCTGGCATCAAGGCCAATTCGTTTGGTTCTTACCATCGTTCCTTTACCTTAAGTGACAATTGGTGGAAGTCAATTTTTGATTCCAAATATTTCACTGCCGATTTTTTTCCTGCAACCAAACCATACGAAAGTGTGTTCTGCTTATTGAAATGATATTCACTATCTTTTAATGGAAAACAAGTAAAATTCTCTTCATCCAGTAGAGCAATTCCGCCACAAATATCCCATTCATTCTTAGGTTTTAAAGAAACAATTAGGTCAATAAAACCTGCAGAAAGTAGTCCCAACTTATAGGCAATACTGCCCATAGAACGAATTTGAAAATCATCCTGCCAAAAGGAATCGGCAAATAATCCTTCTTTCATTTCTGATAAGGATACAAGTAAAACCGGCTTATTGGGGATGGGCATTGCTTCCTCTAACGGGTGCAATACGGATGAACTTTCCACAACTAAAGTTCTAAAATTTTCTTCAGTAGCAAAAGGAGATTGTAATTTGGCAAAAAAAGTATTTCGATTTTTAGAAAAAAACTCACCAGTTGCCGGATTAAAAATTACTCCCCAAATGGCTTCTCCATTTCGAACAAGACCTAAACTCAAGGCAAACTGGTCGTTCTTTTTTACAAACTCACGAGTACCATCAATAGGATCTAAAATCCAAACCCATTCTTTCTCTAATCGAATGGCTGAATCTGTTTTTTCTTCTGACAAAAAGCCATGACTCGGAAACCTGGCTGAGATTTTTTCAAAAAGAAATTCGCTAGCAAATAAATCAGCTTCTGTGACGGGATCGTTCCCACCTTTATCACGAATCTGAAAGTCCGATTTGTAAATGGAAAGAATGGTGTCTCCAACAGATAAAACCCACCGCCAAACTTCTCTGAAATCGTTTTCTTCCATTCCGTCCTAATTTATAATTCTAATTCTTTTTTTCTTCTTTATGAGCGTTGGAACCTAAATCCAAACCCTCAGGTTTTTCTAAGACAATTTCCTCAGAAGGAGAAGTAACGTAAGTTTCTGGGTCCACAGGGAATTGGTATTGGAAATAATAATTCTTATATTTTACAAAAAATGTGTTAGTGCCTTCGGGACGTTCTGTTTGTAAATCCTGAAATTTAAGATCTTTTAATTCTTTTTTTGGATTTACTAATCGTTTAGATAGGGTGCTACGAACAGAACTTACCATATTGGCTTCAAAATTCTTTTTTTTCTGTTCCTCGGTAAGTTTTGGATTCCTAAGATAATCTTCTAACTTAGTAAACTCTTCCGCCAAACCTGAGTTCTGCTGTGCGAATACAAAAGTTACAGGAAACAATACAATCATACTTAAAATCCAAAATCGTTTCATAGTCATTCCTCTTCTTGTTTATGAAATTATCTCTAATGGTGTATATGCCAATAAGAATTTTTTATCTAAATGAGCACCAAATCGAACTTCGACTTTTCGATTGTCCCCGGATCCAGAAATGGATAAAATTCGTCCTTCGCCGTATACTTTATGCCGAACCTTAGTTCCCAATTGGAAATCACCATCACCCACTTTTGCCTGAACAGATTCAAACTTCTCCTCAGATTTTTGAAACCTTTCCGCTCTTGGCGTAAATTCAGGCCTTCGCACTCCGTAACGATTTTCAGTAAATTCACCTTCGATGAATTCACTAGGTAACTCTTCTAAAAATTGTGAGGGCAGCCTAGCATCTACATCTCCAAATTTTCTGGTAAACCTGGAAAAACTAATCTCCAAATTTTTACGTGCCCTAGTGATTGCTACATAAGCCAACCTTCTCTCTTCTTCTAACCCATCGGGAGAATCAATCGATAGAAAATGAGGAAAGGTTCCCTCTTCCATTCCAGCCATAAAAACATGTTGGAATTCAAGTCCCTTAGCATTGTGTACTGTCATAAGGATCACATAATCTGGCAAATCTTTGGTATTGTCTTCACTTGTGATGAGAGAAATGTTTGCAAGGTATTCTTCCAGCGTGGCCTCTGGATTGTTTTCCTCAAATTCTTTAAGAGCATTTACAAATTCATTTAAATTGGAAAGTCTAGAAAAGGAATCTTCTGTTCCTTCATTTTCTAAAAATTCTCTATACCCTGAGTGTTCCAAAACTTCATAAGCAATCTCGGAAGGTGTTTTTTTACCAAGGTCTTCCATTGCCGAATCAAACATTCGATATAAAGAAGTCAGTTTTTGTATGGTGCCTTTTTTGATTCCGGGAACTTCTTTTCCTAAACATTCAAATAAAGATACACCTTCGTTTACAGAATGTGATAAGAGTCGGCTCACAGTCGTCTCACCAATACCACGTGGTGGTGAGTTAATGATTCGTAGGAGGGATGTAGAATCTACTGGATTGACTACCACTGACAGGTAAGCGATTAAATCTTTTACTTCTTTTCTGTCAAAAAATCGAAACCCACCAAAAATCTTATAGGGAATGGCTCTTTTTCTAAGTGCCTCTTCAAAGTATCTGGATTGGGAATTGGTTCTATAAAATACTGCAAAATTGGAATATTTTTGCCCTTTCCTAACTCCCAATTGGATTTTCTGAACAATCCCTTCTGCTTCTTCCATTTCATTTTGATAAGAAGTCAGTTTGATTTTATCTCCCATTGGATTTTCTGTCCTAAGGGTTTTATTGGTTCTTTGTTTATTATTAGAAATTAACGCGGCTGCAGTTTCTATGATAGTCTTAGTAGACCTATAATTTTCCTCTAATTTAACAACAACCGCGTCGGGGTAATCCTTTTTGAAATTTAGAATATTCGAAATATCTGCACCACGCCAAGAATATATGGATTGGTCGTCATCCCCAACAACACATAGATTTTTATGAAAAGAAGATAGTGATTGGACTAAATGGTATTGGATTTTATTAGTATCCTGGTATTCATCTACCATGATGTATTTCCATAGTCTTTGGTATTTTTCCAAAATTACAGGAAAATCACGAAATAGAATCACAGTTTTAAGAATCAGATCTCCAAAATCCAAAGCATTTCGTAAAGTTTTTCGTTTTTCATACTCTAAAAAAACGGAGGCAATTGTTTTTGTATAAGAATCATCTGCTTTTTTTTTAGCATACTCTTCGGCTGTTAAAAAGGAATCCTTTGCTTGAGAAAAAATATTAGCTAAACTGGAAGGACGAAATTCTTTCGTATCCATATCTTTGGATTTTAGAATTTCTTTGATAAGGGATTCTTGCATATCACTGTCATAAACAGTAAAATTATTTCCGAGCCCCAGGACCTTTCCTTCCCGTCTTAACAAATACAAACAAAGTGAGTGAAAAGTTCGGACAAAAGGTTCGCTATTTCCTTCAGATAACAAACTCCGACAGCGACTGCGCATTTCTTCAGCTGCTTTATTCGTAAATGTAACAGCCAGAATTTGGTTTGGATAGACCTTATGATTTAAGATTAAATTAGCAATCCGGTAAGTAATGACTCGAGTTTTTCCCGATCCCGCACCGGCAAGAATCAGTAATGGACCTTCTACCGATTCAACTGCTTTTTTCTGTTCTGAATTGAGTCCAACTAACTCCACTTAGAATCGCATATCCCCAATACCAAAAACAAATTGAAAACTATTATTGTCAGGATAAAGTCCAAAAGGTCTGTCCTCTACTCCCGTATAACGAATTCTCTGCGCAAAATATAAACGAAGCGGTAATACCGGTATTTGAATCCTAAGTCCAAAACCCCAAGAAAATCGAAAGTTCTGCATTGATAAGTTTTTACTAGATAGGACTAAATTTCCAGGATCATTCACCACGAGTGGTGATTCGGGAAGTTTTTGACCATATGAATTATAATTTTCATATAAATAGGTTTCCACTGGCTCCGAAACCCGCTGTGCACGTACGAGCGAATCATAGTTCTTAAAGAATTCTTTTCTTTCCCCTACGGCTCTGTTGATTTGTTCATACATAGCTCCACCGTCGAAGAATACTACAAACCAGAGTAAGGAAGGTTCGATCGGAAAACGAAGTTCCGAAGTGAAAAGTACTCGACTCGAAGCACCATCCTTCCATTCATCCGGATAGTATTTATCATCAAAAAACCAACCGCGAAGAGATTCGTATCCACCGAGGAACAAACGATCTTGCACCTGAATATAGGGAATTCTTTCTTTATCTTGTGCTTTGTATTTCGGTGTCCTTTCAAATGTGAAAACAGAAGAAGTCCTAAACTGTTGGACCACACGCCATCGCCTAAGAGCGTTTTTACGAATAAGTCCAAAAAACGTATAATCAAACCAAGTATGATAATATTCTAAAATTGGACTAAACTGGTCAAAGTGTGACTCTCCACCAAGAAATTGTCCTACGTTATCTACAGAAAAAATTAAATTGAAACCTTGGGTAGAGTTAAATACGTTATCCCGACTATCATAAGCGACACCATTGGTCAACTGTGACCGAAATTGCCAACCACGATCCACTTCCGCCAAAACTTGATCCGAAACCAGAGAGGTAGGCCTTGTCGATGCAAAAAAGGAAGGTGAATAACGATGAAAGTGTGTCCAGTTAATAAGAAAACGGTGCCCAAGACCAGCACTCACACCCACACCCGAACGTTCATAAGAGGCAACTTCTTTAATCCCTTGGTTGTTGTTTTCTGTAATGGAGGTAGCACCCACAAACAAAGTTCGAGAGGAGTAAAATGCAGAAAGTGTGAGTGACCAAGGTTTGTCCATAAACCAAGGTTCTGTCCAGGATATTTGTAAATATCTTCGGATAGGTCCAAACTCCACACGCCCATTGATCTGTTGGCCTGTTCCGTTTAGGTTATTTTCACCTAACTGAGTAAATATGGAAAAACCGGTAATCGTTCCGTAACCACCTCCCATTGAGACCGTACCTGTTGGTTGTTCCACAAGTTCTATAATCAAATTCATTTTGGTTTCGTCGGAACCTGGCCGCATATTAAAGTTTACTTCTTTAAAATAACCTAAGTTAAAAATACGTTCCCTTGATCTGTTTACAAGAGTGGAATTAAAGAGGTCTCCAGGTTTGAATAGAAGTTCCCGTCGAACCACTCTATCTTGGGTTTTTTTGTTTCCCTTGATAATGATGTTTTCAATAAAAGCTAAGTTATTTTCACGAATGGTAAAATCCACATGTATGAATTTTTTTCCTCTTAACTTTGGCTCTTCTTCATATATTCTTCTTAATTTAGCTACGTTTAAACGGCTATGTTCTTCATTACAATCAGCAATCGCATCAGAACTACTTCGTTTGTCACAATTTTCATATCGAGATAAGGAGCCGTCACTCAGCTCGATAACCTTCCTTCGAGGAATTACCTGAGCAAATAAATAACCTTTGGCCGAATACGCTTCGTTAATCGAAGCTCTATCTTTTTGAAATTTAGTTTCATCAAATACTTCTCCCACATCGGAAGGAGCAAATTCATATTGGTCTTCTAAATACTTGATGGGGTAAACCGGTGACCATTCTTCTTTCGGTGTGCCAACAGGGTTATTTTCTTTATTCAAAAATTGCGGCATCCCATTGGGCGCAATGGTCATATCATGACTTGTGGAATATCCGTTGTAGAAATATTGTTCACCTTCAATGATTTTAAAATTAACGATCACAACTCGTTTATCTTTTTTTTGCGGATTTTCCCATCGAATTTCCCAATTTGTTCCTTCATTGCTAAGCTCAGCATCCACATATCCCCTAGATTTTAAATAAGCGGCAATTTTTTGTTTGTCAGACTCAAAAGCAGATTCCTTAAATACTCCCGATTCAATAATACCACTTTCTTTTAAATCCATGATCCCTTGTAGATCATAAGTATCTATTTCGCTATTCCCGAAGATGTTAATTTTGCTGACAGGAATCTCTTCACCTTCATCGATAATAAATTTCACCTTAACAGTGTTAGTCTCTGGATTTACAGGTTCTGTCTCAAAACGAACATAGGCTAAGAAAAAACCTTCATCGCGGTATTTTTTTAAAATTACATCTTTTGAAAGTGTTACTTTTTTTGGAGTAATCACCTCGTTTTCTTTTAAGGGAATCTTATCTCGTAAGTCAGAAGGGAATACTTCATCGGCTCCTATAAAATCTATATCTTTTACGCGCGGTCTTTCTTTAACGACTACTAGGATTTTTACGCCCTCACCATCTGCCTCACCTTGGATATCAATATGATAAAAATATCCAGAAACAAATAATGCGCGCATATCTGCGTTTAAAATTCCCTGGGAAAGTTGAATTCCTGGACGCATGTCCATCAAATCTAAAATATCATCTGAGGAAGTATTGATATTTCCTTTAAACTCAATCTTAGTAATGACTTTATCTAAATATACAGTTCGATTCGACCAAAGGGATACCCACTCTGCCGAAACCAGTAACAGGAGAGATAAAAGAAAGAAACTTACAAATTTTATTTTTTTTCGAATATTCAAAGAATCACTTTGATGTGCCTTTTACCATTGCTAAGTTAAAGCGACTAACACCCGCAGCATTGACTGCATCGATTACCTTAACCACAACTTGGTAGGACGCACCACCATCTCCACGAATAATAACTTTGTTTTTTTTAGGATCTCTTTCCTTTTCAGGCCCAAGAAAACCATTGATCTTTTCAGTAAGTCCTTCTAAAGGAACCGCTTCCGAATTTTGATCTAAATATATTTTACCTTGTTTATCAACAGTGATCACAAGTTCGTCTTTTTGTTTTTCTTTAGCAACACTAGAGGAGCGAGGTAATTCCACTTTCAAAGCAGTGTTTTTCTCTAACGTTGCATTCATCAAAAAATAAATAACGATAAAGGAGATAACATCAATGAGAGGAGCAAGCTCAATATTATTAAATGATTTTTGCGATTTGCGAAATTTCATTTACTTTATTTATTTAGGTGTGGTAACACCAAATCAGTGACGTTTTCCATTTCCGTGATTCTTTCCTCTTTCATTCGAGAGAAAAGATTGTAAAAAATGTAAGCAGGAATTGCTATTCCAAGCCCCATAGCCGTGGTAATCAATGCTTCCGAAATACCAACTTCCGCACCCTGGGTTCCTGCTCCTTCTGCAAAAGAACGAACGATTCCAATCACCGTACCTAAAACTCCGAGTAACGGAGCGATGGTGGCAATGGTACCAAGGCCAGTTAGATATCTTTCCATTAAATAAATTTGGCGAAAGCCTTCTTGACGAATATCTTCCTCCCAAAACAGAACTCCGCGCCTTTTGAGGTCAAATGCCATACGAAGAAGAACTGCTGCGGGAGACTGAATGTCTTGTCCGAGTATATCTTTTGCCTCATCCCATTTTTGATCCCGAGCTAGTTCACGGACACGACGAAAATGATCCTGCGGAATGGCTTTCAGTCGGAAGTAATAAACAAGTCGTTCCACAATGATCGTAAAACCAACGATGGATACAAAGATGATTAAAATAGGAATGGTTTGCGGAGGAACCGAGGAAATGATTGAGTCTGATTTAGCGAAAGGAAAAAACATGAATGGGACCCCATTGAAGGATTACGAATAGAGTTTTCAGTATTCCCTTTTTCGCCAAATACTATTTTTACGACACTACCCCGCTTTTTTCATTAGTAAATCTGTCGCCGCTTTTAGAACCGCAGAAGTGACTTGTTTACCTCCAATCATACGTGCCAGTTCCCTTTTCCTTTCCTCAAAGTCAAGAAGTGAGGCATTCGACACAGTCCTACCACCTTCCTGACGTTTTTCGATTTTGATTTGGTGGTGGCCTGAGGCCGCTACTTGCTGCGTATGGGTGATGAGAAGGATTTGTGAATTTCTTGCTAGTTTTTTAAGCTTTGTTGCCATTGCCTCCGCTGCCTCACCTCCGAGTCCGGTATCCACCTCATCCAAAACTAACATTTGCGGTGAAGGCGCTTGTTTTCCAAGGACACTTCTTAGAGCAAGCATGACCCGTGATAACTCACCCCCTGATGCGACCTTTCGGAGTGGACGTGGTTTTTCACCTGGATTGGCGCTGAAGTAGAACTCGATTTGGTCTAGGCCAGAATCTGAAAGAAAATAGGACTTGGAACCTTCTTCTACCTCACCTTCCGGATTTTCTTCCCATCGGAGTACCACCTGGAGTTTGCCACCTTCCAATCCTAAATCTGCCATTTCTTTTTGGACATCTTCTTCAAACTGGGAAATCACATTTCTGCGTAACTTGGAAAGTTGAAATCCAAGTTCCTTCATTTCAGTTAAGCATTGGTCTTTTTTGATTTTTAAAAAATCTTCATCCCCTGCTTGTTCATTCCAACGTTCCAGTTCCGCTTTTTTTTCTTCTAAGAGAAGATTGATTTCTGTTAGGCTTACATTGTATTTTTTCTTTAGTTTTTTTATATCTTGAAGTCTGGACTGTACCATATCCAACCTTTCAGGACTAAAAAATAATTCTTCTTCTTCTTCTCTAATGACAGACTTCAGGGATTTCAATCTATCATATACCTCTTCCCATTCTTCCAACATTTCCTTTTTCTCAGGGATTAAAATGGATACTTTCTGAATGGCATGAATAAGGGTTGGAAATACTTTCAAAATGGAATTTTCTTTTTCTACTAACTCATCCAACACCAAACGATAGTTTTCTGCTAATTTTTCTCCATTGGCTAATAGAGATTCTTCGGAAGATAAACTTTCGTCCTCTCCTTCTTTGGGAGAAATAGATTCAATCTCTTCGATTTCATATTCAAGGATTTCTTTTCGTTTAAGCATAGTCCTTCTAGTTTCTTCAAAATCGTTGAGCTTTTGTTTCCAATGACGATATTGTTGTAAGGCAGATTTGAATTTGAATTTTAAAGATTCCAAATTACCATATCGATCTAAAAATTCTAACTGGTTCGATTTTTCTAATAGAAAGAGTTGTTCATTCTGGGAATGGATTTCTGCCATTGTTTTTCCAAGTTCTCGTAAATGAGTGGTTGATGCCAAACTCTCACCAATTTTGACCCTTGCTTTTCCATCTTTCATCAATTCTTTGGTGATGACTATTTCATCTCCCGTATAACGAAAGCCTTGTTCCATTAGATAGTCTTTGGTTAAGTTTTGTCCAGTAAGGGAAAGAACTGCCTGTAAAGAATACTTTTCCTTTCCTTGCCGAATATTGGCAGTCGAACAACGTCCTCCAAATAAAGAAGCCAATGCATCGAAAATTAAGGATTTTCCTGCACCGGATTCACCAGTGAAGACAGTCAGACCATCCGAAAGGGAAAGTTCTAAGGATTCAAAGAGTGCAAAATCTTTAATTTTCAAATGTGTGATCATATAGACTCCTGTTTACTATACAGGAGATTACTACTTAACATACAAGTAGTCAATGAAAATTTTTAGAAAAGTATAAAAAACGAAATTTCTCTCTCTTTCCTTTTTGAAACTCTGGTGGAAAAGGTCCTTATGAAAGATTTAGAAGGGAAAATTCACCTAGTTTCGAGCCTACCCCTATTCCGAAGTTTATCTAAAAAAGAAAAAGTTTGGGTGGCTGAGGCGGTGCATATAGTCGAATCCGAACGCGAGGAAGTCCTTTTCAGCGCGGGAGATGGAAACAGAAGTTTATATTTAATTTTATCTGGTGGGATTAAACTCTTTCTTCCCAAAAAAGGAGAAGGAAAACGCGAAGAGGAAGTACAATACCTTAAAAAAGGGGAGTATTTCGGAATCCAATCCTTACTCACAGGTGAAAAACATAGTCATACAGCAGTTACCGTTTCCGAATCTAGATTTTTAGTTTTATCACAATCCGGATTTCAAAAATTAATCCAAAAGATTCCTTATTTATCTGTCACCTTTTCTAAAATGTTAACCAAATCTCTTCGGGGAGAACTTTTGGGAGGAAGGGAATACTTTCGCAATTCCGTAGTTTGTTTGGTACATTCCGATCCTATGGCAAAAGTCAATTTAGCGAAAGATTTGGTAACTTCCATTGAAGAGGAATCAGGAAAAAAATCGATCATTCTTCACTTCGCCCAAAATGGACAAACTGAAAATCCTTATCTAAAGAATTATAAATTTAAAGATTCGGAACGCATCAAAGAAACGTTAGGAAAACAATATGCCAGTCATTCCTTTATTTTTTTAGAAGTATTTCCCGACACGGAAGAAGAACTAAAACGTCTGTTAATCGAAGAAGCCGACCATATTGAAAACTTTATCTCTAGCGACAATTCAATCAATTTATGTAACTCGATTACCAAGGAATCCAAAGAAAACGAAATTCTATACCATGAAACAAATATTAGAGATATCGTCGATCATGGGAAATGGGAGATTTACGTCAGACGAAAAGCACGAGAACTTTCTGGGGTTCAAATGGGAGTGGCCCTGGGAGGTGGTGCCGCTTTAGGTCTTGCCCAAGTCGGAATCATGAAAGTTATGGAGGAAGAAGGGATCATTCCCGATATGATTGCAGGAACGAGTATTGGAGCAATCATTGGTGCTTTTTGGGCTAGTGGCCTAGGTTATAAAGGGATCTTACCACTGCTTGGTGAAATTGATAGTATATTCAAAATGTTTAAACTTGTAGACCTATCTTTTCCAGGCCAAGGTCTTTTGCATGGAAAACATGTTAGGTCACTTCTCGAAAAATATTTGGGGGATTTATATTTTGAAGACCTACCTATCAAACTAAGACTCATTAGTTGTGATATTTCCACAAGACAAGAAATAGTCCTCTCCGAAGGAAAAGTTTTGGATGCCGTGATGTCGAGTATTTCGATCCCTGGAGTCTTTGTACCCCAACCCCAAGAAAATGGTAAAACCTATGTAGATGGTGGGATTGTGAACCCTCTTCCCGTTTCTGCTCTTACCCATGAAGGAATTCAAAAAATTATCGCCATCAATTCCATGCCCAGCTCCAAAGATGAGATGAAAACAAACAAACTATTAAATTTGAATGTTCTTGATATTATTGTAAATAGTTTGTATTCCCTGCAATATCGCATTGGAAAGTACAGTGCACAGGAAGCAGATGTGTATTTGAATCCAATTCTACCCAATTCCAATTGGTTTGAGTTTTGGCGGAGTGCTGAATTTATCCAATTAGGGGAAACTGTAGCAAAAAGTTCTTTGCAGGAAATCAAACAACTGTTTAGCGAAAAATCTTAATCCCGATCTGGGGATAAAATCACGATATTATAAGGATTTCTTTCGTTTCGTTCGGACTCTGGAATGGATTCCGAAAACCTAAGAGCACCAGTAATGACTGTTCCCGTGGTTAGGCCCGCAAAGATTCCTTCTTTTTCATAAAGGTCAGCTTGCAGGTGTAAGGCTTCATCCTTCGTCACATGAAAATAATGATCAATTAATTTTGGATCGTAAACCGCAGGAAGTTGGATTCTTTCTCTTTCTTTTGGATTGTCAGTTTTTCCATATTCCATAAAGGGCGAGTTTTGTTTTCCCGCAATTATGACTTTCACCCGGCGGTCTTGTGATTTTAAAAATCTTCCAATCCCAGTGATTGCTCCACCAGATCCCGGTGCTGAAATCACAGCGCCGACTTTACCCTGTAAGTCTCTCCAAATCTCAGGACCTGTCGTTTTGAAATGGAAATTGGGATTTGCCGGATTGGAAGCTTCATCAGGAATCCATCCACCCAACTTTTTCGCCTTATCTTCTGCAAGTTCAGAAAGACGACCCAAATCTGATTCATTGGTGACAGTGACTTCTGCCCCGTAACTGCGTAATAACTGAATGCGTTCTGGGGAGGTTTGGAGTGGAACCAAACAGAATACAGGATATCCTTTTACCTTTCCAATCCAAGTAAAACTAACCGAGGAAGATCCGGCACCAACAAGCACCACTGACATTCCTTTTTTTAATTTTCCTCTTTTTTCCGCATCCAAATACATTGCAAAAGCAGTTCTGTCTTTTGCAGACCCCGTTGGGTTTAAAAATTCTGCTTTGAGATAAAACTGAACTCCCGCATTTTCAGAACCGATTCGATTCAATCGGATGAGAGGGGTATTGCCAATCAGTTGCAAAACATTGTCTACAATGGGTTTGGCAACAGAAAGTTCTTTTCCAAAGATACCTTGTACATTGTTCAAAGCCTGAAGTAAGCTGTTGCCTAAGTCATCGATTCCTTTGGAAATTGGATCTATCATTTATTTTACTTTTATCAGTTCCACATCAAATACAAGTGTTGAGTTGGCAGGAATAGGACCAACTGCTCGTGCGCCGTATCCATATTGTGGTGGGATCGTAAGTTTTCGTTTTCCACCTTCTTTCATTCCCACGATGCCTCGTTCCCAACCTTGGATGACCTGTCCTTGGCCCAGTTGGAAACTAAAAGGTTCCCCTCGGTCAAGAGAAGAATCAAATACTTTTCCATTGGTTAACTTTCCGGTGTAATGAACCACAACCGTAGTTCCACGAATGGCCTCTCTCCCTAACCCCTGTTTGGTGTCCTGGATCAAAAGTTCATCAGCGAAAACACTGGTTGATACGAATAAAAATCCGAGTAAAATTGAAAACAGTTTCATACGGCGATTATACAGTCTTTGCATACAACCAGGGAACTTCTTTTTGGTTCTTTTCTTCAAATTTTTGAATAAAATCTGCTTTTTGGAGAGTAAGCCCAATATCATCCAAACCATTGAGTAAACAATGTTTACGAAATGCATCCACTTCAAATGGATATTTTTTCCCTTCTTCGGTAATGACCACTTGGTTTTCCAAATCGATTTCCAAGTTCGCCCCTGGTTTTTTATCAATGGCCTGGAAAATTTCTTCTACTTGGCTCTCCGATAAAACAATGGGTAACATTCCATTTTTAAAACAGTTATTATAAAAAATATCTGCATAGGAAGGAGAGATGATGGAACGGAATCCGTAATCTTCTAAGGCCCAAGGAGCATGTTCTCTAGAAGATCCGCATCCAAAGTTATCTCTTGTGACAAGGATATTGGCACCTTTGTATCTTTCAGCATTCAAAACAAATTCTGGATTCGGTTTTTTTCCCGCGTCATCCAAAAATCTCCAGTCGTGAAAGAGATGTTGACCAAACCCTGACCTCTCAATTTTACGAAGGAATTGTTTAGGAATGATTTGGTCAGTGTCAACGTTTGCCTTATCTAAAAGAGCCGCGATTCCTTTTAACTTTGTAAATGCTTTCATCTTATTTCCACTCCCGAATGTCTACAAAATGTCCTTCTACAGCCACAGCCGCAGCCATTGCAGGTCCGACTAAATGGGTGCGTCCACCTTTCCCCTGTCTTCCTTCAAAGTTTCTATTGGAAGTGGAGGCACAACGATCACCCGGAGAAAGTACATCGTCATTCATAGCAAGGCACATAGAACAACCTGGATTACGCCATTGGAATCCAGCTTCTAAAAAGATTTTATCTAGGCCTTCCTGTTCTGCTTGGCGTTTCACCCGACCAGAACCTGGTACAATGATGGCCTCTACCTCTTTACTTACTTTTTTCCCTTTGACTGTATTTGCTACCACACGAAGGTCTTCGATCCTTGAATTTGTACAAGAACCTATAAATACTTTATTCACTTTAACATCCGATAGTTTTTGACCCGGTTTTAAATCCATATAAGCAAGAGCGGACTCTGCCGATTTTTTTTGCACGGGATCTGTGAAATCAGAAGGACTTGGAACTACGTTTGTCACAGGAATGACTTGGCCAGGAGAAGTTCCCCAAGAAACCATAGGTGCAATTTCACTCGCATTGAGTACCACTGTTTTATCAAACTTAGCACCAGCATCAGTAGCATAAGCTTTCCATTTAGCAGCTGCTACATCAAATGCATCACCTTTCGGAGCAAAGTCTCTTCCTTTGATATAATTAATGGTAGTGTCATCGGGAGAAATGAGGCCGGCGCGAGCACCAGCTTCAATCGCCATATTACAAATGGTCATACGACCTTCCATACTGAGAGAACGAATGGCCTCTCCCGTAAATTCAATCACGTATCCTGTGGCCCCATCAGTTCCAATTTTACCAATGATGGCAAGGACAATGTCTTTTGCAGAAACAAGGGGAGATAATTTCCCATCCACACGAATCTCTAAAGTTTTTGGTTTCTTTTGGACAAGAGTTTGTGTAGCTAGAACATGTTCAACTTCTGAGGTTCCGATTCCAAAAGCAAGAGCTCCAAAAGCACCATGAGTTGCTGTATGGGAATCCCCACAAACAATGGTCATCCCTGGATGGGTGAGGCCTAGTTCCGGTGCCACCACGTGGACAATTCCATTGTCAGGGTGATTGATATCAAATAATGTAATTCCGTTTTCTTTACAATTGTCCATAAGAGTTTGCATCTGAAGGACAGAGATGGGATCTACAGATTTCCAATCCCGAGTTCTTGTGGAAACGTTGTGATCCATCGTAGCAAAAGTAGCGTCTGGTCTACGCACTTTTCTGTTTGTTAGTTTTAAACTTTCAAAGGCCTGTGGGCTTGTAACTTCATGGACTAGGTGTCTGTCGATGTAAATGAGGCAGGTCCCATCATCCTCGTGGACCAAATGGTCATTCCAAATCTTCTCAAACATGGTTTTCATAACTAGACTCCCCCACTTCCAGTCATAACTCGGACATGGGGTGGTATGTCCAGGGAATTTGAAAAAATAGATAAGTTCTAAGGGGTTTGGATGGTTGCCCCATCCACATAGGTTCCCGAAAGACCAGTGCAATGGGTGGCGGCAGTACCCCCACCTCCACCAGTCAAGGGAGCCGTATATACACTGATGATAAATCCTACACTGGACTGTGTGACTTTACAGGAACCAACAGCACTGGTTTCTGTACATTTGGATGTCTGTTTGGTTCCCGAAAGACAGCTAGTGAGAAACCCGTAATAATTTTGGCAAACTCCTGAACCCAAATCACAAGCAAACTTAAAAGTTTTTGTGGTTCCTCCGTTTAGAATGTCCGTTAAATCCGAATCAGAAATCGCTTGGACTGGTGTTCCATCGGTAAGAACAGTCAACGGATTCGTGTTTGGATCTTCCTTTTGGTATAGATAAATTAAATAACTACCCGATTTTGTAAAATTGATGATGGTAGCCGGTGAGTCTACCTTAGTATATTCCGTACCTTCTTTGGCTAAAACTGCTGAAGATAAATCCAAAGGACAACTGCTCGAAACATAAACGGTTACTTTCGCATAACGTGATAATACGACTCGAGTCGCAATTTGGGCTCCTGCAATTTGCATCACCGCATAATGAGTATCTCCCGAAAGGGCAAAGGAAACTGTTTTTGCAGACGTAGTAATACCCGTATAACCGGCTTTGATTTGAGTTCCAAGCCCTGCCACCGTACATCCATTTTCACCTGTTTCTTTGGCAAGTAGTAGTGAAGTTGTAGCATCGTTATTTGCTGTTTTTCCAGAACAAAATAGAGCAGAAAAAACAAAAAGGGAAACGATTATTGCGTTTAACATCCGAATCATATTTCTACCTGCCTCGAAACGAAAGGATCGTTTTTCCTATTTGAATTTCATCTAAATTATGAAGAACCTTAGGTCTTAGTAATTTTTTTCCGTTTAAGTATACCCCTGTTTCGGAGACACAATCAAACAATATATACTTTCCTTTTTTATTTTTTATCTTTGCATGAATCCCCGCTACATTTGGATCATCAAGCACCAAGTGGTTAGATTCCCAACTTCCAATTGTCACTTCATCAAACTGCAATACATACTGGATAGGCTCATGATTGAAATCTTTACGCATTAGGACCGCATACGAATAGGAAACACCCGGAAGTGATTCTTTCTCTGCTATGGCAACAGCGATTTCTCGATCACGCGCTGCCTTCTCCATTGTTTCCCCATACATCCTATCATAAACCTGGAGTTCTTCCTTCCTTTCCGAATATTCGGAATCGTTGTTTGGAACAGCAGTCAAACCTAGGCGAGGTTCTTCGTATCCACGTAAATAAAACAATGCCGCCAAACAAAGAAATATGAGAAAAAAACTAACAGGGAAAAAAAACAAGGGATCAGATAATTGCAGGTATAGTGTTTTAAAAAAAGAAAGTTCATATTGGAATTCCAGACGAATGCCCTGGTCACCCGTGGCAAATCCCCCAGAAACAAAGTTTGTTTTCCACCTAGAGAGTTTCCAAGGAGAAAGATAATTAAGTTCGTAATCTGCCTCACCCAAAGCACGTAGATATGAAAACAATTCGGAATAACTATTCGGTTTGGAAATTGGATAATGCCTTCCATTCGCATAACTAGCAAGTTTAGTTGCTTCCAAACTGCTGGGTGCAAGCACAATCAATTGTAAGTTCTTTTCCCGAATTCTTTTGGCAAGTTCCGGAATTTCAAATCGGTCTTGCCATTCAGGAGAAAAACTCACAATAACTAGAATATGGTCCTCGGTTGTCTGATTTTTCTTTATCCCCGAAAGGAAATTTTCCCAGTTTCGAATGGGGTAGTTAGGTGGAGGAACCTTAGGAAAAGGAAAGGAAACATCAAGAACATTTGAGCGGATACGTTCAAATGAATGTTTATTTTCATCTGACTGAATTTGTAACTGGGATGTCCCGCCACTTTGTTCGCTCACCTTCACCAGTTGGTTTGCTAATTGTATGAGCCAACGACGATCTTCTGCATTGGAATAACTTGGAATTGAAATATAAAGGTTTACTGGGTTTTTCACCTCAGTCTTTTGGAGGCGAAAGGAATCGGTTAGACGAGAATTAGTACCCATCTGCTCAGAAATGACAAAACCTTCGGGTTCCAATGAACGGTTGGAATGAAATCGAATTTTGATTTCTGGATAGTTTCTCGTATCGACAGAGCGAAGACTAAAACCCGATTCTGCGAATAGAACTGGGGGAACCAAAACTAAAAACAGAAACGTCCAGTTACTGAAAAAGTAGCGAAGCTTCCTTAAGTTGTTTTCCATATTCTGTTTTTGGCTCCAGGTTTTGGTTTAGAACCGAAATGGTTTCTACGACTTCCCCTTGTTTCATTATCGTAACTTGAGAGGCCAGACTTTCGACGATCCTTAACTCGTGTGTAATAAAAACAACTGTCATCCCCATTTTTGCAAGGTTTCGGACAGTTTCCAAGACAATTTTCTCCGAAAAGGCATCGAGTCCTGTCGTAGGTTCATCCAAAACCAAAATCTCAGGGGTCCGTAAAAAAGCTAAGGAAAGTAGAATTCGCTGCTTTTCGCCTCCTGACAAAGTCCTTGCATACGTTTTCCAATGGTTTCTAGGAATCGATAACTGGTCCCAAATCAAAAACAAAGATTCATAAGAGATACTTTCAAAACCCGATAATTTAAAAAAATCTTGGATTTGTGCTCTGATGGTGCGAAACGGATGGAAGGCTGAATTGGGATTTTGCGGAACCAGAAAGAGTTTGGTTCCCAGGTTTTTAGAACGAACATCGTTGCCAAGAACGGAAAATCTTTCGTAGAACAATTGGCAACCCTTAGGCAACATTCCAAACAAAGAGAATCCTAGAGTTGACTTTCCAGATCCAGATTCACCAATAATGCCGTGGATATACCCTCTTTGTATATCTAAAGAAATTCCCTTCCAAATCTTAAACCCATCCGTTGTTTCGATGGTAGCATTTTTGATTTGAATTGCATAGGGATCAGTCGAGGCCAAAGAGATCCTTTTCAATGATGCTACAAAGAATATGTCCAATCAGGATATGGCATTCTTGGATTCTTGCTGTAACCTTCGAAGGGACAATGATTTCTACATCCGCTTTGCCCTTTAGTTTTCCACCGTCACCACCCAAAAATAGGATTACCTTCATTCCAATCTTTCTAGCTTCTTCCACCGCCAAAATGATGTTTTGCGAATTTCCGGAAGTGGTAAGTCCTACAAAAACGTCTGATGGTTTTCCAAATGCTTGCACTTGTCTTTGAAATACATATTCGTAACCGTAATCGTTAGAACAAGCAGTGAGAACAGCTTGATCACTATTTAAGGCGAGTGCGGGAATTGCTTTTCTTTCGTTCCCTGATTTATAACGAACCACAAGTTCAGCTGCAATATGGGAAGCATCACAACTAGATCCTCCATTACCACAGAAATATAATAATCCATTTTGGTTTAAAGAATCCACAAGTAGTTTCCCCGCAGATTCAATGGAAGGCAAAAGAAATGGCAATAACTGTTGTTTAACGGCTATCGAATCCTCAATATGTGTTTGTATGAGTGATTTATGATCCATGATTATTTTCCTTTTCTCTTCTTTCTTTTATGGAATTGATTGTATTTCCAAATTCGACTAGTGCAGAACCAAACCCAAATAGGTTTTTTGCTTTCGTATAGGGATTATTCTCTGTCCCATTTCCTAAATTCAAATAAAACAGCTCATCCCTCACCAATCTTTTTTGTCTTTCTGTAGCCACAGATTCAAAAAACTCTCTACATTCTTCACCTATCGCAAGCATCACAAGAGCCATAGAATTTGGTTTCATTTGTAAGATAATTTGTTCTTTCCAAAACCGTTCCCAAGTAAGAACAACTCGCCAATCTTCCTTGGGTCCTTCGGCCTCTAAGAATAAATCGGTTTTAGGAACTGAAAATGCAGAGAGTAAACTATCCAGACGAGCCAGGTCTTTTGAGAGGTTTTGGTTTAATACACCCTCATCAACAAAAAGAACACCTGCCCACTTATCTTCCTTATTTTTATACAAATGGTTTCCTGTAACCAAAATCAATGAATAGTTTTCGCCTTCTGCTCGAAATAATTTATCGTTTGTTTTAGTTAGACGGAACTTAGGAGTTTCAATCACTACACCAGAACTCACTTGTTTTGTACGGAGTTTCTTTTTCCAATTATCAATGGCAACTGCCCATTCCATAGAAAATGTTTTTGATTCTTTTTTTCTTTTCGCTGGGTCTTGGTCTTCTGCCTTTCCCTTCGATCTAAAAATCTGAATGAACCAGGAGAATAAACCGGGTTTAGATGGTTTTTTATTTTTTGCCATACTCTTTTCTTATATTGGACGGACGAACAATCTGTTTACGATCCAGTTCATATAATTTTGCGTATTTTAGAAAGGTCGAAAACGAAGAGGCAATGGCAATCCAAAGCCCAGGAATTCCATCCAAAAACCCAAATTTAAAAATATATATTTCTAAAAATTTCCCGAATGGTTTAAAAAAAGTTTTAAAAAGAGAAAACCTTTCTCCTTTCGCATAACGAGTATAAGCAACGATGCTTGAGAACTGATTGATTGTTGTGATTTGATGACTAAAATCTGTAAAACTAAAATGGAGGATATCTCCCTTCATCACTTTTCCAACAGAACCTGGTTTTAGTTCGATAAAATCATGTGGGTTTTCTCCCACCCAAGTGGCCGAATTTTTTTGGAATAAACGATACCTACGAAGCGGATACCAACCGCTGTGTCGAATCCAACGTCCCAAATGATAGGTCAATCTCGCAATTTTATAACCCTCTGCCAAAATATTTTCTGACTCTAAAAAAGCTTCCATCGATTGGACCAAAGTTTGGTCTGCTCGTTCATCCGCATCTAAAGAAAGAATCCAATCATTGGAACAAAAACCTATGGCCTTATTTTTTTGTTCCACATGCCCAGGAAAAGGAGATTCAAAAAATTTAACCTTGGAAAAGGAGGTGGCAATTTCTTTTGTACGGTCTGTACTTAGGGAATCTAAAACAATAATTTCATCTGCGACCGTTTCGATGGAGCGTATACAGTCTCCAATATTTTTTTCTTCATTGAAGGTGATGATAGCCACCGACAATTTTCTTTTTCTCTTGCCATCCATACGAGTTAAAACCTATTCTTTTAACCAAATATGATTGGGAAACAAACATTTCATAAGATTTCTATTGTTTTTCTCTACCTTTTCTTTGTCCTTTCCCCGTTTTCAATTAGCCTTTCCCAAATTTTTGCCGGTGCCTCCCTTTTCTTTTTGTTTTTAGATTTCCTTTGGCAAAAAAATATTCCGAGGTCTGAATCCTTTTTCTTTTTTTGGATCCTTATTTATTTGGGTTTTTTAATTTATCCACTCTTCCATTTCGAATTTTCTTTTTGGAAACAAATCGTTTTAAAATCAGAATTTGGGGATGTATGGATGGGATTTTTATTATTACACCATGCAAACCTCTCTGAACAAGAAAAATCAAATTTAAAAAATGCAGTATTTCTAGGAGCCGTGTTTCTTCTTCTCTCAGGAACCATATCGCTTTTTTCCCCATATCGATTGGCTCCATTTGTGATGGATGGATTCCAATACGTCGAAGGCCGTCGTTTGCCCCACCAGTTGGGAAACCTTTTAGGTATTTTCCCTTTTTATTTACCGATTGGATTCCAAAGCACTCACCTAACATACGGAGGGATGTTAGCACTTTACCTTCCTTCACTCTTTTTAAAGACATACAGGAGCTTTCCCACATTTAAAAAGAATAACAGATCTAAGTTTCTATTTTTTTCCTTACTTATCTTCTCTTTTTTAGGACTCGTTTTACTTTTTCTCAATCAAAGTAGGTCCGTTTGGTTTGGGTTACTCTTTGGATTTTTCCTTTTATCTTTCCAAAAAAAAATATCTTTAAAAAAATATCTACCCTGGTTAGGAATTGGTCTCTTACTTGTATTGGTTCTTCTAACTCTATTTTATCACAACAACTGGTTATTCCAAAGAGCTATCGATGATTTATTCGCTAAACGTTCGTTAGAGAATCAAAGGATATGGATTCACAAAATGAATTTTGAAATTTTAAAAGATTCATTTTTATTGGGAATTGGTAGTGGAAATTACCCAAAAGAATTCATAACCCAAGCGATCCCTTTAGTAAAAGTTTTCCCGGAGTTATATTATGATTTGTCGATCACACCCAAATCCCATGCACATTTTGATTTTCTGCATTTTTGGATTTTAGGTGGGCTCACTTCCTCAATCGCTTATCTTTGTTTTTTGTATTGGATCACAAAAAAAATCTTACAAGTTAAAAAAAACAATCTTATATATTTAGGTTTTTTCAGTGTTATTTTTGCAGGTAGTTTCCAATGTTTTCTGTTAGATGACGAGGTATTACTTCCCTTTTTAGGACTTTTGATTTTACTTCCCTCAGCTCCTATGGGAATAAAAGAGAAAAAGAAAACTATACAAAAGGGACAAACCCAAGTGTATGGAATTCTCGTTTTTTGGATTTTTATTTCTAGTGCAGGGGCTTTTTATTTATCAAAAACTCCAGCCAAAGACCTTTTTTTTCATAGGGCTCGCACAGAACATAACTTCCCGATGGCCAAAGCTCAATCTGCTATCAATGCAAAAACGGCTGTGCCTATGCCGAACGGGACTAAAGAAATTTATTTTAAACTAGCTGGTTGTTTGGACCATGAAATGAATTTTGATACGATCCCCAAGGTTCGAGTTTCCCCGATTCAGTTTTTTATCCATTGGGAAGAAATTCCAGACGGTCATCTACCTGAAACACTCATCCTTGAAATCCGTAAGCGCGAAAGTTTTGACCAGGACAAAGAATATAAAGTGCAAGCAGAGAGAATTGTAAAAAAGGAGAGTTTTACCAACCTAAATCAAATTCAAATGATCCAAGTCCATCCGAATGAGTTTCTGGAATCTCTTGGAAAGGGGATTGAATTTGTTGATTTTGGATTTTTATTTTCATGGAAAGAGAAAAAACCTTTTCTACCGCGAATCGAAATTTCAGGGAATTGTGAATTAATAACGCGGGAAATGCGCTAAGTTGTTAAGAGTAAGAGATGTTGATTTTAGTTTTGTTTGATTGAGTGGGTTCGCGGGAATCGCTTCGATCTTCGGCCATCCTGGCCTTTCGATCTAAAGCCCGTCTTGCTCGCGACTTCGGACATACTGTCCACAGAAAAATGGCTTCACGCTCATCCACCCTTGGCCTTACGGCCAACTTCGCCTCCGGCTTCTATAAAGCCTGCGCGGGGTGTATCTAAGAGTAAGAGATGTTGATTGTTGTTTTGATTGATTGAGTGGGTTCGCGGGAATCGCTTCGATCTTCGGCCATCCTGGCCTTTCGATCTCAGCCCGTCTTGCTCGTCACCTCAGGCTTCCTGCCTTCGGAAAAAACGTATACGCTCCCTATGGGTCGCTACGTTTTTTTTGACTCGCAATCGTTCGATTCATACCTGGAGCGGGAATCGAACCCGCACGGGATTACTCCCACAGGATTTTAAGTCCTGTGTGTCTACCAATTCCACCATCCAGGCGAATTTTCAGTGATAGGCGTCGGCCGGATTCGAACCGGCGGTCAAGCTTTTGCAGAGCCATGCCTTACCACTTGGCCACGACGCCAATCGTGACTTTGGATAGGCTAAAATATGAAGGTCTGGTGTCAAATGGAAACTGAATTCACTTTTCATCGGATTGTAACATTTCACTCAAAAATCAAATTGCCTATCCAATTCTTAGGATTGGGCTGTAGATATGAACGTAAAGACCATACTATCCTTATTCATTCTTTTGATTTTATCGCATGTTACTTTTGCAGACACAGTCACTGTGAAGGCTACCAAAGAGGTTTTGGAAAACGTAAAAACATCTTCCCCAACTGCAAATTATGTTTTGGTGGAATCCAAAGACGGCACTAAACAAGCATATAAGAAAAATGCGGTAGATGTAGTTTCTCTTCCTGTGGTTTGGGAATCACAAAAGGAAGAAGAGAAACCTGGTTTTTTGGGTACCCTATTTTCATCCAAGGAAACACCGAATACAGAAGTAACAAAATTCGAAGAGCATAAAGAAAACCCAGAAAACCAAAGTTTTTTCAGAAAAAAACTACCTGAACTGGCTATGGGCGGAATGGCCCTACTCTGGCTCCTTTTGCCTTAAATCCAAACTAACGTTTAGGATTATAAAAACCTAAACGTTATTCCCACTCAATGGTTCCAGGCGGTTTATGGGTGAGATCATACAATACCAATGAAATATGAGGCGAAGCTAACAGTTCTTTGGTGATCTTATCCAATATCTTTCTGTCCATTGCATAAAAATTAGCGGTCATGGCTTCGGTGGATTCCACTGGCCGTAACACTACCCCATAGGAATTTGCACGTAAACCCACAGGAACTAAAACTACTGGCATTTGCCAGATAGATGTATGGATGGATTCTTCAAAAAGGATTCGGTTCACGATGGAATCAGCTTCCCGCAAAATATCCGAATGTTCTTTGTCTAAAGTCAGTTTGGTATAATAAAAACTACCGGAAAAAGTGGATATTCCAGGTGCAAAAACCACACGATTGATTTCTTTTTTGAAATTTGTGATCTCCACTGCACATTCGTCTAACTCATTCCAGTTGGTGGTAAAGTCATTTAACACGGCACAGTGGGCATAACTTCTTTGGTCGCCTTGGACCCCCACGGAAAGGATGGGTAAAATTCTCACTTCAGCTTTTTTTCCAGAAAGAGCCAAATCAGTAAAATTGATAGAAGGCGGTTTTGATTCTGGGCTTGCAATCATTCTTACCACAAGGCCTGGGCCCGGAAAAGGATGCCTTTCGATCCAACGTTCGGGAAGGCCAAGAAGTCTTCCCAGTTCTCTCACTTCATCTTTATACAAATCAGCGATTGGTTCGATGATTTTCCCTTCTTGGATGAGTTTTTCAATTTGAGGGACACGGTTGTGGTGGGTTTTGATTTTATGAGAGTGTTTGGTTCCCCCGGATTCGATGGTGTCTGGGTAAATGGTTCCTTGGCCAAGAAGCCAATGTTCTGAATCCAAACCAAGGGAATCGGTAGCTTTTCCTTGTGCTTCTAAAAATAAATCTCCCACGATACGGCGTTTTTTTTCAGGTTCAAATTCTGATTTTAGATGTTTGTAAAAAATTTCGCTTTCATCCCAAATGGTGAGGTCGAAGCCAACTTGGTGGAGGTTGTCCATAAGGTCCTTCACTTCATTTTTACGCATAAACCCTGTGTCGACAAGGAGTCCCTTCACCCGGTCTTTCCCAAGAGCTTTGGCAAGAAGTAAATAAGCTACGGAAGAATCCACTCCCCCAGACACGAGTAAAAACACATTTTTTCCTTGCGGGACTTTCTTTTGTAATTCAGAGATTTGTTCTTCTAGAAACTGTGAGATACTCCAACTGGAACCTGCATTACAAAGATTCACAAAGTTACGAAGTAAAACTTCCCCTTCTTCCGAGTGTGTGACTTCTGGATGGAATTGGATTCCAAATTGTTTTTTAGACTCATTAGAAACAAACGCATAACGACAATTATCGGAGGAAGCAACGATTTGAAATCCATCCGGCATTCGAACCACTTCATCTCCGTGGCTCATCCAAACTTTTGTTTTTGGAGAGAGTGATTGGGAAAGTAAAGAATTTGGATTTTGAATTTCTAAAATGGCTGGACCATATTCTTTAGAATTAGAAGAAACAACTTCACCACCGAGGGCCTTCATTAAAAGTTGGTGCCCGTAACAGATTCCGAGTATAGGAACAGAAATTTGGAAGAAACCATCTGGTAAAAGTGGAGCTCCCTTTTCATACACACTGCTTGGTCCACCGGAAAGTATGATTCCCGCATAAGATGCGTAAACAGAGAGAGGTTCTTCGTTGGATAGGATTTCCGTATAGGCTCCAAGCCTACGAATTCGGGAAGCGATGAGGTGAGCGTATTGACCGCCGAAATCGACGACTGCAATTTTTTTATCACTTTTCATGGGATGATTCCAAAATAATTTTGCAATTGTCGGGGTAAACAAATGTCGGAAAAAAAATCAGAATCTTCTTACGAGGACAAACAAGACCATATCCCGTCCTGGAAAACCCCAGAAATCGAATGGTTTGCCAATGTGTATGCCGGAAAAGAATACAATATTGAATTTACCATCCCGGAATTCACTGCGGTTTGCCCAAAAACCGGACTTCCCGACTTTGGAACCATATATATCGATTACATCCCCAGAGATCGCTGTGTGGAATTAAAATCCCTTAAAGAATATATGATGTCTTTTCGAAATATAGGAATTTTCCATGAAAACGTTGTGAACAAAATCCTGGAAGACTTTGTTTTGGCTGTAGATCCCCTATATGTAAAAGTGGTTGGTGATTACAATGTTCGTGGTGGAGTCAAAACTGTCGTAAAACGAGAGTACAAAGCCTAAATGGAAAATCTCATCGGCTACGTTGCCGCTTTTTTAACGACCGTGTCTTTTCTCCCACAAGTATTACGAGTGGTGATGACCAAACAAACCCGAGACATCAGTCGTAATATGTACATTATGTTTTTTATTGGTGTACTTTTGTGGTTTGTGTATGGAGTTTTAAAATCTGATTTGCCTATCATTCTCGCAAACGCAGTCACCATATTTTTTGTATCCATTATTTTATATTATAAACTGAGAGAGAACCTATCATGAGAAAAGCTTATGTAGACAAAGACAATTGTACTTCTTGTAACCAATGTGCAGATAATTTACCAAAATATTTTATGATGGATGAGGATGATGTTTCTCAAACACATATTTCAGGTGAATTCATCAACGATGCGATGATTCCAGATGAAGATGAAAAAAAGGTACAAAAGGAAATGGATGAATGCCCAGGCGAATGCATCCACTGGAAAAAACATTAACTAAACCTTTAACCATTCACCCAATGGTGAATGGTTCGAAATTTTTCTTCTAAAAAATCGATATCCTCTTCTCGACTAACCAAATACAGTTGGTTCTCAAAACCCTGGCAATCTTTATCATTTGTATACAATGAAGATTTTTTGCCCAAAAGGTACGTTGGCAAAACCGAAACACCGCTCCCAAGTTCCAATGCCGTCCGAATATCATGAAGATTCGGTAAAACAGAATACTCTTTTAATTTCGGACGAGATTCAAAGTTTACCTTCCAGAACCTACGAACAATTGCAAAGTCTTCGCTATACACAAACCAATGTTGGTTTTCCATCCAAGTTTTGATCATTTCATTTTTGGGTTTGGTTTGTCCACGAAAAGGGAAATTCTCTTTCGAACTGATGGATTTTGATGCCACAAATACAAATTTTTCCTTATATAATTCTTCTAACAAAATCCCAGGAACACTTAACTTTTGATTGGTGATGACTAAATCGATTTCCTTTTTTTCCAAAGAATCCAAAAGTACAGGTGGATGACCATAGATTACATGAAATTTTTCCCCCAATGCAGAAAGTTTTGGCAAAATTTTTTCTAAAAAAATCTCTTTGGCAGAACCAATCCGGAGTTTGCCTATTTTTTCTTTGGGTCGGATTGTCCCTTCCATACGTTCTAATTCTTCTATGGGACCTGCAATCTGCACATACAAACGTTTGGCGGCCTCAGTCGGAACTAAATCTCTAGAAGTGCGTCGAAACAAAACCTCTTTTCTATGCCTTTCCAGAGATTGTAAATGTAAGCTGAGTGCCGGTTGGGATAACCCAAGAATTTTCCCCGCTTTTGTTAAATTTCTCTCACGGTAGATAAGGTAAAAACTCTGGTACAATTCGATGGGATTCATCTTGATATAAAATTATTAATAACAAGGAATAAACACCATCATATTTTTAATAATAACTTTCTCTTGTCTAAAAAAACAGATAAGGAAATATTTTCTTTATAGAGCGATTCAATAAAAGGAATCAAAGAGAGGATCCAATGAAAAAAGTATTATTTGTATTAACAAGTCACGGTGAAAAAGGAAACGCAGGTTCCACCGGTTACCATTTGGGAGAAGTGTCTCACCCTTGGAAAGTTTTACACGACGCTGGTGTGGAAATGGATTTGGTAAGTCCGAAAGGGGGAGAACCTCCTGTGGATGGATTTGATTTGGAGGATGCCGCAAACAAAGAATTTTGGAACCATCCCGTATATAAAGAAAAACGAATCCATACCAAAACACCAAAAGAGATAAGTCCTAGCGATTATTCTGCGATCTACTTTGCCGGCGGACATGGAACCATGTGGGACTTTCCAGAGAACAAAGAACTCCAAGATTTGACTCGGACTATCTATGAATCAGGAGGGATTGTAGGCGCCGTTTGTCACGGACCATCGGCACTTGTCAATGTCACCCTGTCTGATGGATCAAAACTGATTGCTGGCAAACGAGTGAATGGGTTTTCCAATGAAGAAGAAGAGATTGTGAAACTGGAAGGTGTGGTTCCTTTTCTTTTGGAAAACAAACTGATTGCTTCGGGCGGAAAGTATTCCAAATCGGCACCTTGGATGAGCCATGTGGAAGTAGATACAAGGCTTGTGACAGGACAAAATCCACAGTCAGCAAAAGCAGTGGGAGAGGCGATCCTTGGTTCATTACATCAATAAGAATAACCTTATTGTCTGAATCGTTTCCAATCGATTCAGATTTTCGATCAGGGTTTTGTATGCGTAGGCAGACGAGGCCCTTTAGTTTTCTTTTCTTTTAAACCTAATATATCTTTAACGATTCCAAATACATCCTTTACGGATTCAAACTTGTGTTTTTTCCCCGTTGGGTCATAAACAAAACCAATGGTTTTCATCTCTGGGTTCGCATTCCAATACCCATGACCGTGGATCTTTGTTTGTGATTTGGTAAACAGTTCCCCTTTTCTCGTTCCACTAAAGAATAACGCCTGTTTTGTGTAAAAAAGCCCCAAAGCCTGCGGATGGATTCTCTTTTGAAGGAAACGTGTATCAATTTCCCCAGGAATTGGCTTTCCTAATTCACCTAAGGGCTCACCTGTAGAAGCAGAAGAAGAAATCCATTCAGATCCTGGACAAGATTTTAAAACTTCAGATACTATCAATTGGAGTTCTTCCTCTGTTGCTTGGAAACCGGAACCTGGCAAAAGGATGGATGTGCCACCAGAACTTTTAAAAGTTAAATTGTAGGTGCCAACCTCGTCATTGATATAACCTTTTTGTTTTAAAACTACATTCGGGGCACAAATTGAATCTGCAGAATGGAAGCCGTGGTCGGAAACAATTACGATCGCCGGTCCTTTGGGAGTAAAGGCTCCTACCGATTGCAAAAAAGAAAAGATGGACTTGTCTAGTTCCAAAAGCCGTGAAAGGGCTTTTTCTGATCCTGGGCCAAATCCGTGGTGGTTGGAATCCAAATCTGTAGTGTAAACAAACATAAGATCTGGATTTTTTTTCTGAAAGAGCCAAGTGGCTGTTTTTAATTTCACTTCATCTTTGGAAACATCGTTTAACGGAAATCCAACGGCAAGTTCTGCTTTTTTGTGAAGATCCTTGGTGGATAATACCCGAAGGAGTTTGTCATCTTCTGGGATTTTTTTTCGCCAGTATTGAGGAAGGTTCCAATCGATACCTGCCCCCACAGTGACAGGCCAAAATACGTTTGCAGTGGTTTTACGATTTTCTTTTGCCAAATCCCAAAGTGTAGGAACTAAGATGTCTTCTGCATACCACATCCATCCTCCCTCATTTTTTTCAAAAGGATCGGATAAGGTATTGTTATAGATTCCATGTTCACTTGGGTCTTTCCCCGTCACCATAGAGGTATGTGCCGGATACGTAACGGAAGGATTGACGGTTTCAATTTCAGAAACTCCGTATTTTAGAAAGAGTTCGCTTAAAAGCGGGAAATAAGAATGGTATTTGGGATCTGACCAGTAGTAAGCCGGAAATCCATCAATGGACAAAACAATGGTTTGGCGAATCTTAGAGATTTTCCCCTTCACTTTTCCCAATGTTTTAGTAGGTTTGGCTTCAATCGAAATACTTGAGAAATACAAACAAAGAATGGCTAGCGAAGTGACAAAACGAGTCAGTATTGGAAAAAGAATAGAAACTTTCAGGGAAATTCTCTTAACCGAAAATAATTTATACCTGTCATTCTTCCAAAAGAATGATTTGTAAAAATCAAACTTTCCCCATCTGGAAAAAAAAATCTGAAACGTTTGATTCTTTCGCATAAACTCCGTTTAGCGAAAAATCAGTATTCTTGTTCCGATCTCGTGGATCCGAGAAGTTCGTCTGGAATGTCCTCAATGCTATCTCCTATTTGGATGGCAAGACGGTTCCCTACTCGGCCTGGCGTGGCTTTGAACTTACTACGATCCCCTACCTTTACCATAAGGTCGGTTTTAATCGGTGTGTTTTCCAGTTTGATCACATCACCCACATGTAGATTCATGAGGTCATTCAAGGAAATATCTACACTTCCCACTTCGGAAATGAGAGGGATTTTGACCTGGTCGAGACGTTCTTGGATGACGGCTCGGTTTTCATCCACTTCCCCTTTACGAATTGAGGAATACCAGTACTGCGCTGAAAGTTTATTAATAATTGGTTCAATGGTGATGTAAGGAATACAAAGGTTTGTCATCCCTTCCACTTCTCCCACTTTCGTTTCGAGGGTAATCAATACCACCATGTCATTGGGAGGAACAACTTGAGCAAACTGCGGGTTTGTTTCAATGTTACCAAGTCTTGGACGTAGGTCAATTACCGTTGACCAAGACTCACGTAAGTTTCCAAGAATCCTTACAATGATCCCTTCCATTACCGATAACTCGATATCCGAAAGTTCTCGGTTGACCTTAGATGATTCCCCTTTACCACCAAACAGACGATCGATGATAGTGAAGGAAATCGAAGGGTCAATTTCTAAAATCGCAGACCCGCGAAGAGGGTCCATATTGATCACCGCAAGTGTGGTTGGGTTCGGGATGGAACGAATGAATTCTTCGTAAGTTAACTGGTCTACTGATGCCACGTGCACCACAACAAGGGCTCGTAACTGCGCAGAAAGTCCAGTGGTCGCCAAACGAGCAAAGGTCTCGTGCATCATCTGTAGTGTACGAATTTGGTCTTTTGAAAATTTATCCGGACGTTTGAAGTCGTAGATTTTGACTTTCTTCTGTTCCCCCACCGATGAATATTCATCCTCGGAAACTTCGCCCGAGGAGATGGCGTTTAACAGGGCATCAATTTCGTCTTGGGAAAGGATTTCCGTCATTTTTTTACCTTTACGAGTAAGTTTTTAATCTGCCAAAATCCAACACGGCTTCCTTCATCTTGTCGCAAGGTGTATATATATTCGTACCTTGTTTTGAACCGACCCATCATTCTTTCTACATAGACCTGGACTCTTGCATCTCTTTTGGAGGGATAGTCCACATTCATTACTTTAAAGTATTTTAAAACACCGGAGGGTGTCTCCGTCAAATACTCTTTAAAGTCCTCAATGATAGTTTCTCGTTCTCCTACCCCCGCTTCGGTATAAGCACTGCTGAAACGATCATAAGCTAAAATATATTCCGAAAAGTCGATCCACTTAAAATGGTATTCCCAATGTTTTTTCATCTCCGCACCGAGAAATAGGAAGATGGTTTCTTCCGGGGAAAGCCCACCATTCTCCGTAATTTGGCGAGTGACAGTTTCTTTTCTCTCGGCTTTTGGATTTTGAAAAAGAAAACCCACTGTATTCTGGGAACGAAGAAAAGCAGATTTATCTTCTGTATAATTTGGATAAAAGTATCCAGTTACATAAAACTTTTGGTCTGGTAAAAAACTATAATGTTCATCCAAATAAATGGTTTTGGAAAAGGATTCATTGCGATGAAGGCTTACTTCCTTATTTTCATCTCCCACTAAATTCACGATAGTGGTCCTACGTTTGAGGATGGGATCTGGAAATTCCGGATCTTCGATGGGAGTCAAAATCCGATCATTTTCATCCTTTACGATGATTTGAAAGGAGTATCTGTAATCAAAGGAAGGGAAAATGCGGACAACTTCCTTTCCTGTATTGGTGATGGTGAAGGTCAGCGGGACTCTTTCTCCGAATTGGTAACTTCTTTTTGTCAAAGAAAGACTGATTTTGGATTGGAGGGAGACAAAATTATCGATCCTCTCTCCGCGTGCATCTCGGTCTGGAAAGGCAACAAGGGATCTGACCAAAAGAATACCTAAAAGAATAAATGTTCGGAAAGACCGCATACACTTAAAGATTTCGGCAGGACTTGAGTTTTCCGAAAGAATTTTTAGGACATAAAATCCTTAACTTGTACCCATTTTGGCTTCTGCCAGAATGTAATCGGCAATCCGAATGAGCCTTGTCATGACAGAACTTAGTTTTTTGTATTGGTAGTAGTTTTCCCTCTGTTTGTCCAAATGGGGTTCTACAAGCGCCACAGTTTTGGAGGAAACTTTTAGGTTTTTGATCTCATTGTCTGTGACACCATAAAGGTTTGCCTCGGAAACAAATCGGTTGAGTTCCTTAACCAAACTCTCATCTGTTAAATCCTGAATTTCAAATACCTTCTCGATTTTTAAAATAAAGTCCGTTAAGGTCCGTTTGATCTTGGATTCTTCTTCGGTTGGTCGCCGTTTGGCTGTGACCTGGTTTAAGGATTCGTATCGTTCCAGGGCCGTTTCATACAGTTGGTTCATTTTGGACTTTTGGCCAAGAATGAAACTAATAAAACTAAGAAGACCCACAAAGGTATCGGGATAACGATTGATTCCCCCGATTTCATCCAGTGCGTTCGCAAACGCTTCTTCATTATGAGGAACTGTCATAATAAATTTTAACACTGGTTCTACGGAAGAACCAGATGTATATTTCTGTATGACTTCAATTCCTTCTAAGTAGTTCATTGGCGTTTGTCTATGATCACAACCTTACGAATGGTTGTCTGTAAATTTCCTTTTTCAATGATTCGGTCAAGAACATCGTACCCCGAAACCAAAAATCCAAATACAGTATGTAGTCCATCCAAATGGGGAGTATCCACTTGGTTGATAAAAAATTGTGATCCGTTGGTATTGGGACCAGCGTTAGCCATTGCCAATGACCCGCGTAGTGCTTTTTTACTTGGGAGGACTTCGTTATAACGATATCCCACTCGGTGTAATACTTCTAAAACAGGTAATTCCATTGCTTCTTGGTAAGCTTTTTCTACTTCGGTCCGTTTCTCTTCAAACTCGGCTCTGGATTGGATTTTAAATTCCGCAAGGACAGCTCTCTGCAATTGAGACTGGTATTGGGGAGCATCTTTGATTTTAAGTTTGTCTAAACCTAAAGCCTTGGCATTGATTTCATCTTCGGTTTGGTACCCCGGACCACCAGTTCCGTCACCTCTAGGACATCCGCCCTGCGCCATAAAGTTTTCGATGACACGGTGGAATTTTAGACCATCATAAAATGGTCGTCTTTCGGCACCTTTGTCAGTTTGAAATTCTTTTTCTCCTTGGGCCAAATCGATAAAATTCTGAACTGTTTTCGGTGCCGCTGTATCATAAAGTTCCAAAACTAAATCTCCAGCACTGGTATTGAATACCGCATAAATGGCAGGTTTCTCAGGCAGTTTGAGGGAAGTAACATCTTGTCGTTTGACTATGACCTTTGAAGGTGAATACGAAATTGGCTCGTAGGTGATCTTTTTAAATCTTTGGTCACTACATTGGATGGTTTGCGAAACAGACAAAAAGAGAATGGTGAAAAAAACGACTTTCTGGAACAACTTTGAATTCATATTTACTTTTTAACCTTAGATTCTATCGATTTTAGCTTTTTGGTCAATTCGTTTACTTTTGCCTTGGCCCGTTTGATTTGTTCTTTTTGACGAGGGAATGCCGTTCCTCCTATCACATCTTTTTTGTCACAAGATGTTTCGAGCGAAATGGCAGCCTCATATCCCGGATCGGTAAGCACCGCATGGATTTGTCCCCTTTCCCCACTAGGAATGTTAAATAAATCATAACCTTTTGCCGAACAATTTTTAACTAACTCACCTACAATTTCATGTGCGGTTCGGAATGGAATTCCCTTAGCACTGACAAGCCAATCGGCAAGGTCTGTGGCCGTAGAAAATCCAGAACGAAGGCTTTTTGTGGCATTTTCTGGAAATACTTGGATTCCCTTTACCATATCCCGAACACCTTCAATACTCAATTTGATTTGTTTGACTGTATCAAATAACGGGAGTTTGTCTTCCTGAAAATCCCTGTTATACGATAAGGGCGTTCCTTTTACCATCACAAGGAGGTGAGTTAAACTCCCGATCACTCGTCCTGCCTTTCCTCGAATGAGTTCTGCCACATCGGGGTTTTTCTTTTGCGGCATTATGGACGAACCTGTAGTTAGGTGGTCCGGGAGTTTAAAATAACTAAATTCTTGCGATGTATATAAAATAATTTCTTCACAAAATCGCGAAGCATGGATCATAAACTGTGAGGAAGCGAAAAGAAATTTAAAGATATGATCTCTTTGGCTCACAGCATCCATAGAGTTTTCCGAAATCCTAGAAAGAGATAAATCTTTTTTTAGAAAATCTCTGTCTGTGGAATAATTGACACCGGCAAGTGCACCAGATCCTAATACCAGTTCATCAGCCCTTTCGTAGGCATCTAAAAAATCTTCAAAGTCGCGAACATTGGCCCAAAAATGAGATAAAAAATAATGGGAGGCACGAATGGGTTGGGCGATTTGTAAATGGGTGTAACCAGGAATGATGGTTTTTGTATGGGCTTCTGCTTTCGTGACCCAGGCCACAAGTAAATCCAGAAGGTATACTAAAATAGACCCCACTTCTGATTTGATATACAATCGTACATCTTGAGAAACCTGATCATTGCGACTGCGGCCAGTATGCAATTTTTTTCCTAAATCACCCAAAAGTTCTGTTAGGCGAGATTCCACAGACATATGAATGTCTTCATTTTCGATTTTGAATTCAAATTTTCCGGAATCGATTTCCTTTTTGATTTGCCCAAGCCCTGTTTCAATTTTTCTTTGTTCTGATTCGGTAAGGATTCCAATTCGTTTCAACATTCGTGAATGAGAGATGGATCCTTCGATATCGTGAGCATACAGTTCTTTATCAAAACTGATCGATTCCCCAATGCGAATCATTAGCGAGGATGGAGGTGCATCAAATCGCCCCCCCCATAATTTTTTTTCTTTCATTCCGATTCCTCACTGAAACGGTCCGACCATTGTTTTAAAATTTCTTTATCTTTGTCAGATAACTTTGAGTTTGGATGTAACAAAAGATAGTCTTTGGGAGGCATCTCCCCTTCATCCACTTGTTCCCAAATTTCGTAGATTTTTTTGTTTTGTTTCTTTTCTGCAAGAAGTCCAAACTCTGAAAAATTCAATTCTTCTCTTCCTTCTTCCACATGGTGAGAAATAAGCAAAGAGGCAGGAAAAATATAAGAGTAAGCCGGCCAAACTGTTTCGTTTGAATGGCAGTCGTAACAACTTCGTTTTAAGATTTCTTTAATCTCTGTACTCGTTTGGATCTCCGATTTGACAGGAGGATTGGAACGATCGATTGGGAAAAATTGGAGGAGGAGAAAGACTCCTAGTAAAATAAGGAAAATTCGTTTCACACAAGACAGGTTCTATGTCTTCCTCCGAAATCAAAGTATTATTTTTCTTGCCTTATCTAGAATTCCATATTCCTTTTCTTTAGAGGTTCCCTTTGGATTTTATTTTTGTAAACTCACCGTATATCTGGATTTTCCTAGGAATTACATTATTGTTTTCTGAATTTCTCCTGCCGGGAACCTTTGTGATGTTTTTAGGAATTGGTGCCATATTTACAGGGATTTTGGCTCGTTTATTGCCTATCGAATTTTATACCCAAGTAATTGTTTGGGTCATTTCAAGTTTTGTGTCGATCCTCGTTGGCGGAACTGCCATAAAACGTTTTTTTAAATCTGAATCCTCTGTGGATCCATTTATCCAAGATGATTTTCTTAATCAAATTGTTCCTGTAGAAATTGATATCTTAGTAGACAGACATGGCGGAAAAATTCGATTCCAAGGAACCCTTTGGGATGCAGTTTCTAAAGATTCCAAAATTCCCAAAGGCAATTATGTGCGCATTCTATCTCGAGAAAATCTTACCTTCACTGTGGAACGTGTGGATTCCTAAGAAAGTATTCATTTTTTTTTCGGTCATAAATAAAAAAACCCTTTTCTCTTTTTCCTTACATTGTAGGCTCAAACGTCACAAAGGAGAAACTATGGGTGCTTCCGTCATTGTTGTATTTTTGATAGTTGTATATATCATCAAAAAAACAATCATCATTGTTCCAGAACAAAGTGTTTATGTTAAAGAAAGATTAGGAGTTTTGAACGGGGTTTTAAAATCGGGATTTTATTTTATGATTCCATTTGTAGACCAAATTCGTTACCGCCAAAACCTAAAAGAACAAACCATCGATATTGATCCACAAGTTTGTATCACTAGGGATAACGTATCCGTTGAAGTGGATGGAGTTTTGTATTTAAAAGTCATCGATGGCGAAAAAGCATCTTATGGAATCGATAACTTTATGTTGGCAACAACCCAACTTGCCCAAACCACTCTTCGCTCTGAAATCGGAAAATTAATTTTTGATAACCTACTTTCAGAACGAGATGAAATCAATGGCCGAGTGGTTTCCAATATTGATCGTGCTACCGATCCTTGGGGAATCAAAGTTACAAGATACGAAATTCGCAATATCACTCCGCCCAAACAAATTTTACTGGAGATGGAAAACCAAATGAAATCCGAAAGGGAAAGACGAGCCGAGATCACCATCTCCCAAGGAGAAAAGGAAGCTCGCGTGAATCATTCGGTTGGGGAAAGACAAGAATCAATCAACATTTCCGAAGGGGAAAAAATCAGATTGGTGAATGAAGCCGATGGACGTGCCCAAGAGATCACACTCATTTCCAATGCAACGGCAAAAGGTTTACAACTCATCTCGGAAGCCATTAGCAAAAAAGGTGGGAAGGAAGCTGTGAGTTTACAAATCACCCAAGAGTATTTGGATGCCCTTGGTCAAATTCTAAAAACATCGAAAACGACAGTGGTTCCAGAAACTTTAGCAAACATTGGTGGAGTGTTTGAAGGCCTTTCCAAAATCACCACAAAAATCCCACAGGTAGGAGAATAGTATGGAATTTGCATATTTAGGTTTTTGGTCGATCATTGCCATTTATTTGATTTATAAAATCTTTCGCTGCATTCGCATCATTCCGGCACAAGATGTATTAATTGTGGAACGATTGGGAAAATACTCTCGGAGTTTACGAGCAGGATTTCATATCCTCATTCCTTTTATTGATCGTGATGCTTATTACCATACTCTCAAAGAACAGTCCATCGATGTACAACCACAAATTTGTATCACGCATGACAACGTACAGGTGAAGGTAGATGGAGTGATTTATTTAAAAATCATTGATCCCGTTCGTGCTTCTTACGGAATCGAAGATTTCCAATTTGCAGCGATCCAACTCGCACAAACTACGATGCGTTCTGTCATCGGAACGATGGAACTAGACAAAACCATTGGTGAAAAAGATTTAATCAATTCTACGATTGTAGCAGCGATTGACCAAGCATCAGAACCTTGGGGAATCAAAGTCAATCGATATGAAATTTTGAATATTGTTCCACCGAAATCGGTTCTTGATGCCATGGAAAAAGAAAAGAAAGCACAGATCGCCAAACGTTCCCAGGTGCTTCTTTCTGAAGGGGAAAGAGATTCACGAATCAACCGCTCCCTCGGTTTTAAAGAAGAAGCGGTGAACAAATCGGAAGGGGAAAAACAAAGAAGGATCAACTCTGCCGAAGGTAAAGCCACTGAAATAGAAGCCCTAGCCGTAGCCACTGCCAAAGGGATTGAATCCATCGCAGGGGCTATCTCCGACCAAGGAGGAGCTTCGGCGATCAAACTCCAAATCACAAAAGCTTTTATCCACAACTTCCTCAATGTTGCCAAAGAGAATACGGAAATCCTCATCCCAGCGGATGTGATGAATTTACCAAACCTCATTGCCAACTTAACCGAAGGGAAAAAACCAAAAGCATAATAGGACACATTCCTAGAATACAGGAAATGTTGTTTAACATTTGTCATCCGGTGGGTCTTCCACCGGATTTTCTCTAAACAAACGAAAACTTGGTTTTGCCATTGCTTGCGCAGCAAGGGAAACAAGTAGGGCTTCATTGTCATCTGGCCCAATGCGATTGGCATGGATCACCCCACAACCTTTACAGCGATGTAAAATCACCCATTCCCCTTTTCTCACCCAAATGGAAATTGCTTCCATCTTACTTCCACAAATCGCAGCTCGGTCTCCAGGAGAATTGTCCAAATGTAAACTTGTCAAACAATTGGGACAATGGTTTCTCTGGTCAGTTCCAAAACCGGGAGGAAACACCATTTGTTTGCATTCCACACAGCGGAATTCCTCTATATCGGAACGAAACCTGTGAGATTTGATTTTTAGTTTTTGCAATGAAACGTCTTCGTCTTCATCATCAAAACGTTTTTTCTTTGAGAACTTTTGAAATTTAGATAGTTCGGATTCACGTACCATATCCAGTTTTTGCGGCAAAACAAAAAGAGGAAACCAAAACAGTGGATGAGAGGAATAGACCGCCTGTGCGAAGATAGCCGCCTCCTAATTGAATTTAGGCGGGGTATCCAAAACAAGTTCACCGTTTTGGCGGTCTACACAATGGCTAGAGTTAACATAAGATACAATTTGAAAGAGGAAGAATTGGTGTCAAGGAGAATCGGTTGTCAACTTTTTGCAAAGGAAATAACAATTCTGACCTTCTGGGTAATTGGGGATCATACCTACTTCTTTATAACCCAATTTTGTGTAAAATTTGGGGGCTTGGAACCCAAATGAATAACCAAATACCAAAGTGGCACCTAGAGTTTTGGCCTCTTCTTCGATTTGAATAAGCAATTTGGTTCCTAAATCCATTCCCCGCTTTTCTTCTGCGACCCATAAGAGTTGGAGGTTTAAACCTTTAAAAAATAAATAACAAAGGGACGCAGCAACAAGAGTTTTTCCCTCTTTGACAAGGATGGCAAAAAATTCTTTTTTTTCGAGGTTTGAATCACCTAACTTAGATATGCTGTATTCATGCAGTAGGTTCCAGAGTTCTGATTGTAAATCTTCGGATGGATTTGTGATCCGTTCCAATTGATATGGTGATTCAAAATTCATATATTATTGAGTAAAATTAAAATGAAATCAATTTATAAAAAGGCGGGGCCACCCAGTCTTTCCATTGGATCTACAATTTGAGTGATTTGTACCCCATAGTAATCATCTAAAATGATAAGTTTTCCTCGGCCAACTAGTTTGCCATTGGCTAAGATATCGAGTTCTTCCCCAATATTTTTATCTAACTCCACGACTGTTCCTTCCGTGAGTTGCAAAACATCTTTGATAAACATAGTTGTTCTTCCGAGTTCTATGGTTAACTGTAAGGTAACATCTAATAGTAAGTTGAGGTTTGCAGTATTATTGCCGGAACCAGATTGAGTTTTTGCACCCGATCTTGCCGGTGATGGAGTCGCACTGGGACCTAAGGCTGCCGCTATGTCTGCAAAAGAAGGACCATTATCATCTCCGCCGCCTCCGCCAACCAGGGCATCCAAATCATCAAGACCGCCGCCGCCTGAACCACCACCAGCAGGGGCATTGGCACCACCGCCAAATCCGCCGAGTAGCGCGTCTATGTCTTCTTGTGATAGTGAACCTTCACCCATATCTTTGCAACCTCTCCAATCTATTCGTCGGTGGAAATCAAATTCCTTCCTTGAAAAAAAAGGGAAAGTTCCGCATTTTGTTCCTTATGTCCAATTCCCAGTCCCATCCGGATTACTTTAAAGCAAAGGAACTCTTCGCTACTGAACTAAAAAATGCAAATTATCAGTTTGTTCAGGAAAAAGAGGAAACCCTATTTCGATTTCGGACAGAAAATGCAAGCAAAGACAAAATCCTAGACTGCATAGGAATTGTGAGAAATTATATCGAAAACTTTCGCATTTATAATTTTGAAGAAGGATATATCAGTATCCAAGCATTAAATGAAAACCTATTTGAACCCCAAAGGAACCTTTCCGGCAAATTTAGGATTCGGTTTTCTTTTAAATCAGATTTAAAGGTAGAATGTTCGAAACACGGAGATTTTTCTACCAAGGAAATACAAACCGTCCTCAATCTCTTTCAGTTTCTTAAAGCGGAAGGAGGAACCACAAAAGACCCAAGAGTCCTTCTCCACCAACTGGGAGCCGAAGTGTATGATCCCCATTTAGAAAAAGCGAAAGGAAATGAATTGGGATTTGATTCTATTTTTGGTTATGAGGGTGTAAAAGATCAAATTTTAGAAAGTTTGGTATTTCCGATTCTCAAACCAGAACCATTTTTAGAAATCACCAAACTCACACGTAATAAACCAAGTCCAAACCTACCTCGTGCTGTCCTCTTCGAAGGAGAACCGGGAGTGGGAAAAACCAGTATGGCAAAAATTGTTTCCCATCTTTGTGGGGTCCCAATGGTTTATGTACCCATCGAATCGATTTTAAGTAAATACTATGGCGAATCTTCCCAAAATTTGGCGATGGTTTTTGATGCTGCTGCTCTATTTCCGCAATGTATGCTTTTTTTGGATGAAATTGATTCCCTTGCCACATCCAGAGAGGATGGGTTATTTGAAGCGACAAGAAACTTACTGAGTGTTCTCCTCCGAAAACTAGATGGGTTTGCCGAACGAAGTGGTACGATTACGATTGGAGCCACCAACCGAAAACACGACCTTGATTCCGCACTTTTGTCCCGGTTTGATAGAAAAATCTATTTTCCTTTGCCAAATCAGGAGGAAAGGGCCCAAATTTTATTAGGATATGCCAAACAATTAAGCAAAAACGACCATAGGAAATTAGCAGAAGCCTTAGAAGGGGCTTCGGGCAGAAACTTAAAGGATTATTGCGACTATGTAGAACGGCGGTGGATCACGAAAAATTGGGAAAAAGGCGAAATTTTGCAGGCTCCAGAAATTTCCTTTTATTTAGAATCCCTCCCGGATTTTGGATGGAAACGCTAAAAAGTAATAGTTTCGGCTTCAATCTTCTAGGTGAAATACCGATAATTTTTACAGGATAATTGTTTACGACCATCGGTCGTTCCTTGGTATCCTCAATTTAACCTTTTAGGAAGATTCGGACATGAAAATAAAATTAATTCTCCCCATCCTTTTGCTCAACTTTGGGGTTTTCGCTCAAACTGGTAGCTCGGAAACAGGATCCACATCCGCTGGAATTGATCCCACTCAATCCGGTAAATCCATCTCTGAGACAGAAAAAGAACTGGATGATAATATTTCTGAAGTGAACAAACGTCTTCGTTTGCACACAGTTTTATTTAAGATGAAAGTAAGAACTCTCCCTCACCGCACTGTCCTTTACAAAGGAAAACCAAGTGCAGATGGAGAACGATGTGAAGCAGCAGACAAACAAGAAGCACAAGATAACACTTGTTTACATTTAGAAGTTTTTGACTTTGTTGGAAGTGAAGACGGAAGATCAGGAAAAAACCTTGGCGCTAAATTCAAAAAGATGGAACTATTTTTTGAAGGTGCGAACAATGCGGATCCAGATCCAAGAAAAGAACAACCTCGTAACCTTACAAAAGTAAGAACATATATTTACCAAAACAATTTTGTTTTAGAAGATAAAATCATTTCTGTGATTGCTGATGTTGCACCTAACGGAACACCTGCACATAATGAAAAAATTGAGCTTTTCTACCAACACGATGATTATCCTGTTTGGGGAACTCCAGAAACTCCTTCTGAAAAAGGTGTTGGTAAATACATTCTTGCAAATGTAGAGAATACAAAAACAAACCCAATTAGAAATAATTTCAAAAAACAATTCTATTTCAAGAATTTGGACTACTTCGACAAATTGTTTACAAAACTTTTCGATTATAACGATCGCGACTCTAATAAACACTACAAGAAAAACGTAGAAGCACTTAAGAGTTCTTTAAAATACTAAAACGAAGGTTCTTCATTGAATCTCGTTAAACAATGTCCGAATTGTTCCACGATGTTAAGGTTCCCTGCTACACAGGGAACCATTTTGGTACAATGCCCAGTTTGTTCTCATCGTTTTACGTATGTACCCGATTTGGAATCGACAGAGGATTTTCAAGATACCTCTGATTCAATCCCCTCTTTCCAATTCAAACCCTCGTTTCAAAGTTATAAAGAGTTAATCATCGATTTACTATATGCACCCATTGATTATTTTAAATCGAAACAAGGACCCCAAAAAAGAGAATTTCGAATCATTCCGATAGTCCTCATTGCCATATTGTTTTTGTATTTTTGGAAGTGGACTAGTTTACCGGAAACTCCAAAACCTGATTTAAAAGAAGAAAACCAGTGGGAATCTCCATTAATAGGACCGGATGAGGAATCAGTTCCTAACGATTCAATCGAAGAATCCCAACCAGAAACAAAACCTAATTTTGAGATTTAAACTTTGAATTGGATTCTTATTTATGAAGAGGAACTTGTTCAAAACCATTTTATACAACTATCGGATGAAAGACATACTCATATCCGAACCATATTAAAAAAGATAACAAATGACCAGATACAAGTTGTAATTCCAGGTTCAGGTAATTATATTTTTAAAATTCAATCTATATCGGAATCTTCTACCACTTTAGAAAAAGTAAATCCAATCCCTAATGTTTTAAAACCCCTCCTTATCCATACTTTCTTTTCTTTACCTAGGCCTCAAACGGGAAAAAAGATATTCCACCTAAGCGGAGCATACGGAGTGGATTCCATATATTTTTATGCTACTGAAACAAAAAACAAAGAGTTTTGGACTTCACCAGTTTACACGAAAGAATCAGCATCCTACTTAGAAACAGGTCTTAGCCAAACGGGAAATAGTCGGTTACCTTTTGTAATTCAAGAAAAGTCTTTTCTTTGGAAAAATTTTTTAAAGGACTGGAAGGGAAATGTTTTTGTTTTAGATAGAGAAGGTGAAAACTGCCAGTCGATATTTAAATCCAAAAATGGATTTTTGGAAACTAATCTGTATGTTTTTGGACCTGAATCTGGATGGAAACCAGACGACCTTTTATTTTTTCATGAAAACAATTTCCAAATCGTAAGTTTGGGAAAAATAAATCTTAGAACAGAATTTGCATACTCTGCCCTATTACACCATTTGTTTTCGATTAGAAACTAATTCCACCAGAGACTAAAAATCGAATTTCATCAATACTAACAAAAGATTTTTCACTGCTATCTAAATAGTATTTTCGGTAGTTTTGTAATCTTAAAACAATTGGACCGAAAGATTTAGAAATTTCGGCAGCAGCTTGTGTGTTATTGTCTAAATCAAAAGCCTTTCCTTGTGATTCATAACCTTTTTTTGTATAATAAAAAGACATTAAAAATGAGGATCCGAGCGGAATATAAGCTGCAGCGAACACACGTTTATTTCCTTTGAGACCATAATCCTCAACAGCAAATTCAAAACCTAAATGATAAAAATTGATATAAACCGTATGATAATAACCGGTTACTTTGGAATTGGACTGGTTTTCTAAATATTCATATTTAGGACGAAGGGGGGAAGAAACCGGAAATTTTTGAAATCTTTCCACTTCATAAAAACTATCAAAATACATTGGTGCATAGTTTGCAGTCATTTGGCGAAACTCTGGCTTTAGAATGATATTCAAATCTTTTGTACCTAGTCGGAATATACTTCCGTAGTGTGTCCCTTGGGCTCCATCCAAACCTTTGATTTTATTAAAATCTAAATACGGTGTGAATTCCACAAATGGTAGATTAAGAAGACGATATTCAATATCCATTCCTTCAATGGAGGCACGAGTCACTTGAGCTGTTTTGGGATTGTCCAAGTTTTTTTCGGTCACTGGGGATCCATTTGTATTATATGACATTTGAACAGGAGCTGCCCTGTCCCAAGCTTTTGTATAACCGATCGTCAAACGATTGTACCAAGGATCGTTGTCTACTAGTTCCATCCGTGAGTCTTTACTTATAGGACGAATTTCCTTTTTTCTGGCTTCTTCTGCTTTTTTGTTTTTTAATTCTTCGCTACCAGCTTCTTCCTCAACACTGAGTCGCCCTGATTCATCTAATACATTTCCTCTAAGATTCATTAAATAAACCAAATCCGATGATTTATCAAATAATGAAAATAAAGACCTACCAATTGCTAAAGGTTTTATATACACCCTTGCGGCATTCACTTCAAAGTTTACAACGGAATTAGCAAAGTATTGAACTCCAACATAATCAGTATTCAAATCAGCCATAACCCCAGGATTGTAAGCATCAAACCGTGAAGAACTTTGGTATTTGTTTACAATGGTTCCGTGACCAATATATCCATCCACCATCTTACCAGTGTAAGCTGAGTAAGTTACTTTTCCTGGAATTTGTTGGTTATAAGTACCATAAGATATATAATTTAATACTCTCGAGTAATCATTTTTACTGTTATAATCCATCTCTCGAATTTTGCCAGTTTTACTATCTAGCTGCAGCGGGTCTTTATCGACGGCCAAAACATTGATGGGAAGAGAAAAGGAATAACCAAAATTACTTCCGTGATTGTAGGTGAAATTCGGAGAAATGTATCCGTAATAATCTTTCTTAAAACTCGTACCACCCGCATCAAACTGTAAGGCAGAGGCGCGCCTAGATTCGGTTCCCGTCGGAACCCATACTTGTGCTTCCAGTACAAGTATGGGTAATAGGAAAAAGATTCCTAGACCTTGGATTAGCCGGTTTTTCATCACGATACACTCATTATCGTAAGGTTTTACCCTGAAAATAAGAAATAATCTCAAAACCAGGCCTCCAATAAAACAGATCAAGTTTCTATTTTATTGGATATTTTCTTGACGAATGAGAGAGTAGCCTCACAGTAGGTCAGACCATTGGGGGAATTTATGCCACGTAATTTTAAACCAGAAACCATCGCACTTCACGGGGGACAAGAACCGGACCCTACTACAACTTCAAGGGCAGTACCTTTGTACCAAACCACATCCTATGTGTTTAAAGACACGGATCATGCTGCAAGGCTTTTTGGTCTACAAGAGTTCGGAAATATCTATACACGTTTGATGAACCCAACCACTGACGTTTTAGAAAAACGCGTAGCGGCTTTGGAAGGTGGTGTTGCAGCTCTTGCGACGGCATCAGGGCAAAGTGCAGAAATGTTAGCTCTTTTAAACATAGTGGAAGCAGGCCAAGAAATCGTCGCCTCTTCTTCCTTATACGGCGGAACATACAACCTTCTACATTATACATTTCCAAAACTTGGTATCAAAGTTCACTTTGTTGATCAATCAGATCCAGAAAACTTTCGCAAAGCTTCTAACGATAAAACAAGGGCCTTTTATGCAGAAACTCTAGGAAATCCTAAGTTAGATACTCTCGACATTGCCGCAGTGAGTAAAGTGGCTAAAGAAGTGGGTGTTCCTCTTGTGATTGATAATACAATGCCATCTCCTTATTTAGTGAACCCGCTCAAACACGGTGCTGACATTGTAGTACACTCTCTCACTAAATTTTTAGGAGGTCACGGAACTTCTATTGGTGGAATCATCATCGATGGTGGAAGTTTCAATTGGGGAAATGGAAAATTTAAAAACTTTACTGAGCCAGATCCTTCTTACCACGGATTAAAATTTTGGGAAGTTTTTGGGAAGTTCGAACCCTTCGGTGGAGTCAATATCGCTTTTATTTTAAAAGCAAGAGTACAAGGTCTAAGAGACCTCGGTCCTGCAATTTCTCCATTCAACGCATGGCAAATTTTGCAAGGCGTAGAAACTCTACCACTCCGTATGGAACGCCATTCTGCTAATGCTTTAAAAGTAGCAGAATTCTTATCAAAACATCCAAAGGTGGAATGGGTCAACTATCCAGGCCTTCCTTCAAACAAAAACTACGACACGGCTAAAAAATACCATGAACGTGGACTTTTCGGTGCCATTGTTGGATTTGAAATCAAAGGTGGAGTGGAAAAAGCCAAAAAATTCATAGATGGATTGGAACTTTTCAGTTTACTCGCTAACATTGGTGATGCGAAGTCTCTTGCCATTCATCCAGCTTCCACAACGCACCAACAGTTGACAGGTCCTGAACAAATATCAGCAGGGGTCACTCCAGGATTTGTTCGATTGAGTGTTGGACTTGAAAACATCGATGACATTCTGGTAGACTTGGAAGAGGCATTAAAAAATATCTGATTAAGACTATGCCTACCTCCGAAAAGAACGAGTTTTCCCACGGATCCGTAGGTGTCGTATACACTCAGAGTATTCAATTTGACTCTTTAACTTTAGAGGGGGGTGAAACCATCACTCCTCTCGAAATCGCCTATGAAACTTATGGCACACTCAACGAAAAAAAGGACAATGCGATCCTTGTTTGTCACGCACTCTCCGGAGATGCACATGCTGCTGGATTCCATGAAGGTGACAAACGCCCAGGTTGGTGGGATTTTTATATCGGCCCAGGTAAAGCCTTTGATACCAATCGATATTTTATCATTTCTTCTAATGTAGTTGGAGGTTGTAAAGGTTCTAGCGGACCTTTGACAACTAATTCCAAAACAGGTAAACCTTTTCAATCCACCTTTCCCTTTGTCTCCATTGGAGATATGGTTAATGCTCAGGAAAAACTGATCAGTTATTTTGGAATTCATAAATTATTTGCTGTGGCAGGCGGATCAATGGGAGGAATGCAAGCCTTACAATGGTCAGTGGCATATCCTGATCGATTAAAAAATTGCATTGTGATGGCATCATCCTCCGAACACTCCGCCCAACAAATTGCTTTTAACGAAGTGGGAAGACAAGCCATCCTTTCAGATCCAAACTGGAACCAAGGATTGTACACTCAGGAAAATAGACCTTCCAAGGGACTGGCTCTTGCACGGATGATGGGACACATCACTTATCTTAGTGATGAAATGATGAGAGAGAAATTTGGACGTAAACCACCCAAAGGAAATATCCAATCCACTGATTTTGCTGTGGGAAGTTATTTGATTTACCAAGGGGAATCCTTTGTAGACCGTTTTGATGCAAACTCTTATATTTATGTAACGAAAGCCTTAGATCATTTTAGTCTAGGGACAGGAAAAGAACTAACCAAAGTTCTAGCGAAAGTTAGATGCCGATTCTTAGTAGTCGCCTATACATCAGACTGGCTTTATCCACCTTATCAATCGGAAGAAATAGTTAAGTCTCTGGAAGTAAATGCAGTACCTGTCAGTTTTGTGGAACTCAACAATCCGGCAGGACATGATAGTTTTTTATTACCAAGTGAACAACAAGATTCGATCCTCAGAGATTTTTTAAGTTCTACGGACGAAGGAGTTTTCCTTTGAACATTCACACAAACGAAGCCCTTGGTTTGGATTTAAAAAATAGACCAGATATTTCCTATATTGCGAATTTAATCAAACCTGGAGAAAGAGTTTTGGACTTGGGTTGTGGTTACGGCGAACTCATGTTAATTTTAAAAAACAAGGGAGTCCGTGTCCAGGGAATCGAAAAAGATGATAAATGTATCATCCAATGTGTTAAAAAAAGTTTATATGTTCATCATGGAGATATTGATGATGGATTAAAACATCATTTGGATCATAGTTTTGATTTTGTCATATTGAACCAGACCATTCAGCAGACTTTAAACCCTGGAGAGATTATTAAAGAATGTTTGCGTATTGGAAAACAAGTGATCATAGTTTTTCCAAATTTTTCCCATTGGCAAATTCGTGCATCCATCCTTCTCAGCGGAAAAACGCCTGTTACCGATCTTATGCCTTTCCATTGGTATGACACACCTAACTTACATTATTTATCAGGAAAAGACTTTGAGGATTTTTGTGAGTTTGAAAGGATTAAAGTTTTACATAGAGCTTTTTTTAATAGGACTAGGCAAATCAAACTTTTCCCTAACTTATTTGCTACTTTAGCTTTATTTGTAATAAGAGCTTAATTGAACGTAAATCTTTCTTATCTATAATTGAATTCCAAATACAAAAATAGGAAGTAATATCACCTTTCCGTAAACTTACAAATCAGAAACGCAACGAACAAAAGCATTCAAATCTTTATTCAAATAAGATTCATTGCCAGGGTCGAAATTTACGGTGATTCCTTGGACATCTCCCAAGCCAGGAAAAGTTTGTGGACCCCAATAATGGGCGGCTTGTGCATTGGGAAATAAAATAGGGTCGGCCGTAGCACCAGAATACTTGGTCGAATCGCCGACCGCAGAACATCCGTCCTCTCCTGTTATCACACCCGTGTTTGTGGCACTACAACGAATCACAGAAAACATTTCAGTATATAAAGGGAGTCTCCAGTTTTCTCTTTGGTATGCTTTTAAAGCACTGCGGCTTACACAGGACCGATACACATCCCCAACACTTACAAGTTGTGAATTGTTTCCACCATTGCAAGCATTAGGATTTGTTGTGGAATTATATCCATCTTTTGCCGTACAAAACTGCAGTGGTTCTGGGTTGCCGATGGAGCAGTCCCCTAAACCTTCACCGACAGTATTTCCCATTGGATTCCAAGAAGAACCATAGGTACAACGATCCCATAACAAAGTTTTCCCTGAAACTACAGTTTTAGCAAACGGGCAGGAAATTTGAACATTGATTAATTTGAATCCATCCCAATCCCCTCGGTCCCAAACAATACAATGCACGTTCGATGGTTGTGTTGGGATAGTCAGTTGTAAATATTTGGGAGAAGCATATACCAACATGGAAAAAAAACCATTACCATTCACTGTAGTATAACTTCCATCAGACGAAGAAAGAATGGTTAACGTGGTTTGGTTTAAACCTGTCACCTTTCCTTCTACTAAAAAAGTTCGCTGGTAGGCAATGATGTCATTTTCTAATAATCGATTTTCCCAATATTCTTTCGTAAATGGATCACCAGAATTTTGTTTCCAGTCGGGAAGACAGAAAAGATTTAACAGGAAAATCCCTAATACTAAGGCAACTTTGAACAGATGCAAGAAATTTCTTTCCACAGAATCGATGGTATAAATGCCATGTTTGAATACAATGAAAGTTTTTTGAAGAAAGCGGAATGGGTAAAACTAAGCTTTCTTTGTGAAAGGCTACAACGGTATAAGTTCCCCGCCCTGATTGAACTGGGAGGGGTTATCCACCCGCCACCCAATAACGCCTGTTTACCATGCAACCGGCAAAAAAGAAAATTCATTTTGTTTTGGATGTTTTTTTATTCACGAAAGTTCATAGTTATACAAAAGCCCGGCAATCACTCCGGGCTTTTAGCTGTACGACGATTATTCAATCAATATATGTATCGAACAGATCCTAAATTCCTTTAGGGAATTCCCACAAAAATCTAAAAAATTCCCAATGAAAATTGCAAAAAAACAACACCTAACCAGGATTAAATAAATAATTAAACCAGATATTCAAACAAATTCTCATCCTGATTGACTAAGGTGAAATTTAATTGATAAGCATCCATCCTTTGTAACAAAGATTGGAAATCATCTCTAGATTTTAGCTCAATTCCGATCAGAGCAGGACCAGATTCTTTATTATTTTTCTGAATGAATTCAAACCTAACTATATCATCATTGGGTCCAAGGATCTCGTTGACAAATTGCTTTAAAGCACCAGGTCTTTGGGCAAAACGAACAATGAAATAATGTTTTAGTCCCTCGTAAAGCAAAGACCTTTCTTTGATTTCCTGCATTCTATCTATGTCGTTGTTTCCACCGCTCAAAATACAAACTACTTTTTTTCCACGAATTTGATCTGCATACTGGTCCAAGGCAGAAATACTAAGAGCACCTGCAGGTTCCGCAACAATAGCATCTTCGTTGTATAATTTCAAAAGGGTGGAACAAACCTTCCCTTCTTTAACAAGTAACATATCAGAAAGCACACTTTTACAGATTGGAAATGTTAGATCCCCTACTTTTTTAACTGCCGCACCATCTACAAATTTATCAATTTTTTCAAGTAAAACCGGTTTTCCTTGTTTGAGTGCTTCCGTCATTGAGGGGGCACCGAATGGTTCTATTCCAATGATTTTAGTGTTTGGAGATTTTTCTTTAAAATAACTGCCAACACCGGCGCATAATCCACCACCACCAATGGGAACGAACAAAAAATCGATTTCAGATTCTTCCTCTAAAATTTCTTTTGCAACTGTGCCTTGCCCCTCCATAATCTTTTTATGATCAAATGGCGGAATAAATACCTTATCAGTATTTTTAGAATATTCTAATGCAGAAAATTGACATTCATCAAATGTATCGCCTACTAATTTGATTTCTATAAAATTGCCACCAAACATCCTTACTTGGTTAATTTTTTGTTTAGGAGTTACTTCTGGCATATAAATTACACCAAAAATTTGGAGCAATTTACAAGAGTGGGCAACACCTTGTGCATGGTTTCCAGCACTTGCGCAAACAACCCCCTTCTCTCTATCCGCCTGGGATAGACTTTGGATCATATTGTAAGCCCCTCTGATTTTATAGGATCGAACAACTTGTAAATCTTCCCGTTTGATAAACACCTGGGCGCCATACAATTCGGACAAACGAGAATGAAATTGTAACGGAGTATGATGGATGATGGGTTTTAGAATCTGGTAAGCAGAGTCAATCTCTAAGGTCATCAGTTCCAATTTCATAATTCATTCAAAACAAATTTTTTGATTTTATTTGATAATTCCATAAGTTAATTTACTTTGTGATAGGTGATATTCAATACCTATGACTATTGCAATATTTCCATGATATGATATGATAACTTCAATTTTGCAACATCATATGCAGTAAGGCCATTTTTGTTTTTGATATCCTTTTTGATTCCTTTTTGCAATAAATACTCTACCATTTGTTTGTTTTTGTTTTCAGCAGCCCAATGTAAGAGAGAATCCCCTTGGTTAGTAGTTTCATTAAAATTCCATTTTTTGAGAGAATCAATGTATTTTAATAATTCCAAGTCATTAAAAAAAACAGCATATGTAAGGGCAGTAAATCCTAGTTTGTCTCTATATTGAAAATCTACTTGTTTTTCTAATAAATAATCGAAGATCTCTTTATTCGCACGAACATTCAAGGCATGTTGAAAAAGATTCATTTCAGTTGTATCATTTTCATCATACAAAATGATTTTAGTATCTTTTTGAATGCTACCGTTTGTAAAAAGTTCCTTTAATTTATTTAAATTATTTCTTGAAATGGCTTGGAAAGCGAGTCTCGGTGCATAGGACTCCTCACGTGTTACATCATATATTTCAATTGAAGGTTGGTCATTTTTGTAAGAATATAAAATACTATACATAAACGATCCCTTTTTATCAGCAGTTGGAATTTCTAAAGAAACTTTTGAATTTAAATGAATCGTTGCTTTGGCAGTTGCACTCTCACCCGAAAATGATTGCGTTTTACTAGATTCACCTGTTGTTAAGTTAATACTCGCACTGATTTTACTTATGGTTCGACTAAAATAAAAAAACATCACCGCATTAGTTTTATCAATTTTTTCTATACATCCTGACAAAGTATTAGCGCCAGTCGAAACAAAAAAATCAGGCTCAATTACGATAAACTGACTAAATTTACATTTTGGATTTGGTTTTACATTTTGAAGGATTTGAAAATTTGCAACAGACTTGCAACTAACAAACAAAATAATTAAGGGAAAAATTAAAAGACGATTCATATAATAAATGGCTCAAAAATTTCAACTATGTCAAACGAAAAAGGGAAGCAGTAAAAGTTGTTTGATCGGGAAGACCAAATTAAAATAAGAAAAAGTGCGAGTTAGAAACAACAAAAAGAAAATCGAGAAACCAAAGACGGGGCCCCAACCACCCTGCCCGGCCTTTAGTTTCTCTTATCCTATTACTGGAGCAATCTCATCACTGACTGAGACTTCATGTTCGCTTGCGCAAGCATTGATGTAGCAGCCTGAGTTAAGATTTGGTATCTCGTGAAGCTGGTCATTTGTTCAGCCATGTCAGTATCACGGATACGAGACTCAGATGCTTGTGTGTTTTCATAAGCATTCATAAGTCCTTTCGCAGCATGCTCCATACGGTTGTAATAAGCACCAAGGTCAGCTCTTTGTTTAGAGATCACTCTTAGGGCATCATCACAAAGTCCGATCACGGAGTTTGCTTTACCTGCAGTCGAAAGAGAGATGAAAGTAAGAACCGTAGGGTTTCTTAATCCCAATGCCGCAGTGTTCATTGTTTCAATGTACACGCGCTCTCTTTGGTGCATGTTAGCTCCAATATGGAACCACATACTAGCAGTTGGGTTGAGACGAGCAAATGCTCCTGTAAGCAGTTTCATTTTGTTGAATTCTGCTTGAGAAGCAATACGATCGATCTCGTCCACTAGCTGTGAAACCTCGACTTGGATCTGTTGTCTATCTTCTTCCGAGTAGATACCGTTCGCAGCTTGCACCGCGAGTACACGAACACGTTGAACGATTTCGTGTGTTTCTTGAAGATATCCTTCCGCCGTTTGAATGAGGGACATACCATCTTCAGTATTCTGTTCTGCACGTCGAAGACCAGCAATCTGAGTTCTCATTTTCTCAGACACTGCAAGTCCAGATGCGTCATCTCCTGCTTTGTTAATACGCATACCAGAAGACAACTTTTCGAGATCTTTGCTCAGGTTCGCGTCGTTAGACTTCAAAGTTCTGTGTGCAAAGATCGCACTTACGTTGTGGTTGATAATCATCCGGGTTCCTCCTTGAATCCGTTCTCTCACCGCTCAAAGTTTTCACCTTGAACCCAAGAAATTGATGAATTTTCGAAATGGCCATCCTTGGCCCTTTCAAGATAAGGATCGGTCATTCCGGTAGGGAGGATAATAGGGAAAATCAAATAAATTTTGAATAAAAATAGAACTTCCCCTTTTCGAAAAAATGTCCTAGGAATTCTATGGAATTGGATTTAAAGAAAAGGCAGGCAGAATGCAGTGTTAGAGACAATTTATTTAGCAAACCCCCGTGGATTTTGTGCAGGAGTGAAATATGCCATCTCCTACGTAGAGACTGCTTTCCAAGAAAATCCAGAATCTCCACTTTATGTCCGAAAGGAAATTGTCCATAACCAAAGAGTTGTGGAAGAAATGAAGAAAAAAGGAATTCGTTTTATTGATGAACTGAGAGAAGTTCCAGATGGGGCCACTGTTGTTTTTTCCGCTCATGGAGTATCCCCAGAAGTTGTGAAAGAAGCTACTCAAAGAAAAATGAAAATTGGCGATGCCACCTGCCCTTTAGTCACTCGAGTTCACAAAAAAGCAAGAAACCTTAGAGACACACACCAGATCATTTATATTGGTCATAGGGGTCATGATGAAGCCATTGGGACAATGGGAGAGGCTCATATGTTTTTGGTAGAATCCCCTGAAGATGTAGAAAATTTAAAAGAAAAAATCCAAAAAGACAAACCACTCACCTATTTAATGCAAACTACACTTTCTGTGGCGGATACAAAAAACATTGTCAAAAAAATAGAAGAAGTATTCCCTTATGTAGAACATCCACAAAAGGACGATATCTGTTATGCGACAACAGAAAGACAGGAAGCTGTACAATCTATGTTAGAGTCAGTGGATGCGATGCTTGTCATTGGTGCGGAAAATTCCTCCAACTCGGTAAGGCTTTGTCAATTGGCAAAAAAAACAAGACCCGCCAGTTTCCAAATCTCTCGCAAAGAGGACGTAGATCCGAATCATATTAAAAAATCTGGAATTAAAATTCTAGGGATTACTGCCGGTGCCTCAAGTCCTCAAGTACTTGTAGATGAAATTGTTGGAGAAATATTAAAACATTTTCCAGATGCAAAGGTGTCCTTATTTCCAGAAAGTCGTGAAGATACGATGAGTTTCAAATTACCTAAAGAGTTACTAAAACAATACTAAGATGAACTTGGATCCTTGGTCATTATTCAAAGCCTCGATTGAAGGTAATGAGCTGGGTACTGCAATCATTGCAATCGATACATTAAAAAAGAACTTTGAATATCTGCTAAAAAATTCAAAATTTGAATCTTTACAATTAGACTTTAACATAAATATTTTTTTAAGAAATAAAATCAAAAATAATGATTTTTCGACGGAATTATTATATATTGATAATGGAGCAATTTTAGAAATTTCTTTTGGCAAATTCGTATTCCCAAATGGTGAACAAAATAAAGAATATTCGAAATTCTTTATTAAAGATATCACTACGAAACGTAGACAAGAAGAAGAAATTGCATGGCGATTACGATTTGAACTAGGAGTTGCTTCGTCTATTCAAATATTGATTCAACAACCTTCCGTTAAAGAAGGGTTACCAAGCGCTCTTTATCAATTGTTAAACTTTACTGAAATGGATTCTGTTTTTTTTCTAAAATATGAACCATTAGAAAATAAAGATAGGTTTAAACTTTGGGCAAATGAACGTAAAACAACTAAATATCCACTACTACCAATTCAATTCTACAATGAAGACTGGTATGATTTGGGACTTGGACGCTGGCTTCATAAGTTAAAAAGAGGAAGCACAATCCATTTAAACCCAAAAAAAGCATTTCGAAGAGAAAAATGGTTTTTCGAAGAAACGAAAGCAGACACAATCTTACTTATCCCAGTTCGATTCGAAAATAAATTTTTGGGCGTGATGGGATTTTTCAAATACAAACAGAATTCCCCTGTCGAACATGAAAATCTTTTGATTTACCAAACAGTGAGTCGGTGGATGGGACTTTTTGTACAACGAGATATGGACCTATCCGAATTGAATCGATATAAATCCACATTGGAATCCTTGGTTTTAGAAAGAACAGTAGCACTTACGAAAACAAAGGAGGAATTGGAACGTGCATATAAAGCAAAAACTGAATTTTTGGCACACATGAGTCATGAACTTAGAACTCCTTTGAATTCCATTATAGGTTTTTCGAAACTAATCCAGTTACCTGATACTGACGAAACGGGAAAAGAATACTTAAATTATATTTACACAGGTGGAACGAGACTTTTAAACATGATTAATGAAATCCTGAATTTGATGAAAATTGAATCGGGACAAATTAAGGTTCAATTAACAACGTTTAGACCAGAAGATATATGTCGCCAATCCTTAGAATTAATCCAACCGCAAGCGAATGCGAAAAAAATGGAGATCCGGTTTCGCCCACCATTAGAATCGAAACCAGTAACTTCTGATTCTGGAAAAATTCTCCAGATCTTACTAAATTTGCTGTCGAATGCAATAAAATATACAAATCATCCTTATATCGAACTGGATTGCGAATGGGTTGGAGATTCCCTAGAAATTTCTGTCCGAGATTTCGGCCCTGGAATTTCAGAGGAAGACCAAAATCGGATTTTCCATACCTTCACCCGGTTAAACGACGACGGAAATATAGAAGGAACAGGCCTTGGGCTCACGATTTCCCAAGGACTTGCCATTCGGCTCGGTGGTCATTTAGGACTCCAATCCCAATGGGGCCAAGGATCCGTTTTTAAACTCAAGTTACCTGAAATAATAAAATAAAGGAATTGAACCCTGTAGAATTCTCCTTTAAGATTTCCGATAATCTATATGGTGGAATCGAACTTAAATCCAAATATTCCCACAAAGGCAAAAGCCACAGAACACCCAAGGCGTCCGAAAGAACCAATTCTTATTATTGAAGATAAAAAGGAAAACCAGGTTCTTTTAGAGGCAATTTGCAAACGGATCGGTATGGAAACCGAAATTGCTTGCGATGGAAAAGTGGCCTTAGAGATGGCAGCCAAACAACCATATAGCCTATATTTGGTGGATTTAATGATGCCAGTCCTTGACGGTCGTTCATTTATCCAAGAACAAAAAAAAAGAGAACCAAATGCCGTTTTTGTAGTACAAACTGCCATCGACCAAACGGATGAAATCATAGAAGTTATGAAATTAGGGGTTTATGATTATCTTTTAAAGCCACTCCATGTAGAAATTGTTGCCGATCGTTTAGAAAAAGCATTAGAATACGTCTATTTAAAGAGAATGGAATCTGTTCTGATTGATGAGGAATCAAAAGAATTAAAAAGCCAATTGGAATGGCTTAATTACAAAGAATCGCATCGAAAAACAAATGAAATCAATTCAGAGTTACACTCTATTTTAAACTTAAAAACAACTTTAATGCAAGGATCTGGACTTGGTTCTATGTCGACCATCATTGACTCAATCCAACAAATGAAAGTGGATTCTGGTAATGGTTATCTGGTTAACAAAGAATTTTGGGATTTATTATATGAAAACCATGAACACAATATTAGTATGATGAAAGGATTAGATCATGCAGTGGATGTAATCCAAACGGATACAATTCTCAAAAGCACTAAAAGCGAAAATCTACTGCAAATATTACCGACAATCATTGATAGTTTTAGCAAAGAAATAAACGAAAAAGAGTTAAAAGTAAATTTACCAATAGTAAAACAGTCGGTTTACCTTGATTTGGATATCGAGTCGTTGAAGTTAGCTCTGTATGAAATCATCACAAACGGACTGAAATATTCCAAAAGAAAATCTCATTTTGATATTTTTGTTACTTTCGTTGATGGATATTTTTGTTTATCAGCAAAAAACAACATTATAGAAGATGAATATGCAAAACAACTTACGCAGTTTGAAAAGAAACTCGTGGAACCATTTTACCGCATTCATCCACCTGTTGAAAGTTTTCATTCTAAAGAAAAATTTAGTTTAGGTCTCGGCTTAACGATGGTTGATTTTATATTACATAGACACAATGGAATGTTTTTTATACGTAATGCAATTGATCATACAACAGAAGTAAAAGCAGATTGTATCATAGCAGAAATATTTTTGCCAATCCAAAACAATAAAGGAACAAAACATGAATAGAAAAATTTTGATCATTGATGACTCTGCGGTATTCCGAAAGATTATCTCTGTACATTTAAAGAATGCGAATTTTGATCTCATTGAAGCAGGTGATGGATTAGAAGGCTTAAAACAATTAGAAACTAACGAAGTTGATTTAATTGTTTCGGACATGAATATGCCGAATATGGATGGGATTAGCTTCATTAAAAAGGTGAAAGAAAATCCGAAATACAAATTCACTCCTATCATCATGTTAACAACGGAATCGCAACCGGAAAAAAAACAACAAGGTGTGGATGCTGGCGCAAAGGCATGGCTCACTAAACCATTTTCACCCGAAGAACTGTTGGACACTATTTCCAAACTATTACCGTAATCATGGAACCAGTCCAAAATTTAAAGGAAACTAACTCTGGTATTGAAATTACTTGGAATGGGTATCTCACCGTACCCTTTGTTAAGGAATGGAAAAAACAGTCTGAAATTTGGACTTCCTCTTCTAGGGGAAAAACTATAGAATTAAACTTATACGGAATCGAACGTGTTGATTCAGCAGGAATTCAACTTTTAGTATATTTAAAAAATTTAAGCCAAAAGAACCACTTTTCGATGAAATTGGGAAACCACTCTCTTCCAATTCTAAAGATATTAGATTTACTCGGTCTAGTTAGTTTTTTCGGGGATAGGATCAAAGTGAAAAAAGAGCATTCTAATGAAGTCGAATTTCGCTATGGCACAAGGAAAATTAATTAATGGATTTAACAGAGGTTATAGATGCCTATTTAGTTGAATCTGATGAATTTCTTCGTGATATGGAGGCGATTCTTTTACGTACGGAAAAATCTTCGCCAACTGAGGATGATTTAAATGCTATTTTTCGAGCCGTACATACAATCAAAGGCACTGCTGGGATGTTTGGTTTTGAATCTACTGTTAAGTTTACTCATGTGGTAGAAAACCTTTTAGATAGATTAAGATCTCACGAAATTCCATTTCAACAGGAATTAACAGAAATATTACTCAATGCAAAGGACCATCTTTCTTATTTAGTAAACGAAGAAACCAAAGGTAAAATTCCAGAGACAAAAATACTTATTGGAGATTCTATTTTAGAATCAATGAAACCCTTTCAAATTCCTGATTCAGAAATTTCTTTACAAAAAGAAAACCAAGAAGATATAGAAAAAGAGAGTTTAGTTGCTAATTCCGATTCCACAAATTTATCTAAAAAAAATAGCAAAAACAATACAATTTCTGGATACTTAATTTCTTTTCGTCCGAATCGCAATGTATTTTCTCAAGGCCTCGATCCAATCTCCTTTATTGGGTATCTAAAAAAAATTGGCACCATCCATTCATTAAAAACAATTACAGAAGAAATTCCCCTTTCCAACGAATTTGACGCTGAATCTTGTTACTTAGGTTTCGAAATCAATTTTCATTCAGACTCAGATTTAAATGCTGTAAGAAAAGTATTTAACTTTATTGAAAATGATACCTTTTTACATATTTTACCGCCTGGTTCCCAGTTAGAAGATTTAGTAGATTTATCCATGCAACTTCCAGAAGAGGAAATTCTTCTCGGTAACCTATGGAAGGAAATAGGTATCCTAACAGAAGAAGGCCTATTAGGTTATTTCGAAGAATTAAAATCTCGAAAAACAGGAATCTCAAACAAACAAACTGAAGAAACCTTGCTAATTACAACAAATTCAGATTTATCAATCGATACAAATGAACTTAAAAATAGAGTCTCAGATTCCACAAAGGAACAAAATAAATCAGCAACGATAAAAGTGGACTCTAAACGGATAGATAATCTCATCAATCGAGTTGGTGAACTTGTTGTTTCTTGTGCCAACATGAACCAACTTATCAGCTCTCTTGAAGATTCAATTTTACAAGAGTCATCGATGCACACAATGCGACTTCTCAACGAAGTACGAGAAATTTCACTTAAACTCAGAATGGTTCCAATCGGTGATACATTTCAAAAATATACAAGAACAGTTCGTGATTTAGGTAAAGAGCTCGGTAAAGAAATCAAGTTAGTTACAGAAGGCAATGAAACTGAACTTGATAGAAACATAGTAGATAAATTAGGTGATCCACTCACCCACTTAGTTAGAAATGCATGTGATCATGGGTTAGAAACTTCGGAAGAACGAATCAGAAAAGGTAAACCAAAACAAGGTTTGATCAAACTAAATGCATTCCACGAAGCTGGGAGCGTTCTTATTGAAATTACAGATGATGGAAACGGAATTCAAAAGGAAAAAGTTTGGCAAAAAGGAATTGAAAAGGATCTTGTCTTAGGACCAATGCCAGAATCGGAAGATGAAATATTTAAACTCCTTTTCCATCCAGGACTATCCACCGCATCTAAGGTTACCAATGTTTCTGGCAGAGGTGTAGGCCTAGATGTTGTTTTACAAAACATTGAATCATTACGCGGAACAATCACAGTTAAATCCACCCCAAATCAAGGCAGCCGTTTTACCATACGGTTGCCTCTCACACTAGCAATCATTGACGGTTTTTTAGTGGAAGTTGGTAAAAACCATTTCATTATTCCAATGGATATGGTCCTCGAATGCCTTCATTTTACTGAAGATAATAAATCCGGTGCCAACCAATTCTTTCCACTGAGAGGGAATTTAATTCCATTCCTTCGTCTAGGAGATTATTATCCAACAGAAGCTTCGGAAGATAACACACGTGAAAATATTGTTATCGTAAGAAATGGAGATAAAAAAGCAGGAATCGTAGTAGAACGACTACTAGGTGAATACCAAACAGTAATCAAACCTATGGGATCCGTATTTCGACACGTAAAAGGTGTAAGTGGTTCTAGCATCTTAGGAGATGGAAATGTGGCTCTCATCATAGACATTCCTTCTTTATTCGAAAGAACCATAACTGTAGAAAACGAAAGATTATATAAATGAAGAGGATAATATGAAAAATATTAAGATAAGCACAAAGTTAATAGGTTTTTTCCTTACAGGATTGATATTTGTTATTTGGACCACGGCTTATTCTTGGGGGATACTGAAAGAAGTAAATCAATCGGAAGAAACAACTAAGATTCATTTACAAAAATCAGAATATCTAACATCAATTTGGAATTTAAGCGAGTCAATTCAATCTGAAATCTACACCGTCCTCCAATCACAAGAATTAGATAAAACTGCTATCGCCAAAATTAAAAATGATTTAGAAAAATTAAATTCAGAATGGGAAAAAATTGAGTCCCTACCATCCTCAACAGAAGAATTAAATGTTCAAAAATCTGCCAAAACAAGGAAAGATGAATACATAAATCAAATAAAAAACTATGTAAATGAACCAGAGGATTTAAATAAAAAAGAAAATTTAAAATCGAGTTTCTCTGAGTATTGGAAACCATATTCAAGTTCTATTTCTAAATGGAATTCACAACTCACTATCGATAGTATTTCTAACCTCAAAAAAGACAATACAACACCTAATGAAAAACTAATTCCTGTTTATGTATCTGGATTTATTTTCCTTATAATCACTACAAGCCTTCTTTTTTTACTACTGAAACAAGTAGGAAAACCACTAAAAGATGCAATTCAAATCAAAACGGCATTAGATAGCGTTTCGACTAATGTGATGATTTCTGATTTAAATTTAAACGTCGTTTACATGAACAAAGCCATTCGATCCATGTTTGCAAAATCAGAAACAGATATCAAATCTCAAATCAGAAATTTTTCTCTGAATGATTTAATGGGCAGTAATATTGACAGTTATCACAAAGACCCAAGTCACCAAAGAAAACTTCTCGGCACTTTTACATCGGAGCATAAATCTAGCATAAAAATTGCTAATAGAGAATTTAACTTAATTGCAAACCCTATCATCACCAACACAGGTGAAAGATTGGGAAGTGTTGTTGAGTGGGCAGATGTAACGGAGGCCAATGCAAATACAAAAGCTATCGAAAGGTCACAAGCTACAATTGAATTCAATATGGACGGAAGTATTGTTACAGCTAATGAAAATTTTTTAAACTTATTGAATTACAGTTTAAATGAAATCAAAGGTCAACACCATCGAATTTTTCTAGAAACTCAGGAAGCGAATTCGGAGTCCTATCGTCAGTTTTGGGCTGCCCTTAATCGCGGAGAATACCAAACTGCCGAATACAAACGTATTGGTAAAAACGGTAAAGAAGTTTGGCTCCAAGCTACCTACACACCTATTTTGGATGCAAATGGAAAACCATATAAAGTCATCAAATTTGCAACTGATATCACAGAAAATAAAAAAATCGTCAGAGAATTTATTGGTCAAATTGAGGCGATTAACAAAGCCCAGGCGACAATTGAGTTCAATATGGACGGAACTGTCATCACAGCGAATGATATCTTTTTAAAAACAATGGGATATGGATTACAAGAAATAGTTGGGAAACACCATAGAATTTTTGTCGAACAATCAATGGTCAATTCGGAAGACTACCGTCAATTTTGGGCCACGCTCAATCGAGGGGAATTCCAAACTGCTGAGTACAGACGCATAGGAAAGGATGGAAAAATTGTTTGGTTACAAGCAACTTACAACCCTATTCTTGATTTAAATGGAAAACCATATAAAGTCATCAAATTTGCAACGGATATTACGGAACAAAAGAATTTAGCAATGGAAACTGCTCGTATTGTTGAGGACCTCGTTATAGGTCTTTCTGCCCTAGAAAAAGGAGACCTAACACAACTCATAACAAGCGAATACGATGGTGGGTTTGCAAAACTAAGAGATTCATTCAACAATACTTCAAAAAAACTAATTGAGATTATTAATGATGTAAGAACAAACACTGATGCCCTTGTGAACGCAGCTGACGAAGTGGCTTCCACAGCAAGCACTCTTTCGCAAGGTGCCAGTGAACAAGCTGCCTCCGTTGAAGAAACCTCGGCATCACTAGAAGAGATGGGTGCATCCATTGATCAAAATGCAGAAAATGCAAAACAAACTGATACAATAGCAACTAAATCGGCGAAAGATGCAAAACAAGGTGGAGAGGCAGTGAGAAATACTGTATCCGCAATGAAAGAGATTGCAGATAAAATTTCAATCATAGAAGACATTGCCTACCAAACCAACTTACTTGCATTAAATGCTGCAATCGAAGCCGCAAGAGCAGGTGAACATGGAAAAGGATTTGCAGTAGTTGCTTCAGAAGTGCGAAAACTTGCGGAACGATCACAGAAATCTGCCAACGAAATCGGAAGTTTAGCTGGAAGTTCAGTTCAAATTGCGGAATCTGCAGGAAAACTAATCGAAGAAATTGTACCTGCAATCAATAAAACCGCAGACCTTGTCCAGGAAATCACTGCAGCTAGCCAAGAACAGTCTTCCGGAGTCAATGAAGTGAATAAAGCAATGGGGCAACTAGACCAAGTGTCACAACAATCCGCAAGCGCTTCAGAAGAATTGGCTGCCATTGCAGAAGAATTACAAGCACAGGCAGAAAAACTTCTTTCTTCTATAAGTTTCTTCAAATTGGGAAAACAAGCAGGATTCCAATCTGCAGTAGAATCAAAACATGCAAAGGCGCAACAAGCAAAACCAAGCGGTCGATTACAAACACCGAATGCACGAAAGACCGAACCTACAGATGAAAATTCCAAGTTTCAAAAGTATTAAGTAGGAAACAAAAATGCAGGAACTACAATACTTAACCTTTCTTATTTCCGAAGAACTCTTTGGTTTAGGAATTTTATACATCAAAGAAATCATTGAGTATGAATCGGTGACTCATGTCCCAATGATGCCAGAATATATTCCGGGGGTCATTAATCTCCGAGGAAATGTTGTTCCAGTGATTGATCTTAATATGCGATTCTACAAAAGAAAAACGGAAACCAATCGTAAAACCTGTATCATTATTACAGAAATAAAATTGGAAAATGAAATTGTAGATGTGGGACTTCTTGTAGATGCAGTAAACGAAGTGGTAGATATTCCACCCGAATCCATTGAGGAACCGCCAAGTTTTGGTTCCAAAATCCGATTGGATTTTATCCAAGGACTTGGAAAATTAGAGAATAAATTTGTAATCATTTTAAAAGTGAATCAAATATTAGAACTTTCTGAACTACAAGCAATCCAAGATTCATCAACGAATGTTACCTAAATGGAAGCACCTAAGGAAGTTATAGATCGATTCCTAAACCCTGGAGAAATTTTCTTCGGTGGACCAGAATTTCGAGTTAGAACATTACTTGGTTCATGTGTTTCCATAGTTTTATGGCACCCGAATCGTCATTTAGGAGGAATGTGCCATTATCTACTACCTACCCCTGCAGATATACATTCTGAAAAAACACATAAATATGGGATTGATGCGGTATCCTTTTTTTTATCAGAAATAAAAAAACACAAATCACAACCTAGTGAATTTTATGCAAAAATATTTGGAGGTTCTAATATGTTCCTACATGAAGAAAGGGAAATTTTAAAAGATAAATCAACTTCCCATGTTGGAAACAGAAATGCTGAATTTGCTAAAACGATTTTAGGAGAAAAAGATATCAAAATCATCTCCGAAGATACTGGTGGAACCTTATCAAGAAAAATATATTTTACCGTCTGGGATGGTGAAGTATGGGTAGAAAAGAAGTAATCTTATGAAAAAAATCAAGGTATTTGTAATTGATGATTCAGCAGTCGTAAGGCAAGTGTTAACCGAAATATTCAATTCGGATTCTAATTTTGATTTTTTAGGAAGTGCCTCTGACCCGATTTTTGCCCTAGATAAAATGAATAACAATTGGCCAGATGTGATCGTTTTAGATATCGAAATGCCAAGAATGGATGGTCTGTCTTTTTTAAAAAAGATAATGGCAGAAAGACCAACACCAGTTGTGATTTGTTCTACATTGACTACCGAAGGCTCCGATACTGCAATGATTGCGATGAGCCTTGGTGCTTGTGATATCATTACAAAACCGAAAATAGGATTAAAAGATTTTTTAAATGAATCTACGATTGAACTAACAGATGCAGTGATTGCAGCCGCATCCGTATCTCTAAAGGCACTACCAAATCATTTAGAGAGAAAAGAGTTTTCGATTAAAACGGAAAAAAAACAAGATATTTCCCAATTACAAGCCACAGAAAAAATTGTTGCGATTGGAACTTCTACCGGAGGCACCATCGCGTTAGAACAAGTTCTCACCAAACTTCCCAGAGACAAAACCCCTGGGATTGTGATAGTCCAACATATGCCCGAAAAATTTACCGAGACCTTTGCCAAACGATTAGATTCCATTTGTGATATTAGCGTCAGGGAAGCAAAAGATGGAGACCGTGTTGTGAGAGGACTGGCGCTCATTGCACCAGGGAACCGCCATATGACAATTAGGCGATCCGGAGCCCAGTATTTTGTGGATGTGGCAGATGGACCACTTGTCAATCGTCATAAACCTTCTGTGGATGTATTGTTTCGTTCCGTCGCTAGACAAGTTGGAAAAAATGCCAAAGGAATCATAATGACTGGAATGGGAGACGATGGAGCCTCTGGCATTTTAGAAATGAAAGAAGCTGGGGCTGATACGATAGCCCAAAATGAAGAAACTTCGGTTGTGTTTGGAATGCCAAAAGAGGCAATTAGGAGAGGAGGTGTGAACCACATCCTCCCTCTCACTGAAATTTACAAAACAATTGTGGGTTACGGCTGATTAGCCGAGACCCAGTTCTTTTGTTACTTTTACTTTTCTTGCCCGAATATCTTCTGGAGATTCCTCTTTTAAAATTTCATCAGGTTTGATTTTAAAGATAGGTTGTGCTTTTGTCACAATCTTTCCATCCGAATCCACCATTAAATTTTTCACAATGGTTCCACTCACCGGAGCAAGGATTTTGTTAAACATCTTCATCACTTCAATGATAAAGAGTGGTTGTCCTGCTTGAAAATGGTCTCCTTCATTAATGAGTGGAGGAAGATTGGGTGCTTCTTTTGAGTAGAACATTCCACCCATTGGAGCCACAATTTCGTCCCCAGACATTTTTGGCGGTGGGTTTAGAGTTTTAATAAATGCATCTCTCGTGTCCTTGTTTTTGAATTCATCAGGCACTACCCCATCCAAATCTGCATTTACATCCAAACCAAAGAAGTTTGATTTGATACCGATTTTAGGAAGTAAGAGTAAAGTTTCAAGACCGGCTTGGAACCCATTGTGACTTGCCACTGAAGCATTCCAAAGATCCTGAGAAAGTGAATTCGATGGATTTTTACCTTTAGCGAGTGCATCGGATAATTCTTTCCAAGAACTAAGACCAGTTCTTTTTGAAAGTTCCGTATAAAATTCTTTTGCTTCACTCAGTAACTTAGCATCATGATCCCAAATCTTTTCAGAACTTGCTTTTTCTTCGGTTGTATCTAAGTTCAAATAGTAATACAAAGATTCCAAAAATTGGATTGGGTTTTCACTGAATTCTACATTCGCCCCATTGCGAGTCCAAAGTTTTCCGTCAAAGTATCCGAGGAATCCGCCAAGAAGATGTGGGTTTGCAAGGAGCCGTTCCATCGGACGAATGACAAGAGTCATTTTTTTGTTTAGGATTTTCTTTAGGTCAGCATCGGAAGCTTTTGTTTTTTCTGTCCAAAGGTATTCCAAATCCAAATCATTGATAATGGACTGTAAAGCACCAATGCCAGCTAAATAGGAAATCATAAACGCTGTGGATGGTTTGAACATCGCGTCCTTTCCCAAAATCCATTGGATGAGTCCGTAGTGAACCAGTAAGTTGGTTTCTAGGTTTTGCCCTCTAAGTTCTGTTTTGCGAAGGATATTACCTAAAATTTCCAAGTTCTCTGTTCTTGAATTTCCATAAGAAACAAGAAGTGCCACGTTCGAATCATAAGCACCCGCCAGGTTATAATGTACAAAGGCACCGGTATCAGGGTTACGAGTACAAATTCCTTGGTCATCCCTGATTTCTTCTGGGAGGGCCTTAGACCAGTTTTGAATGATCCCACCAGCATGTGGTTGGAGAGCCCGGTTTGTGGCATTGATTCGAACTTCTGCACCAGAAACATTTCGTAAAATTCTCTCTGGTTTAGGAACTCTAAGTCCGTGGATAGAAAGCACTGCCATCGCTTCTACAAGTGAATCAATATAAAAGAAATCGTTTGGATCATCTGGATTGGTGAACTTCATTTTGTACACCATTTCTGTGACCCTGTGTTCCACTTGGATTCTTGTGTTTACTTCCATAAAAAAGAAACTATTTCCTTCTACGATACATTCAAACGTAGAAACGGAATTCAATCGAATGGCCTTACCAAACACTTCTGCTTGGTGTTCCATATCTTTTAAAGTTTGTACATCTTTATCAAGGATGGCAGCTTTTTTAGCATTCGAAGAACGAACTAGATCTGCTTCTTTTTGTAATAACTCAACTGTTTGGGAAATTTCCAAAAGTTTTTGTTCGTGCATTTGTAAAGAACAATCCCGACCACCCAGTGATAAAGACCATTCCCCATTACCAATGAGCTGGATTTCGTTGTGGCGAGTGTTTTCGATGTTAAGTTCAATGAGGAAGTTTCTGTTCGAACCAACGGCAGTTACTTTTGATTCCGCAAGGATCTCCATAACAGCAGCATCAATTTCTGATTTTTCACTGATGACCCTTTGTCCCTTACCACCACCACCACCGATGTATTTAAATCGAATTCGTTTGCCTGGATATTTCTTCCAAATATCTTCACAAAGAAGTGAAGATTCTTTTTGTAAGTCTGGAATGGATGTGATGTCTATAGTTTTTTCGTAAGAAAGTTGGAGTAAATCTTCCGCATTGTCTTCCAAGGACTTGGAATCGTTGAAAGAAAAGTTTAAATTGTTTTCTTTTGCAACTTTCAAAAGTCCATCTTTTGAATTTCCCGTTTTGCGAAGTAAAGCAAGGGCTGTGATATTATCAACACCAGGAGTTACAGATACATTCAAACTTCTTGCCAATTTTTTTGCTTCGTCTTTGGCACCAGCACCTTTGGCAACATGGGAACTTGGTCCCATAAAGGTAATTCCTGCTTTTTCAATGGCTTCAATGAATTCCGCATCTTCTGCCATAAATCCGTAACCGGCAAAGATATGAGTGTATCCATTGTCTTTGGCGATTCCAATGATTTGGCGAATGCGTTGTTCTTTCTCTTCCTTCCCTGCTCCCATATAATCAGGAACTCGGTGGATGTTTTCAGGGAATCGAAAGTTACGAAGTTCCGGAGCAAGGGCTTTTGGATAAACAATGGAATCTTTTTCAGATAACAAAATCCCATATTCTTTCACACCGATGGCATCAAAAACATCCATAGTTTCTTTACGGACAGGTCCACGACAAACGATGAGACATTTGATCGATTCGACACTAAAGGAGCGAATCCATGCTGATTCGGACTCTTGGAACTGAATGCGTTTTAAATTCTTATCTAACATGGAAATTATTCAAACTCCCTTTGAGGACCGGACATTTCCGCCGGTTTGTATTTGGACATGAGGAAACTCAAGTTTTTGGATAATACATTTCTAGTGTATCCAGGTAAAATGATGGAAGAAACGGAACCAAGGGAAAGTGCTTCCTTAGGATTCATAAGTTCTTTTTCGTATCGTTGTCCGATTTCGAAAAGTTTTGCATCGCGAGTTGCAGCAGCTTCTTTTTCGCTCATACCTTTTTTCACATTGGCCAAAAATTCTTTTTGGATACTTGTGATTTCGTCTTTGTAAACATACTCTTTTCCAGCAGGACCCATAACCGCTATCCTTGCCGTAGGAAGTGCAAACACCATCGATGCTCCCGTAAAATAGGAGTTAAATGTTGCATATGCACCGCCAAATGCGTTACGAATGATAAGAGTGAGTCTTGGAGTTCTTAGATCGATAATGGAATCGAGGAGTTTTCTTCCTTCGAGAACGATACCATTGTGTTCTTGGTCACGCCCTGGTAAAAATCCTGTAGTATCTTCTACAAATACCATAGGAATATTGTATAAGTTACAGAAGCGAACAAAACGAGTTCCTTTGCGAGATGCCCCGATATCAATCTGACCTGAGGAAACAGCAGAGTTATTCGCAAGAAATCCCACCACATGGCCACCAATCCGACCAAAAGCAGTAACGATGTTTCTTGCTCTTTGAGGTTGTAATTCAAAGAACTCACCATGATCACAGATTTGTTGTAAATAAAGTGTGATGTCAAAAGGAGTGTTCATTCCTGTTGGGGAATTGAATGTTTTTCTAAAAAGAATGTCTTCTTCGTAAATAAATCTGTCTACCGGATCCGAAGTTGGATAAAACGGCGCAAAACTATGGTTATTGTCTGGTAAATAAGATAAAAGACGAATCGCAGTCCGAAGCGATCCTAACTCATCACCTGTGACAAGGTCAACCACACCCGACTGGCCATGTACTTTTGGTCCACCCAAGTCTTCTGCAGAAATATCTTCTCCAAGGACAGACTTCACCACACCAGGTCCTGTCAGACCAAAGAAGGTTCCATCACATTGGATCATAAACGATCCTTGGCGTGGAAGGTAAGCTCCCCCACCTGCGTTAAAACCAAACATTAACATGACGGAAGGAACCACACCGCTGATTTTGCGAAGTGCGGTAAAGGCTTCCGAATATCCGTCAAGTCCACCCACTCCCGCAGGAACATAAGCCCCTGCCGAATCATTCATCCCGATAAGAGGGATCCCATGAGTTCCGGCCATTTGGATAAGACGAGCGAGTTTACTTCCGTTCGTTGCATCCATCGAACCAGCACGAAGTGTGAAGTCGTGTCCGTAGACTGCAACATCACGACCTTTGATATTTAAAATTCCTGTAACAATAGAGGCTCCATCTAAATTAGGACCCCAGTTTTGATAAGTGATATTAGGTTCTTCGTCAGTAAGGACTTTGATTCTTTCCCAAACCGTCATACGGTTTTTGGAGTGTTGGACGCGAATTCTATCTTCGCCACCTCCAAGGAAGGGTTTCTCTATGAGTTCCTTTCCTAGTTTGAGAGCATCATCATAAATTCCGGTTTGTGTTTCCGGAGCCTTGGATTCTTTGAACGGGTTGTTTAGGGAATACTGCTTGGTTTCCATAAGTTTTTTCCAATGTTTTGTTTAGGATCACTTAGAAAAGTGATTTTTACTTCAGAGCAGAGCTCAGATCAGGATAAATTGTGAATAGCTGCTGCATTCCAATGATATCGAATACTTTTTCTACCGCTGGTTGTAAACCACAGATAGAAATGCTTATTTTTTGTTCTTGGCAATGACGGAGTGTTGTGACAAGTAATCGAAGTCCGGCAGAAGAGATAAAAGGCACATCACTTAAATTGAAAACAACAGGTTTCCCAGCGGCACTCACTAGGCCAATTAAGTCTTTTTCAATTTTGTGTGTGTTGTGGACATCCAAATTGCCTTGGACATGTACAACCACTTTGTCCCCAACCACTTCCGAATGGATTCCAATTTTATCTTCGTTCATACAATAGTTTTCTCCAAATAGGTTATGTTTTGTTTCCCGTTGAAGTCGTAGGACACCTTGTCCATCAGAGTCTCCATTAGATATACGCCAAATCCACCCTTCCGTTCGCCCTTTAAATTGGCCTCTACAGAAGGTTTAGGAACTTTTTTTCTGTCAAAAGGTTTGCCTTCGTCAATTAATACAACTTTAAGATTGTCGCCAATCAGTTCCAATCTACATTCAAAACTAGGGTGGCTTAGCTCCGTATCCTTATAACTATGCATGACTATATTGGTTGCGGCTTCATCCAAAGATATCAGAATATCGTCGAATGCAAAGGGTTTTGTGATTTTCCCTTCTAAATGTTCAGAAATAAAATCACGTAAGTGGGGAATTTCGTCTGGATGAGCAGAAAACACTTTTGATATCTCAAAACTTGTTACTTCTGCAAATTTTAGGATCATAACCGTAAAATCATCATACTGGTCTTCTGACCGAGAAAACTTACGGATATCATCGTAAACGGCTTCCACGATTTTTTGAGAGGATTCAGACCTTCTCTCAATAATAAAATCAATAAAACGATCTAAACCATATTCTTCTTCATCAGGATTTTTCTCTTCGATGGCACCATCCGTGTAAAAAACCAAAATATCTCCTGGTTCGATTTGGATTTCTCCCCCTTGGTAGTTGGTTTGCGGTACCACACCAAGTGGGGCACCCTTTCCTTTTAGAAGTTCAAAACTTCCATCACTACGAATCCAAATTTGGTCGTTATGGCCTGCCGATGCAAATTTTAAAGTACGAGTTCGCCTTTGGTAATTAACTAGGAATAAGGTGACAAACATCCCTGATTGGGAATCTTCATAAATCAATTGGTTGGCCCGAAACAAAAGTTCCGAAGGGGAAATATCCGTAGTCCTTGACAAGGTCCGAATGATGGAACTTGACATGGCCATAAAAATCGCGGCAGGCAAACTTTTTCCCGACACATCGGCCACGAGAAATGAAAACTGATCTTCTCCAAAAGAATGAAAATCATAAAAATCACCTGATACTTCTTTGGCGGCAACAGACATCACACCCAAATCAAATAAGGGAGATTGTAACAAGGAATTGGGGAGAATGTTATTTTGGATTTTTCTAGTAATTTCGATTTCTTTTTCGATCGACTTTTTTGTGATGATTTCTTGGTTTAAACGGAGGTTTTCATAAGCCTTTGCGAGAGGGGAAGAAAGAGTTTTTAACATCCTAAGGTCTGTTTCGTTAAAAGAATGGGCTTTTTGTTTCCCACTCACATAAAGAGCAGCCCGTAAATTTCCACCGCGAGGGGAAATCGGCAAAATCAAAAAATTTTTCTTTAAAGTATAAAACTCTAGTTCTAAAAAAGATTCCTCTAACTGCGAAGTAACGACTGCCATTCGCGGATGTCCCGATTCCATTAGGCTAAGAAAAAGACGACTTTCTTGCATTGGAAAAAAGGATTCCCTCACGATACCGAGTTGTCTCGCATACACCTGGATTCTGTTTTTGTTTTTTTCCTCGATGATGACCATTCCAGCATCTTCGCATGACAACTCTTTGGTGAGAATACTCAAAGTTTTGGACATTAATCCTAATTCATCATGGGATTCTAGAACTGCCTGACCCAAATCAAAAATTGATTCCAGAGTACTTAGTTTTTGTTTGAGTTCTAAGTTTGTTTCGTTTAAATTTTCGAGTAATCTCGTTTTTTGGATGGCCACAGCACAAGCACTGGAAAAGGACAAAAAGGTATCTATGTCATCTTGGCTAAAATTATTTCGGTCAATAGTATTGATGGCCTCTATGACCCCAATTACCTCATCCCCAACAATGAGTGGACTTGCCAAAATATTTCTCGTTGTAAAATTGGAAGCTTTATCTACATCCCGAAAAACTCGGCTGTCGTTTTGTGCATCATTAATGATCATAGGCTGTTTTGTCACAGCCACAGTTCCTGCAATTCCTTGTCCCACAGGAACCTTGATTTTAGCTACTTCTTCCCGTTTTTCCCCTGTGACAGTATGAAAATTTAGGAACTCTTTTTTTTCATCTAACAAAAGCAAGGAACTAGCTTCGGTACGAAACACAGACTTTGCTGATTCCATTACCATAACAAGTACATGTTCCAATTCTACACTCGTATTGATGAGAACAGCTACCCGAATGATTTCTTCTAAAAAATACTGAAGTCGATTGTTATTATTATGTATATTGGCATTATCAATGAGAAGAAGAATGGAAGTAGTAAGCGAATTAAAAAATTGCGGTTCTGATTCCGAAAGGACAGTGTCTTTAAATAAGGCATTGAGATTGGCACTAAAATAATTAATTAAATCAAGATCTTGTTCGGAAAAATTTTGAAAATGTTTAATACCTTCAAGAACTAAAACACCAAGTGCTAAATCCCCAATTTCATCACCCACATAACAGGCAATATATGATTCGGTGATAGGTCCGGCCGAATCTTTGATATGAGATCCTTTTTTAATTAAAATACTTTTTCTGGTTTTAAAAACATGTTTAGCAATTGCACTTGCACTCGATTTATCACCTACCGTACCCAATCGACTCAAGTTTCCTCTTTCATTACGGAAGTAAAAAGCCGCTGATTTTGCCGAAACTAAACGTTTTGCCTGTCCAAGAATAAAATGGTACAAGTCATCCAATTCGGAAGATGAGGAAAGGTAAAATCCGCCTTCGTTATGTTTTCGAATGATCGGCGGAAGAGAGCTTGGTTTCAATGGTTTAGTCTTTGTTAAATTTGAGTGATTCTTCTCTTAGTTTACGATTAGCATCTTCCAAAGATTTGATTTTGTCGAAGGCCGACATCAGCTCGTCTCGACTAAGATTAGATACCATTGAACTTGCTTGCACAGTTTCCTTTGCTTCCCGTAGTTCCATACGCGAATAATCAATGATCTGTTCGTACATACGAATAATTTCATCGGCATTGGCTAATTCTTGTTCATTGAGTCTAAGAACTTTTTCATAGCCTTTGATAATATCCGATTGGATTTTCAATTTTTTATTTAGTTCCTCTACCGTATCTTGTCCCATAACATCTCTGGTTCCTTAGCCATTTTAGGATTCTGTTGACAAGCAAACGCGATCACTCACCTTGGATTAGCACAAGGGGACGTAGCTCAGTTGGGAGAGCGTTTGAATGGCATTCAAAAGGTCGGGGGTTCGATTCCCCTCGTCTCCAAAATCCCTCCCGGAATTTCACAGTTCAAAGCCTCCCCTGTCAAATTCTTTTTCATTTTGATTGGAGATCACTTGATCAATCAGTGACCTTTTTCAATCTATTCCATATTAGATTATGGCTGTTAGAAAAATCCTCAAGATTGGCAATCCCTTACTCCGTCAAACAAGCGAAGACGTAACTGAAACCGAAATCCAAACCAAGGAATTCAAAAAACTGATTCGCGATATGTTTGAAACCATGCGTCATGCAGATGGCGTTGGTTTAGCAGCACCACAAATAGGTGTTTTAAAAAAACTAGTGGTTGTGGGACAGGACGATGACAACGGAAGATACCCAGGAACTCCAGAAGTTCCGAACCAAATCATTTTAAATCCGGAGATCACCCCACTGAATCCTCCAGGGGAAGGTTTTTGGGAAGGTTGTTTATCGGTTCCTGGAATGCGTGGGTTTGTGGAAAGGCCGGATAAAATTCGAATGAAATGGCGAGATGAGAATTTCGAAGAACATGAAGAAATTATTGAAGGTTACCGAGCAATTGTTTTGCAACATGAGTGCGATCACTTATTCGGAGTTCTTTATGTAGATCGTCTCAAAAGTACAAAGTTATTCGGTTATAACGAAGACATTGATACTGCGGGTAAATTGTTAGACTAATTAGTTTTCTCCACAAGGAGTTTTATGGGCACATCCATCGTTCAGTATTTTCTTTCGAAGAGTTTATTCGTAAATCTTCTTACTTTTCTCATTTTACTTGTTGGTGGATTTACTGCTGCCACGATGAACCGCGAAGCATTTCCCAATATCAACTTTGATATTGTTAGTGTCACAACAGTTTATCCAGGAGCCGCACCCGCCGATGTAGAAAAATTGGTCACAAAACCATTGGAAGATGCGATTAAAGAAGTGGATGGAATCAAAGAATTCCGATCTGCTTCTTTGGAAAACAGATCTGGTATCATCATCACCATTGATCCGAATACGAAAAATACTCAAAAAGTTGTAGATGATTTAAAATCAGCCATTGATCGAATCCAAGATTTACCAGAAGATGTGGATGACCCTATCGTCACAGAAATCACAACCGCAAGACAACCCGTAATTGAAATTCATTTGTCATCTGCTTTGAAAGACGGTAAACCTCTGTTAAATGGAAAAGAACTACGCGACCAAGCAAAAATTTTAGAGGAAAAACTAAAGGACCTGCCGTCCGTTGCAAGGATTACCAAACGAGGTTGGCGAGAACGAGAAATGAAAGTGGACTTAGATCCAGATAAACTAAGAGCCCTCTCGCTCTCGTCCACACAAGTCATCAATGCCCTCCGTTTACGAAACATTAATTTTCCAGGGGGAAATATTAACGAAAGAACAAGGGAAATCATTGTTCGCACTGTGGGTGAATTTGATACCGCAGAAGAAATTGAGAATGTATTTGTTCGTTCCAATGATGCTGGACGTTCTGTCCGAATTCGCGATGTAGCCCGTGTTATGGAAGGATTTGAAGACTCTGAATATTTAGATAAGTCCAATGGCGACATTGCCATTGCACTGACTGTCATTAAAAGAGAAAAAGCAGATGCCATTACTGTGGTAGACGATTCCAAAAAAGTGGTAGAAGAGTTCATTAAATCCACAGGCGGAACTGTCAAACATGCCTTTGTCAATGACCTCTCCAAATACATTCGAAGAAGACTTGGGGTATTAACTTCCAATGCTGTCTCTGGACTCATCCTTGTGACGGCTTCTCTATTTGTCTTTCTTGGATGGAGAATGGCCCTAATGACAGCACTTGGAATTCCTATCTCTATTGCGATGACCTTTGTTGCCATGAACTACATGGGATTAACTTTAAACTTAATCTCTATGATGGGGCTTATCATTGTCGTGGGAATTTTGGTAGATGATGCCATCATCATTTGTGAAAACGTTTACCGCCATTTAGAAATGGGGGAAGAACCATTTGAAGCAGCCATGCGTGGAACAAGTGAAGTGCTTGCTCCTGTTACTGCCACTGTCACGACAACCATTGCTGCTTTTGGACCTATGTTATTTATGACTGGGATTTTTGGAAAGTTCATCCATTCCATTCCTCTTGTTGTAATTTTATCTTTATGTAGTTCCCTTTTCGAAGCTTTTTTTATGTTACCTTCTCACTTATATGATGTGAGTAAAGCCAGTGATATGAAGGGTGAAGTCAAAGAAGAATCTCATTGGTTTGTAAAGTTTAAAGAAAGAACCTATCTACCACTCCTGAGTTTTGCCCTTAAAAACCGTTGGAAGATGGTGGGGCTTCTTATGGGTTTATTTGTGTTCTCACTCGCCATCCAAATCAAGTTTGGAAAATTCAAACTTTTCCCTGGTGCGATCGAAACCTTTCAAGTCCGCGTCACAGCAGAAACTGGACTAAAATTAGAAGAAACGGACAGGTTCATTCGTGTCATTGAAGATGCTGTGGGTAAACTTCCCGAAGGAGAAGTGGAAAACTTTATCTCAAGAGTGGGGATCATCCAAAAGGATCCCAATGATCCTTTTACCAAACGAGGAAAAAATTACGCTCAAGTAATGGTGTATTTAACTCCCGATGATAATAGAGAAAGATCCACAGAAAAAATCATCGAAGTGGTACGGCAAAACACCAAATTCATGTTAAATGAAAAAGCACTCCAACTTTTAGAAGAAAAATTAGCCAAAGAGAATGTTAGCAAAAATGATGAAAACCCCATCCCTAAGTCAGAGGTTCCCAAAGAATTTCTTCCCTTAAAAGGAAAACTCGTAAATTTAGAGTTCGAAAAACTGGCAGGTGGTCCACCCGTGGGAAAACCTGTAGCCATTGAAATCAAAGGAGATGATTTTGCCACCTTACTTAAAATAGGTTCAGAATTCAAAGCAGCCCTTGCGAAAATCAATGGTGTCACCGATATCGGAGATGATTTTAATGAAGGAAAGGATGAAATTAGAGTTTCTGTAGATGAATCTCTTGCCTCTTTTGCAGGAGTAAGTGTCCAATCGGTTTCCCTTGCAATCAATACAGCATTACAAGGCACAGTATCCACAAAAATCAAACGTGCTGATGAAGAAGTAGATGTCCGGGTTCGTTTTCCCGAGGAATACAGGTCCTCTCTTACCCACCTAAACAAAGTGTATGTCAACAACCTAACAGGAAATTTAATTCCTGTTTCCAGACTCACTAGTTATGATAGAAATCCTGGGCGTGCCTCTATCAATCACCTAGACGGCAAACGATTGTTAACGGTAACTTCGAATATCGACGAAACAGTTTCTACCTCAAGGCAAGTCAATATAGAAGCAAAAAAACTAACCGAAGGAATTATCGCCAAATACCCTGGGTATTCGGTCCGGTTTTCTGGAGAAAACAAAGATACAGAAGAATCGATGGCTTCCCTGGGACGGGCATTTCTTGTCGGACTTCTTATCATTTATATGATCCTTGCTTCCCTTTTCCGTTCCCTAGCTCAACCTTTAATTGTAATGAGTGCCATTCCCTTTGCAGTCATTGGAGTGATATTTGCTTTTTTAATCCACGGACAACCATTTTCTTTTCTAGCGTTTCTTGGAATCATAGGACTTGCGGGGGTGGTCGTTAACGACTCCATTGTACTTGTGGATTGTGCCAATCAATTACGAATCGAAGATCCATCAAAATCTACATTTGAGTTGTTAGTAGAAGCAGGCAGTATTCGACTAAGAGCCGTTATGCTCACAACAGTGACAACTGTACTTGGCCTTCTTCCTACAGCTTACGGAATTGGTGGAAAGGATCCTTTCCTTGTTCCTATGGCTTTGGCATTTGGATGGGGACTTGCTTTTGCTACCTTTATCACACTCATTATGGTGCCAGTATTCTACCTTAACCTTTATATGTTTAAGGATTGGGCTATAGCAAAATTCCAATCAAGACAATCCAGAAAAAAAGGATTCGTTTAAGCTAATGGATTCACTGGCTTACGGTAACCAATTTGAACCAGGGCACTGTAAACCAGAAAGTCTAGTCTGAAAAGAATCTATTTTGGAAACGAAAGAATTTAGCGGCTAAATGACTTTTTTAGAAAGATACAAACGTTTGAATTTAAAATTCAATCTTTTTTATCATTCAAAACTTCTGAAAGGGTTACAAACTTATATCCTTTTTCCTTCATTCGCTCAATGAAGGTAGGAAGGATATAAATCAATTTATCAAACTTTCTTGGTCCACCCAAATGCATAAGGATGATAGCACCGTTCATTCCGTTCGCATCTGCCTTTTCCCAGTTGTCCAAAAAAGTTAAGGTTTCCTCTCCTGTTTTATAATGTGGATTCCTCACCACTTCCTTTTTGCCTTTTGAAGTTTTCTTATAAAGGAACTGTTTGCTGATATAATCCGGTAAATCAAGAGAACCTTTTGAGTTATTTGACCACATAATATGATCCGTATAACCAAGACTAGCATGCGCATCTAAAATCAACTGACTGAGTGCTCCATAAGGAAGACGGTAATATTTCTTTAATTCTTGTTTGGTGAGCGAGTGAAAGGTATCTTCCACTCGTTTTAATTCTTCTGCCATCCTGGGAAGGTCCAAAACCGATTTAGAAAGATATTCCAAAACCATTCTTTTTTTGAGTGAAGTTTCAGTGACAGACCTTTGGTAATTGAAATGGGACCAAGTATGGTTTCCAAATTCCACAGAGCCTGTTTTTGCCATTTTTTTAATATAATCTAAATTATTGCGGATAAAAAAAGAACCATTGATATCAGAAGGTCTTTCGTTAGAAAGAAAGAGAGTTACTTTGATTTTATGTTCTTTGATATAATTGTATAAAACAGGAAGTTCCTCTCCAGTTGCTAAATCAAAAGTAAGTGCTATTTCTTTTTGCGATTCATTTCCACGAAGGATGTTTCGACCTTTTGAGTTTTGACTGACTTCTTTTAAAAACTGAATGTTCTCTTCTACTTGTTTGGCAAGTTCTGTATCAGGTTCAGAATCACCAGCCAATGCATATTCTTCACGAAGTTGTTCTTGGTACATTAAAGAAAAAAGAGACTGTTCCAGTTCTCTTAAATTCTTTTCTTTTTCTTTTACTTCAGTTTCGAGTTTGGTAACACTAAGACTTAAATAAAGTAAATACCCACAAAGAACAAGCACCGTGATCCCAACAAAAGAAAGTGCGGAAATAAGTGCAAATTTACGAAGTTTTTTGGCAAACAACCTATCCTTTTCGATGTCCTGGGAAAGTTCATGAACAATATCTTGAATTTCCTTTTCTTCGTTTGTCGGATCGAGGGACATGCGGGTATTTGGTTTTCCTTATTTTCTAATATCGGATTTTGACCTGTCGTTCTAAAACAGGCCTAGATTCCTTACGTCTTTATCTTTAAAAATTTTCCTTTCTTCCCTTGGCGGATGAGGTATTCCTTTCCTGGCTCCAAAGTGAGGCCTTGGTCAGTGATTTTTTCCTCATCCAAATACAGACCACCAGCTTGGATGAGCCTACGCCCTTCTGAAACACTGGGAATGAATTTTAATTGGGAAAGAACATATACTAGAAGAGGAGGTTTTTCAGAAAAATAACTGGAATCTAGAGTTTCTGTCGGAATCTCATCTGGAAGGGCTCTGTTTTTTGTATTATGAATGGCAGTCCACTCTTCCACCGCCTTTCTATTTTCTTCTTCTGGATGGAGTTGGTCCATCACAAGAAGAGCAAGCTCTGTTTTAACTTCTTTTGGATGGAGCGCTTTGGAACGAATTCCTTCCTTTCGTTTTTCCATTTCAGAGATGGGAAGGTCAGTCAATAATTCAAAATAATTCCACATCAGATCATCCGAGATCGACATGATCTTTCCATACATATCGATTGGTTTCTCGGTCACACCAACATAGTTCCCTAGTGACTTGGACATTTTTTTCACACCATCGAGCCCCACGAGTAATGGCAAGGTAATGACAGATTGAGGTTTTTGTCCGTATTCTCTCTGTAAGTCGCGACCAACTAACATATTAAACTTTTGATCGGTTCCTCCAAGTTCTACATCGGCTTTCATCGCAACCGAATCATAACCTTGTACCAGTGGGTATAAAAACTCAATCATAGAAATGGGAGTTCCAGCTTTATGCCGTTTGGTGAAGTCATCCCTTTCTAACATACGAGAGACAGTGTATTTCGATGTTAAAACCAAAACATCCTCGAATTTCATTTCCGAGCACCAATGGGAGTTATATAGGATTTTGGTTTTATTTGGATCTAAAATTTTAAAAACTTGGTTTTGGTAGGTTTTCGAATTTTCCAAAACCTCTTCCTTAGAAAGCCGTTTTCTTGTTTCCGATTTTCCCGTTGGGTCACCAATCATGGCAGTAAAATCACCGAGCATAAAACAAACTTCATGACCCAAGTCTTGAAAGTGTTTGAGTTTCTTTAGTAAAACAAAATGGCCAAAATGTAAATCGGGAGCGGTAGGATCAAAACCCGCTTTTATAGTAAGGGAGGGTTTGGATTTGATTTTTTCTAAAAGTTCCGCCTCGCTAATGATCTCTACAGTTCCTCGGCGAATGATGTCTAATTCTTGGTTTAATTCTCTTTCAGTTTTCATAACAAATGCAAAAATTTTCGATGGTCGAAATGGTGACTTTTGACAATACTAACCGTATAATCTCTATAGGCAACCACCAAAGTACGTAAAAACCCTTATGAATCATTTAGATGAAAGAAAACAAACACTAAAACAATTAGAAACAACGGACTACGATGTCTTAGTTCTTGGCGGTGGAGCCACTGGATCTGGTACCGCACTTGATGCAAGCTTACGCGGCTACAAGGTAGCGCTCCTGGAAAAACAAGATTTTTCAGCAGGAACGAGTTCCCGTTCGACAAAACTCATTCACGGCGGAGTTCGTTACTTGGCCCAGTTCCATTTCAAACTAATTTACGAGGCTCTTTCCGAAAGAAAACGCCTTCTTTTCAACGCACCTCACCTTGTAAAACCACTGCAATTTGTATTACCAACCTATGTTTGGTGGGAAAAACCGTTTTATTCCATTGGACTTACCATGTATGACATTCTTGCAGGAAGATCAGTAGTTCCTGGACATGAAAGAATTTCAAAAGCTACTGCATTGGATTATTTTGCCTCCTTAAAAAAAGACAATCTCAAAGGAGGAATTTCTTACTACGATGCTCAGTTCAATGACTCAAGACTCAACGTCACAACGGTAAGAGCAGCTAAAGAAAATGGAGCGGATGTATTATCGAGAATAGAAGTAACATCCTTTTTAAAAGATGCAAACGGGAAAATCATTGGTGTGACAGCCAAAGACCTAATCACAAAAAAGAAATTGAATATCAAAGCCAAGGTGGTTGCCAATACTACAGGGGTTTGGATTGATTCCCTTCGCAAATTAGATGATCCAAATGCAGGCAATGTCCTAGCACCTAGCCAAGGAATCCATCTCGTTTTTGATAAAACAAAGTTACCATGTCGTACGGCCATGATCATTCCAAAAACCGCAGACGGGCGAGTGGTATTTGTCATCCCTTGGGAAGGAAAAGTTCTTTTGGGAACCACAGACACCCCCATTCAAAAAATTGAGGAAGAACCTCTTCCGCTCCAATCGGAAGTAGAATTTTTATTAAAAACCGGTAATGATTATTTAGATACCAAGTTAACAAAAGATGATATTGAATCTGTATTCTCAGGTCTACGTCCCCTGATTTCTACCGGAGATAAAAAAGATACAAAATCAATTTCTCGTGAAGAGGCCATTCTTGTTTCTGACTCTGGCCTTGTTACGATGTCTGGCGGTAAATGGTCTACCTTTCGAAAGATGGCAGAAGACCTAACAGACAAACTGATTTCTGTCGGTAAACTTCCACCTAAAATGAATTGTGTTACAGCTAGTTTTGCTTTCCCAGGTGCGGAAGGATATTCCAAACACTTAGTCGCAAAAATCCAAACCTTGTATGATCTCTCTTATGAAACAGCAGTTCGTTTGGTGGATGCATACGGCGGCGAAGTATCGTTTATCCTTGGAAAACAACCTAAAGAAATCAAAAAAGGCACGGGTTATTTTGTAGAAGAAATCAAACATTTTGTAAAAAAGGAATTTGCACTCTCTGTTACCGATGTTCTATCCAGAAGATGGCGTCTTGTGTTTTTGGACTTAAAACTTGCAGAATCTCTCGCAGTACCTGTGGCCAATGCCCTCGCAAAAGAACTGGGTTGGAAAGAAACAGAGAAAAAATCTTCTTTAAATGAACTACTTGGTCATATCAAAGATTTAAAGAAAACAATCGCATAACAGAAAAATTGCGAGAAAAATAGATTGGATGGAATAATGCATTCAATCTATTTAGGTTTTGGAAGTTCATAATGATAAAAAGTTCTTCCTGATTCCTTTTCTTTTAAAACAAGAAGGTAATGAGTTTTAGGATTAAACACTTCAGAAAACCGAGTCCCCAATTTGGTTTTAAAATTCTCATAATCTTCATCACCAACTTCGGCGCGTTTGAAAATCCAGGAAATATTTCTTTCAATCCCTCCTCCATCGTAATAACTTAAATTGAGTTCCAATCCTTCTTCGGAAGACTGGAGGATGGTATAAGTTCCCACAATAGAAGGTAAAAATCCCAAGGGATCTCCTTCTCCATACATTTCTGAAAAACTAAAAGTTTGGTCTGCTTTAAAAAAAACCGGAAGGATGGTTCCTTGGTCATAAAATAATATGGTCCCTTTTTCATTAGCCAATACTAGCTGCCGAAAACCTGCATAATGCCTTTCCGCTTTCCCAAATTGTTCAATCGTTCTTTTGATTTTGTCAAAAGAGACCCAAGGATAGGCTACAAAACTATCTTTCTTTATTTCTCCAAATTGTAGTTCTGAAATACAAACGCGTCCGGTAGAACCCAAACCATAGGTTTCTAAAATTTCCACACGAATCACATTTCCCTGAAACGTGGAATCCAAATCCAAAACTTGAAACCCCGATTTTCCAAATTTGGGTTTGTTCAGTTCCAAATCCATTGTTGATTTGATTTTTAGTTTGGACTTTAAATCTTCCGTTTCCATATCGAAAGTTGTGATTCGAAGTTTTCTAACAGCATCATTTGATTTTAAGTCAACCGCAGATCTGTGAAATCCATTGAGTATCTGTAAGGCGGAGAACTGCGAATAAGATTGTAAATAGAGTGTAAACCCAGAATCTACCTCTTTTGCATTCGCACAAAAAGCGGAGGTTGTTTTGGTATCTAATGCGAATTCGGGACTGTATTTCCAAGGTTCTTCCGGACTAACCTGTCCTACACTTTGTGTCCTAAGGTAATCCAATTGTTTTTCTGATCCTTTACATTGGACAAGGAAAACTAAAATTAATATTAATGGAGAAATGATTCTAAAGAAAATTCTTAGGAAAGGAATGTTAGAAAAATAAATGGAGTGGTTCAGACTCATGGACTTTCAAACCATGAATCTGAATGAAACTTCGATCAAGCGAAAAACAATTTCTCTTAATCGATATAGTCCTTGAGTTTTTTGGAACGACTTGGGTGGCGAAGTCTACGAAGTGCTTTTGCTTCGATCTGACGAATCCTCTCCCGAGTGACCTTAAACTGATAACCCACCTCTTCCAGTGTTTGAGCATACCCATCATCCAAACCAAATCGCATCCGAATGACTTTCTGTTCCCGAGCAGGAAGTGTTTGTAAAACCTGACGGATTTGTTCCGACAAGATAGAGGAAGCCGCGGAATTTAAAGGAGAAATGACTTCTTTGTCTTCGATAAAATCTCCGAGTTCCGAATCTTCTTCCGAACCCACTGGGATCTCTAGTGAAATAGGTTCCCGAGCCACGTTTTTCACGGCTTTTACTTTCTGCACTGGCCAGCCAAGTCGTTCGGCAATTTCATCATTGGATGGATCACGACCAAACTCTTGGACAAAAAGACGTGTTTCCCGAATCACTTTGTTTACTTGCTCAATCATATGAACGGGAACACGAATGGTTCTTGCTTGGTCAGAGATGGCACGAGTGATGGCTTGTCTGATCCACCAAGTGGCGTAAGTAGAAAATTTATAACCTTTTTTGTATTCGAACTTATCTACGGCACGAATGAGACCGATGTTCCCTTCTTGGATGAGATCAAAGAAATGCATTCCACGGTTGGCATAACGTTTTGCAATAGAAACCACCAAACGAAGGTTTGCTCGCACAAGTTCTCTTTTGGCTTGTGCAATTTCCCTTTCCCCTTTGATGATTTTTTCACCCCAATCTTTGATTTCTCCAACTGGAGAACCCGCTTCCTGTTCCATACGACGGAGTTTTCTTTCGTTGTTGCGAATGTCTTTGATGACTTCTCTGACTTCATCAATATCACAACCCATCATCTTTTCGATTTCATCTAAGTTTTCATTTTTTTCGATGAAACGGTTGAGGGCTTTGATTTCGCGAACATCATGTCCGTATTTGGCTTTAATTTTAAGGAAATGTTTTTCAATTTCCTTAACACGAAATACCATTGATTTGATCTTTTGAGAGATCTTTTGGATTTCTTTTTGAGAAACTCCAATTTTACGAATGGCTTCATCGATTTTGCCCGTAGACATATCGATTTTTTCTTTAAGTTCTTTGAACTTCTTAGAATTTTCTGAATATTTACGAATGCGGTTTGTGGATTCGTTTAAAACTTTTTCATCCTGTTGGATGAGTTCCATGTTTTCAAAAAATACTTTTTCTAATTTGTCCGCTTGCTCTTGGTTGAGTGCGTACATTTTGTCCACTTTTACTAAGTCATAAACTTTGATTTTTTTGGACTTAATTTTCGGAATGAGTTTTGCAAAGTTTTGACGAAGGATCGAAGAACTAAGAATCGTTTCTTCAATGATTTTTTCACCTTTCTCAATTCGTTTCGCAAGAAACACTTCTGTTTCTCCAGAAATCAGAGAAACTTTACCAATTTCTTTTAAATAAAGGCGAATGGGATCTTCAGAACTGGAAGAAACACTGGACTCTCTTTTTTTACGTGCAGGTTTTTCTTTTGTTTCTTTCGTTGTTTCTTCTTTTGTCGTAGTGAGTGAACTCGATTCTTCTAAGGATTTTTTAGAATACTCTTCTACAATTTCAATCCCCATCTCGTGTAACAAAGTAAAGACATCATCAATCTTTTCGGAATTTAAAATTTTATCCGGAAGTATTTCATTGATTTCATCATAAGATACCTCTCGATTTGCTTTTCCGATCGAGATGATCTTTTGTACTTCTGGTAGGCTTGCTAGATTTTCCATTCTACCTCTATCCTTCTTTATACTTCTAACGTTTGGATCGTTCGGAGATACACGGATCTCTTATTTTTTTCACTTTTTAAAAGTGAAAGTTCTGACAAAAGATTGTTCTTTTCTTCAATCGTTAAGTCAGGTTTGGCCATCTCTTTGACAAGTTCTTCCATCCTTGCGTCATCCAACAAATCCGCATGGTAAAGAAACATCCCTTTAAATAATCCTGGTGACGTCGATTCATCGGCCGTAAAATGTTCGGCGATCATTCCCAGGTATTCCGAAGGAATCTCTTCCCTCGAAAGAATTTCTGCAGCTGTTAGGTTCTCATTCTGCAAATACTTCGTATATAAATAGTCCCAAAGAAAAGCGGATACTTCATCTCGAAACTCTAAACCCAACAAATCATCAGCGAAACTGAACAGTTCCAAATTCTGAATGAGCATTGCGATCATCTTACGTTCACAAACCAAAATAGGTGCTAGTTTTCCCGGTTTAGCTGCAGTCCGTTCTTTTTTAGTATCGACCACGGAGGGGGTCGAAGTTACACCCGGTTTGCCACGAAAATCCTGAAAAAGCGAAGAAAAAGAAAGTCCGAGTTGGCGAGCCCCCTCTTCTAAGTAGACCTGTTTGTCCGTTTCTTTTTCCATTGGTTTTAGGAATTCAAAAAGTTTTTTGACACCTGCCTGTTTTTCTTCCGCCAATGAGGTGGGACCGGCTCCGGCAAGGATCTCTCGGATCATAAATTGGGAGGCTGGTGCTGCCGATTCCAATAATTCACGAATTTCCTGTTTGTTATGATGGAGGGAATAATCAAAAGGATCTTTTCCTTCCGGGATATGACAGACTTTTACGGAAACACCTTCTTTCGAAAGGAGATTCACAGCACGGAAAGCACCTTTGGTTCCTGCTTTATCCGAGTCCATCATTAAGTACACTTTGTCCGCCATGTTTTTTAAAATCCGAACATGGCCTTCTGTAAATCCTGTTCCGAGCGGTGCTACGACAAACTCAATTCCTTTCCGGAAAAGTCCAATGGCGTCAAACACACCTTCCACGATGACTGCTTCTCTTGTTTTTCGAATGCTGTCTTGGCTCAAATTTAAATTATAAAACGTACGACTTTTGTCGTAAATGAGTGAGTTCGGGCTATTGATGTATTTGGCTTCTTCTGATTCACCAAGAATCCTTCCGGAAAAAGCAATGACTCTTCCTCTCGTATCAATCACTGGAAACATGATTCTACTTCGAAAAAAATCATAAGGATCTTTGTTTTGATCCTGTCGTTTGAGAAGACCTAACTGTTCGCCAAGTTTGACTTCGGCTTCAGTTTTAAAAAGTTCAGTCCGTAAATTTCCAAACCCTGGAAGTCCAAATCCAATTTTAAAAACTTTTATATCTTCTGTATACAATCCGCGTGATTCTAAATACTTGAGAGCCACTTCACCTGCACTGGTATTTAAATTTCTTTGAAAGTATTCTAATGCTTTTTGTGAAACCTGATAGAGGGCCTCTTTTTTTCGTTCCGACTCTTCCTCTTCTTTGGTTCTTTCCACAAGAGGAATTCCCGAGTAGTCAGAAAGGATTTCTAAAGATTTGAGAAAGTCCACCTTTTGGTAGTCCATCACAAACCGAAACAAATCTCCAGATGCCTTACAGCCAAAACAATGGTAAAAGCCACCTTCGGCATTTACATTGAAGGATGGTGTTTTTTCATTATGGAAAGGACAAATTCCAACGAGGTTTCTTCCCATACGACGTAAAGGAACAAACCGATTGATATAAGAATCAATGGAGACTTCTCTGCGAACTCTTTCTTTAAAACTTTGGTAAGGATTCACAGTATAACGGTATTAACGGGCGCTAAGTGCTTGTTTAACGAGGGAGGATACCTTGGAGCCGTCTATATTTTGTCCTTTAAATTTTGCCATTACTTTACCCATCACCTTCCCCATATCCTGGGCTCCGCTCACATTCAATTCTACAATGGCTTCGTTGACAGCGATTGAGATTTCTTCTTCGGAGACTTCTTTTGGAATATAACGAGAGATGACTTCTGCTTCCTGAATTTCTTTACTTGATAAATCAGGACGATTGGCTTTGTCATATTCGACAGCCGTGTCCTTTCTACGTTTGAAATTAGATTTAAGAATCTGCATTACCGCAGTATCCGTTAATTCGGAAGCACCAGTTTTGGTTAATTCATATTGAATTTCCGCTTTCAAGAGACGCAAAGTACCTAGGACGGTTTCATCCTTGGCCTTTAACGCCGTCTTTAGATCGGTATTGATCGTCTCTTGCAGGTTCATTGGAAAACCGACTTAAAGATTAAAGTTTATCTTTTTTAGCGAATAGTCTTTTCTTTTTGTCTCGTTTGCGTTTGGCTGCTTCCACAGCTTTCTTTTTCACAACGCTAGGCTTTTCAAAGTATTCTCTACGTTTGATTTCGCTCATAATGCCAGCATTCGCACAATCTCTTTTGAATCTACGAAGCGCCGCTTCAATGGATTCCCCTTCTTTTAAATAAATCCCTACTTGTGGGGTCATAGACAAACAACTGTCCTTTTGTAAAAATGGTCTAGTTTTGACGGTATCGGAAACCGCCCTGATTTGTCAATTCAGCCGAAAAACAAATCAGAAATTTTCGATAAAAATGGCAGAAAATCGGCTTGGATCGGCTAAAATGTCGCGATCAATCGGAAAAATCTTTAGTTTGTAATCCAAAATCAAATGTTTGGAAGGAAAATAAAGAGAACCAAACCTCTGATTGGCCCCATCTAATGTTTCTCCCGGACAAAATAGGAAATAGGATCGTGGGTTCAATTGGAAATTGAATTCGTTATCTTTCGTTTCTTTATGAAGGGTGGCTGTCACTTCTCTCAGGATTTCTTGGCTTTTGACCACACCGAGTGGTTTAAAAAAGGGGGAAAGGTCTTGGAGGTGAAAAAAAGCGATGACACCAGATTGGATTTCCCTCAAAAAAGCTAGTTCCATTTTTTTACGAATGGGTTCTGTGATGGTTTGAAAATCGAGAATGTTCTTTTCTCGCAAAGAAATTCCTGTGGCACAAAACGTAAGGACTTGGTTGGATAAGTCTTCCCAATTGCGTTCGGAAAGTTCTGGTTCGACTTCCTGCACCACCAAAACAAAAACAGGAACCTCTCCCTCAGGAAGGCGCATGATATTGATTTTAAAATCTCGTTCCCTTTCTGAAAACGTTCCGAGAGTTTTGGTATCCATAGGTTCCAAATTCCGAACTAAATCAGGAAATTGGGAGGACACAAGGCCTCTGAGCCAATCCTCTTTTTCGGTTCGCCCAAATTCATAAACAATCTCTGTGGCAAGATACACCCATCCTAAATGGGCACCGACACTGGCAAAACTGATGCCAAGCCTACGGGAATGGTAATCGGTCATCTGCATCGAGGGGGAAGGGCTTACATGTGTTGGATCTATCATCGGAATCTAGGTTTAGTATCGGTGCGGTCAGGACCAATCAAAAGGAGAAAGGATTGCCCCTGGCGTTATGCCCCCAAAATGGAGTAAAAACTACTCGGGGAACCTGTGAACGCAACACCGAAACAAAAAAAACTTATCTCTCTATCGCAATTCATTCTAGAAGAGCAACTCAAAATCCCTCATGCTTCTGGAGAATTTACAGCCCTACTCAGCCACCTCGTATATGCTGCCAAAATTGTAGGTCGCGAGGTCAGAAAAGCCGGACTTTTGGATGATATCCTTGGTGCCACGGACGATACCAATGTCCAAGGCGAAACCCAAATGAAACTGGACCAGTATGCAGACAATGCCTTCAACCAGTCCCTAAAAATTTGTGGCCACCTTTGTGTCCTTGCCAGTGAAGAACACGAACACATCATTCCCATTCCCGGTGGTTACAATATCGGAAAGTACACGATGGCCATCGATCCTCTAGACGGATCATCAAACATAGATACCAATGTATCGATTGGTACCATTTTTTCTATCCACCAAAGACTAGAACCCAATTCCAAAGAACCAGGAACCGAAAAAGATTTATTACAAAAAGGCCATTTACAACGTTGTGCTGGTTATATCATCTATGGATCTTCCACAATGCTTGTGCTTTCTACAGGAACAGGTGTATCGGGATTTACCCTAGACCCGAGTGTGGGTGAATTTTTACTTTCTCATCCCAATATGCAAATGCCTGAGTCAGGGGATATTTATTCCGCCAATGAAGGAAATGCATCCTACTGGTCACCAGAAGTGCAAACTTACCTGCAAAAAATCAAATCGATTGACGGTGGAAAAAAACCAAAAACAGCACGTTATATTGGATCACTGGTGGCCGATTTCCATAGGAACCTTCTCAAAGGAGGAATTTTCCTTTATCCAAACGATACGAAATCTTCTAAATACCCTAACGGAAAACTACGTTTATTGTATGAAGCGGCACCAATGGCCTTTATTGCAGAACAAGCAGGTGGAATAGCAGTTACTGTGAAAGGAGAAAGAATACTTGATCTGAGTCCGAAAGAACTCCATGAAAGAACAACGCTCATTATTGGAAGCAAAAAGGAAGTAGAAGAATTTCTTACATTTGTTCCTAAGTTATAATTTTCGAAACAAATAAAGAAATTTCTTTCAAAGGAAATCTCAATCTATTAGTTTTGGCAGAATTAAAAGATTTTAGGAGAAAACTTTCAATGAATAAAAAACTACTCGTTTTAATTCTTGGTGTGACTATGGCTTCTGGACTTGCTTTCTGCAAAAAAGAAGAGCCAGTGGTTGAAGAAAAAATGGAAACTGTTGAAGATGCAGCAAAAAAAGTAACTACTGAAGTAGAGAAAAAAGTGGATGCAGCAGTAAAAACTGCAGAAGCAGAAGCTAAAAAAGCAGCAACTGGCGCCATCAAAGACGCAACAAAAGACATGAAAAAACCAGCTGGTTTCTAATCCTTTTTTCTGTGAAAAAAACCAACCGAAAATTCGGTTGGTTTTTTTGTTTTTGATCCTTTGTTTCAATCCACTTTTATATTTAAATTTTCCACACACCCAGAAAAACAAACAAAGTTAGAGTCTTACTCTTAACTATCCGTATATTTGATTTTGGCGTGTAGCTCTTCTTCTAAAGCACATTTTGGATAGGTCCCCACATCAAGTGAAGTTCCGATATGTCCAAATGGATCTTGTGGAGAAATGATTCTTAGATCCCAACCATTTACAATCCAAGGGCATTGGTAATTTTTGTCACGGCATAGAATTTGTGCAGCTTTTGGTTTAGGATAAGCCCAAGCAGAAGTCTGGAATTTACATTTGTTTTCGATTTCAGCAATTGTTCGAATGCGTTTGATGGCTTGGTCAAATTCTTTGAACCGACTAGTCATAGGATCGGCCAAGTCTTTTCGGAAAAGTCCCTTCTCTGCATTATAAGTAAACATCACAAGGAGTTTTTCCGAGACATGTTCTTTCTCAGTGGAAACCTTTAAATTCTCCATGATATAACGAGCAATTTTGACAGCATCCAAGGTAACAGCGGCTGTTTCATCAGCATATTCACCTGCTTCTTCCTCATCATCACTCGCATCATCTTCCATCCCGCTCCCAGTCAAAAGATCTTGGTTCAACTGGTGTTTCCGTAAATCTTCTACATTCACTGTTGCAGGAACCACTCCTGGAATTTCAAATCCATTCGAACCATGATTGTTAATCGCACTAATCACTTCCTCTGGTAGGTTGAGTTTTCTGGCAATTTCCAAGGAAAGGTTCAATGCAGAAGTCAAAGAAGGACCAAAAAAACTTTGTTTGTACAATCCTTCTTTGGATACAGAGATATCGGCACAAAGGCCTGCAAGGAAACTGAACCTGTTCACCATTTTAAAACCATATTGTTTTTGGATAACAGAACCTAAACTTAAAAGACCAAAATCGGCAAGATGGTTAAAAAATTCTTTATGACTCAGTAATATACGAAAAAAAGATAAAGCCAAAGATTTAGAATAAAAGGCGTTTTGAATGATTCCTTTGAGACTTGCCATTCGTTCCGCATTTTGTTCGTACAAATGATAAATGAACTCATTGGATCTGTCTTCAATTCGACTGAGGATTGCTTTGGATAGAACCATTCGAAGCATTCGCATCAAATCCTTGGACATGGCAAGTTTAAAGGAAGGAATGTAGTTGCCTTCCATACCTTCTAGTTTCTTTAAAATATTTTCCTTGATGGCAACCTTTTCTTTGATTAGGATACTACCATTTTTATCTACAACAGGTTCGCTGAGAGATACAGAACCTAACAAATCATAATCAACAGCAAAATTTTTAAATTCATTGAATTCTAAGAATTCGATTCCAGCATTCGTAATTTTCATAAAGGTCCTAAGGAAACTGTCTTTTACGATCCTTCTGAGAGCAAGATTTTTGCTTTCCTTCTGCGTCTAAATAGTGTAGTTTTTTAGTCGTTTTGGAGGTTCTCTTTGGTTTTTTCTATCCCAAAAGACTCACAATCAGTGAGCGAGTTGAAAGAGTTCTACAGACAAATGGTACTTATACGAAAGTTTGAGGAAGCTGCAGCCAAGGCCTATAGTGTAGGAAAGATTGGCGGGTTTTTACATTTGTATATCGGTCAAGAGGCAGTGGGTGTTGGTTCCATTGCTGCCCTCACACCGAAAGACTACATAGTTTCCACCTATAGAGACCACGGCCATGCTTTGGCAAGAGGCTTAAATCCAAAGCCACTTATGGCAGAGTTATTTGGCAAAGGCACTGGAATTTCAAAAGGTAACGGCGGTTCGATGCACTTTTTTGACCGTAACGCACACTTTATGGGTGGTCACGGAATTGTAGGAGGTCATATCTCTCTTGCGGCAGGCATTGCTTTTGCATCTAAATATAAAAAAGAAGATTCTGTCACGATTTGTTTTTTTGGAGAAGGTGCTGCCAATATCGGTTCCTTTCATGAGGGTTTAAACCTTGCTGCCATTTGGAAACTTCCAGTAGTATTTATCTGCGAGAACAACCATTATGCGATGGGAACTCCCGAATACCGAGCTCTAGCTGTCAAAGATGTTTCTGTGAGAGCTTATGCTTATGATATGGCTCGTGACCATATCGAAGGAGATGAAGTCAGAAAAGTAAAAGACCATGTTCAAGTAGCGGTAGAACGAGCACGCCGCGGAGAAGGCCCTACTCTCATCGAAGTTTCTACTTACCGGTTTCGTGGCCATTCCATGTCCGATCCTGCCAAGTATAGAACCAAAGAAGAATTAGAAGCTTATAAAAAGAAAGACCCACTCATGCGTGCGAGACATGAACTAGAGTTAGGTGGAATAAAAACAGAGGAATTAGACAAAATGGATTTGGAAATCCAATCCCAAATCGATGAAGCTTATCAATATGCAGAAACCTCACCAGAACCACCACTTTCTCAATTACACAAGTATGTGTATGCGGAGGATAAATAAATGGCCATTCTAACTTACAGAGAAGCATTAAACCGAGCCATGGTGGAAGAAATGGAAAAAGATCTATCCATCTATTTAATGGGAGAAGAAGTGGGACATTACCAAGGTGCTTATAAAGTATCCCAAGGAATGCTTGATAAATTTGGAGAAGAAAGAGTGATCGACACTCCCATTTCTGAAAATGGATTTGCTGGGATTGGAGTGGGTTCTGCGATGGTGGGTCTACGTCCCATCATTGAATTTATGACTTGGAACTTTTCCCTTGTGGCTATTGACCAAATCATCAACTCAGCCGCAAAAATGAATTATATGAGTGGGGGCCAGTTCCCCATGCCGATTGTCTTTCGCGGTGCCGGTGGTGCGGGAGGAAGACTTGGTGCCCAACACTCCCAAGCCTTCGAATCATGGTATGCCCATTGTCCAGGCCTCAAAGTGGTTTGTCCTGCCACACCAAAAGATGCGTATGGCCTACTCAAATCTTCCATTAGAGATAATAATCCAACGATCTTTATCGAATCAGAAGTGTTATACGGATCCAAAGGGGAAGTCCCCGAACAGGAATTCACCATTCCCTTAGGTCTTGGTGAAATCAAAAGAAAAGGCACTGACATTACATTAGTGACTTGGTCAAGGGCCCTTGGGTTTGCCGAAGAAGCCGCAGGCATTCTCGAAAAAGAAGGAATCTCTGTGGAAATTGTGGATCTCCGCAGTTTACGCCCGTTAGATGAAAACCTCATTTACGAATCGGTAAAAAAAACAAACAGGGCTGTGGTTGTGGAAGAAGGATGGCCTGTGGCTGGATTTGGTGCTCAAATTGCTTACCTCATCCAAAAAAATGCCTTCTCTTATTTGGACCATCCGGTGGAACGAGTCACACAAATGGATGTTCCTATGTCTTACGCTGCCAACTTAGAAAGATTGAGTTTGCCAAACGCAACAAGAGTTGCCGATACCATCCGCGAGATGTTACAGTAGGAGAACAACCAATGGCAAAAATTCAAGAAATGACACAACTTTCCCCTACAATGGAAGAAGGAACCATTGTAAAATGGTTAAAAAAGGAAGGGGATTCGGTCTCTCCTGGAGACATCATCGCTGAAGTGGAAACAGACAAAGCAGTGATGGAAATGGAAGCCTTTGAATCGGGAGTACTTTTAAAAATCCTACATACCGAAGGGGCAAAATTAAAAGTAGGACAGGCACTCGCAGTGATTGGTAAACCTGGGGAAGATGTAACTTCTCTGCTAGCGGATCTTCCGAACCCAACACCAAACCAAACAAAGGTGGAAACAACACAAGCAAAAGAAACCCAAACGACCAAACCTTCTGTTGCGGCATCTACTCCTAATGTATCATCTTCCAAAGAAACCGAAACAAAACAAACTTCGATAAACTCGGTTAACACCACGGTTACGCCAGTTGCCGAGTTTACCGAAGCAAACCGAGGAGGATTACGAGTCCTTGCCTCTCCACTGGCCAAATCGATTGCCATTGAACACGGCGTTGATTTGCATACAGTGATGGGAACAGGTCCAGATGGTAGGATCACTAAAAAAGATGTTCTAGATACTTTAAGCCAAGGAAGTGGAAACTCTCGGTCGACTGGTGTAGCGGTTAGTCGTTCGGACGAGGTGGTCACTTTGAATGGAATGCGTAAAACCATTGCCAAACGACTTACCGAATCCAAACAAAATCTCCCCCACTTCTATTTGAATGTGGATGTTAATGCAAAGGCAATGGAATCCTTTCGCACGGAACTTTTGGAATTTCAAAAACATTTAGATCCGGAACTCCAAGTGAAAGTCAGCCTAAACGACATTGTCGTAAAAGCGACAGCAGCTGCTCTTAGATTTCATCCCAAAGTCAATGCCAGTTTCCAAGGGGATTCCATTTTGCAATTTGGACGGGTGGATGTGGGGATTGCTGTTTCTCTCGACGGTGGGCTATTAACGCCTGTTATCCGAAATGCGGATAAAAAATCCATATTAGAAATTTCAAAAGAAGTGAAGGAACTTGCCAAAAGAGCCCGCGAGAGAAAATTAAAACCGGAAGAATTCTCAGGCGGAACCTTTACCATTTCCAATTTAGGAATGTATGGAATCAGCCGGTTCACTGCGATTATCAATGAACCAGAAAGTGGAATCCTGGCAGTTGGTTCTGTGGAAGACAAACCAGTTGTGGAAAACGGAGCCGTGGTAGCTGGCCGGGTTTTATCACTTACCCTTTCCTGCGACCACCGAGTGATCGATGGTGCCGTCGGGGCCGAATTCTTAAGAACCTTAAAGAGTTTACTCGAACAACCAAGCCTTATGGCAGGTGTAGTCTAACTCTAAAGATGATGTGAATGGATTAAGCTGCGAAAAAATCAGCGCTTTGGATGTCGGCGATGGGGATACGAACCACACCAGTTGCTAAGTTCCCGATCACGACATCGTCCATCATTTGGCGATTTTTATCGAGTTCAATGCTTTTGCCGTCTTTGAGGTGAAGAACGATATCAATTCCTCGGTAGTGGATGTATCTTTCGAGTGTGTTTTTAAATTTGTGTGCTTTGTCCATCTGGTTTTCTGTTCCTTATCTTTATAACTTACAAAGGGTATCGTACGATTTTATGAGACCTTTAGAAAATTTTGTCTCATTAGGTAAGTTTTTTTTGACAGTATCATGAAACCGGGAGAATTATGTCACATGAAGCCTGAGAATAGTACATCCGCCACTCCTGGCGTAAGGAAAGCCGCCCTACTCCTTTTATCCCTTGGCAAAGAAAGAGCTGCCGATGTTCTAAAACACCTAGACGACTCCATGCTCGAAGCTGTGATTTTGGAAATGTCCAAAATCCGCTCCATCTCGAAAGAAGAACGAGAAGTCATTTTAAAAGAATTTCATAATACCATTGAAGATTTAAACGAAACCACATCTGGTGGGCTCTCCACAGCCAAGTCCCTTTTGGAACATACAGTAGGCGCAGAAAAAGCCAATGTGATCCTAAAAAAAATCCATAAAGAAGAAACTAAAAACGATTTTGAATTTTTAAACCAAGTCGAACCGGGAGTTTTACAGGGAATGCTTGGAACCGAATCCCCACAAATCATTGCAGTGACCTTATCGCATTTGGATCCCAAAAAGGCTGCTGATGTTTTGAAACTTTTCCCGAAACCAGAACAAGCCAAAATTGCCGTAAGACTCGCCACCACATCCAAAACCCATCCCGATGTGATCCAAAACATTGCTCGCATTCTCAAAAAACGATACGAAGAAAGGGACAAACAGGAATACTCCGAAGCAGGCGGTGCTCACGTCCTTGCGAACATTTTGAACTTTATGGAAAAAGGGGCCGAAGAAACGATTCTTTCGGAACTAGAAGAATCTTCTCCCGATGTAGCCGACCAAGTACGTGAAAAACTCTATACCTTTGAAGATATCCTTTCTTTGGATAACAAAGAAATGCGAATCCTCATCAATCGTTTGGCTGATGACACTTCCATCTCCCTTGCTATCCGTGGTGCGGGGGATGAAATCAGGAAAAAATTCTTAAACAATATGAGTCAAAATAGATCGGAAGATATTTTAGATGCTTTGGATATGAAACCGCGAGTCACCTTACGAGAGATAAACGAAGCTAGAAGTAAAATTGTTCAAGTTGCGCGAGTTTTAGAGGAAGAAAATCAGATTCTATTTAAGAAAGAAAAAGAAGAATATATTGAGTGAAGGGAAAAACTTGGAAAAACCGATGGCGGAGTTGACGGGGCTCGAACCCGCGACATCCTGCGTGACAGGCAGGCACTCTAACCAACTGAGCTACAACTCCATCGGAATAAAAACCAAAGTATAGAATCGACTCCGAGAGTCAACTCAGTTTTCATTTGTTTTCTTGCCTTTCGTTAGAATTTTTAAAATCTGGCATAGGTTCTATGCAAATCGAAGAAAAAAAAGCCAAAGATCTTTTCCAGGATCGTATCTTTACTCTATCCAATTTTTTATCAGTGTTTCGGGTGTTGTTACTCCCCTTTTTTTTCCAAAGTACATATGCATATGCACATGATCCGGCGAACTTACGTGCCTTTTCTGCCTCCATTTTTTATGCCCTTGCTGCCGTTGTGAGCGATTACCTAGATGGACTCTTTGCTCGTCTCCTAAACCAAGAAACCACGCTGGGTAGATACTTAGATCCTGTTTGCGATAAACTTGTTACTCTAGGTGGTCTCTTTGTTGTTACCATCCATTTTGATTTTCCTAGTTGGATTCTAATGACTTATTTTGTCAGAGAGATCCTCGGAGTTTGGCTTGGTGGGTATTTGTATTTAAAAAGAGGATTACAAGGACGACCTAACTGGTGGGGAAAATTTGGTGTGGGGATTGTGGCCGTATCAGTGATTTGGTATATGTCTTTACCTTACTTTTTACAGTTTGGTGCACCTTATGATTTTTTACTCCATCCAGTGATCTCGGCTTATGTTCTACTTTTTGTACTCACTGCTGGTGTAGTCGCTTATGTGGTTCGGTATTGGAATATTGTGTTTCATCCTGAAGCCATTGAATTAGATCCAGAAAACAAAAAACAAGCAAAGAAGTATCAAAAAATCTAATTTGATTTCTACTGATGATTTCATTTGTCAAAACTTTCTAAGTCAAAAACAAAGAACCAAAAGTAGAAATCAAAATTTCAAATACTCTGGACTAAAATTTTATTTCAAAGTTCCTGCTTTCTTATGACGAAGCAGATACCATTCGTATAGGTTTTGTCCCGTTTCTGTCCAAACAAATTCCGCATAATGGTAGTAAGCTCCATCGGCTGCGTTTATTGTTAGTGCTGAATAATTTTTAGGATTTTCATACACACCTTTTGCAATGTCAGCCGGCATTTCCGTGACAGCACCAGTGGCAATGTGTTTGTATTTAGTAAGGATTTTGCCATCCGTTGTTTTGGCTTTGGCATCTGTAATTTCAAGTTTTTTCATTCCTTTGGATTGTAGGTAAGAAAGGAATTCTGGTTTCCCTTGGGATTTTCTAGCTTCTGCCATTTCCCAAATGCTATTTTTGCCAGACTTGTTATATACATTTGGGTTAGCTCCAGCTTCCACCAATACCTTTACTAGCTCAAAATCAGCGTTACGTACCGCATTCCATAAAGCAGTGTCGTAATCTGGGCCAAAAGTATATTCACGATATCCTGCAATGTTTGGATTGGCACCTTTTGCCAAAAGTAATTTTGCAATTTTAGCGTTGGCCACTCTGTCAAGGGCTGTCCTTGCACCCCAACGAAATTTCATACGGAACGGTCCAATTCGGTCGGTATAATCACATTCTTTGGAACGATTATCGACTTTTGCACCTTTATCTAACAAAAGCTTCACGAGACTTTCATCTCCTTCCATTGCTGCTATCGTAAGTGCATGAAAACAATCGGAAGTTTGGTTTACATCTGCACCTTCTTCGATCATTTGTTTGGCTTTGTCGAATTTACGATCTTCGATTGTGTAGGGCAAACTCGCACAAGAGACCGAGGCCCATAAAAGAAATAGAGGAATGAGTTTTTTCATCCTAATACCTTAATGGATTTGATTCGAAAGCAAGCCAAAAACAACGATTAGATGTTACAAAAAGTTACATCGTCAGAATTAAAATCCAAACGAAGGTTTGTATTTCAATTGCCCTTCTTCTTTTGTTTGGATTTTTGTTTTGCTAATTTTTCAAACTCCCTTAGCCTTAATTTTAGAATCTCTAAACTTTCTTTCATAACTGCTTTACCATGATCCACTTCAATTTCTCGAACAAACCTGATGACCATACCTATGGTGTGACTGAAATATAAGGCAAAAGGTCTGACTTCTGATTCTTTTAAGATAGGTAGGCAACGTAAGGTAGTTTTGACTATTAATTCCGCATTTCTATATGTATCACGATTGTCCTCGGATACTAATTCGGGAATGGCCCTAGCACCTGCCCAAAGATTGGCAAGGGCCGGGTCTTTTTGAAATATTGTTATAAATTTTTTGAAAGCAATTTCAGCGGCAACTTCTAATTCAGCAGTGGTCCGCACTGGATCTAAAATTCTTTTTGTTTCATCATACAATAAATCGTAATATTGATTCATGATAGTTAACAATAATACACTTTTTCCAGGGAAGTATTGGTATAAGGAGCCAATTTGAATTCCTGCTGTTTGCGCAATCTCACGCATACTCACAGCATCGATTCCTTTTTCACCAATCAATTCCCTAGCAGTTTTTAAAATGAGTTCGACACGGTCGCGACTTCTCGTTTGGACAGGGATTTTGAACTCAAGACTCATAAGAAAAGGAGAATTTTCATGTCAGAATTTGCACTTCTTTTTTCCCCAAACTACCAAATTTGGTCTTGACTGATTCTAATTTATGATCAATGATCTCAAAAATATGATCATTGATCATATTAACAATGTGAGGGAATATGGATCTCGTAAAAAACAACCAATCTGGTTCTATAGGAATCATCGATAAATCAGATACAATTTGTATCGTGGGTGCAGGACCGGCAGGCCTAACAATGGCGAGGTCCCTACTAGCAAAAGGGATTCCTTTTCAAGTTTTTGAAAAACATAACGATGTAGGAGGAATTTGGGATATCAGTAATCCAGGTTCTCCTATGTATGAAAGCGCCCACTTCATTTCTTCAAAATATTTATCTAGTTATTTTGATTTCCCGATGCCTGAAAATTATCCAGACTATCCATCCAATCGACAAATTTTAAAATACCACAGAGATTTTGCTAAAACATTCAATCTTTACCCATCGATTCAATTTAACACTTCGATAAAAGAAATCAAAGAAAAAGATGGATGTTGGATTATTGAAACAAGTTCCAACGAAAAGTATTTGTTTGGCGGAATTGTTTGTGCCAGCGGAATCACCTGGTCACCGAACCAACCAAAATTGGAAGGTGAAAATAATTTTACGGGAAAAATATTACACAGTGTAAATTATAAATCGCCTACTCTTTTTCATGGAAAACGAGTGCTCATTGTAGGCGCAGGTAACTCAGGTTGTGATATAGCATGTGACGCAGGAGCCAATGCCGACCAAGCATTTATCAGCGTTAGACGGGGATATCATTTTATACCAAAACATATTTTGGGACAACCGGCAGATGTTTTTGGAGATGGTGCTCATTGGATTCCCAATTGGGTCTCACAGTTGGTATTCGGTAAGTTATTAAAATTTCTTGTCGGTGACCTAACAAAACTGGGATTACCAGCACCAGATCATAAAATATTCGAAACACATCCCATCATCAACGACCAGTTAATCCATAATTTAAGACACGGTGATGTCATTGCAAAACCGGATATCGAAAAACTTGAGGGAGATTCAGTTGTTTTTAAAGACGGATCTAAGGAAAAAATAGACCTCATCATTCTCGCAACTGGATATAACTGGTCCATTCCTTATATGGATAAGAGATACTTCGAATGGAAAAATGGAAGACCTGACCTCTATTTAACTTTGTTTAATCGAAATTTCGAAAATTTGTATGCTCTTGGTTATATGGAAACCGATGGCGGAGCTTACAAGATGTTTGATGAAATGGCAAATTTAATTGCATCCTATATTGAAGCAAAAAGGAAGAATCATCCATCGTATCTTCGTTTTGCCAATTTAATCAAAACTGATAGGCCTTTATTAAATGGTAAAATTCAATACTTAAATACGGGACGCCATTCCGTGTATGTGAATCAAGTAGCTTATAAAAACTACAGATCCAAAATACAAAAGAAAATGGGTTGGTTAGAGCTAAAACCTGGACAATTTAACTTTCTAAAATCAGGAATTGTTCCTTCTGCGTCCCACAATCAAACTACATCCACCGGAATTTCCCAATGACAAAAGATACGATAAATCAAAAGAAAAAAATTGCTTTGATTACCGGCGGTGGAGGTGCCATTGCGGAAGCGATAGCCCTTCGACTCGAAAAAGAAGGATACCAATTACTTCTTTCCGACATCAGTTTAGGAAAAATGTCTCAGGTAAAAGAAAAACTAAAGGGGGATCCTCGGTTGTTTGTCTGTGACCAAACAAACCCAGAGGAAATTCAAAATCTAATTCACTCCATTCAGAAGGATTATCCAGAAATCAGTGTTTTAATCAACAATGCTGGATATACCAAAGAAGGTCCTTTTATTAACCAATCCATCAGTGACATTCAAAGACAAATATGGATTAATTTAATCAGTCCCATTCATATTACACATGGAATCCTTCCACTGATGTTAAAACGAAATGAAGGTGCTATCGTATCCATTGTTTCGATTGGAGGAATCATTGCCTTAGCAGATTCTTCACTTTACTCCGCGGGAAAATTTGGACTGCGCGGATTTTTAACCGCACTTTTCGAAGAGCTAAAACATACGAAAATTAAAGTATCTGGGATTTATCCGGCAGCCGTTGATACACCCATGCTTTTACATGAAGCATTAAATGGAGGAACAGCACTCAATTGGGTGAACCCAGTACAATCTCCAGACGCAGTGGCACGTGCGGTTATAAAGGGAATCAAAAAAGGGACATTGGAAATCTATGTTCCTTACTCGGATGGGCTTATCTCTAGGTTGGTCGCTGTTTTTCCTTGGCTTATGGGAAAACTGTCACCTGCCCTCTTATGGATCGGCAAACGGAACCAACAAAAATGGTTAAAAGGAAAAGGAATCACGAATACAAATACAATTCATTAATTGGAATTTGTCTTTATGACATTGGAAACGACTGGGAAAGGGTAGAAATCAGGAACTAAAGAATTTCATTCCTTTTAGAGTGGGATAATAGGTTCAAAGGAAAAGCCCGATCATCTGGGCCAAGATCGAATCTATTATCCCAAAAGGAGTTAACGTCTTTTTTTCTTTCTTGCGACTTTTTTCTTCGCTGCTCTTTTTTTAGCAGTTTTCTTTTTCGCAGGTCTCTTTTTAGCGAGAACTTTCTTAGTTTTTTTCTTTGCCACTTTTTTCTTTTTAGCAGCTTTCTTCTTAGCGGCCTTTTTCTTTTTAGGAGCCGCTTTTTTCTTTGCTGCTTTCTTTTTTGCGGCCTTTTTCTTCTTAGGAGCTGCTTTTTTAACCACAACTACTACTTCCGGAGCAGGTTCTTCTTGAATCTGTGGAATTTCTATTGTTTCGTTTTCTTCCATACATGTAACCTTATGAAGATAATATCAAATCTTCCTTCTGGAAACGATAACAATGTTTGGATTCTTAAAAGTAAATTCATTTTTGTTTTCATAAATAGAAGATAGGAGAATTATTAGAAAATAATCTGATTTTTCATAATATAGAAGATAAATCTTCCCACTATAGGTCTATAGAGGTAAATTTCACCTAACCCATAAGATACGAATTCCAATCTAATTTTCTCCTTAGGAGTCTAGAGAATCATTTTCTAAGCGAAGAATTTCTTCTTCATAATCGCTAGCCCTCTCAGGTCGATTAGACTTTTTATAAAGTCTCACTAGGATTTTGATCACGGGAATTACGTCAGGTTTACGACTATAAATCCTTTCTGCCATATCAATGGCTTCGTCAATCAAACTTGCTTTGGCATATTGGATTGCACCTTCCAATATCATTTGTAAACCCGAAGGGTGATTGTTGGAAAATATCTCTGCCGCTTTGCCCGCTTCTATCGGTTTTTCCAGTTTTCGATATACTCGGTACAACAATTTCCATACAGCAGGGTCGTATGCATAAGAATCTGCATAATTTTTCAACAAATTTAGAGCTTCCGGGAAGTTGTTTCTTTGAATTAGGCGAATTGGCTCTTCCAAACTGGATTCTCTGGTTTTTATATCAATTGTAGTTTGTGGTTGGAAACGAATGCTGAGTAAGGAAAGATCATCCGTCAGTTCACCGATTTTTTGAAGGCGAAGGCCTAGTTTTTCAATATCTCCGTCGCTTTCTTCCACTTGTGTTAAAATAGAAGTGTGATCCATATTAATCACACGATTGGATTTGGAATCAAAACCTATACTTAAATCATCACGCCCATCGGATCCAATGATGATCGTATCTCCAGGACGAATCCAACAAGTTTCGATGAGAGCTTTATCCTTTTGCATTCCCAATTTAAAGTTAGTGGCTTTTTCCGATAAAAAACTTGCCTTTCCTTCACGAAAACGAATGGGAAATGGATGTTCTGCATTAATATAATATAAAAAGCCATTTTCCTCATCTACCAAACCAAGAAGCAATGACATAGACATAGAACCATCAAAACCTTCGAATATATCGTTGAAATCATTGAGTGCCGTATGTAACCAACGTTCTGGGAAGTATCCAGAAAGAATTCCTTCTCTATGAGTTCTTTCAATGAGTGCTCGGAATGCTGTCCCAAAAACAAGCACACCCCCTGCCCCTTGCATGGATTTTCCCATAGCATCTCCGTTTGCAAAAACACAGTAACTACGTCCCCTAAGAACGATTTGGTCAGCGACACAAATATCCCCACCCAATTCGTATTCCCTATTTTTGAATTGGAACGATTTTTTTTGTTTGATGTAAGTTTGGAACAAAACAGATTTCGATCGAATACGAATTCCTGAGAGTGGACGTGTGAGAAGAGAAGTCAGATAATAATCTCCATCTTGTTGGTATTTCAATCGGCTCACTTCACCAATCGCATCTTCATAGGACCTGTTGAGAGTTCTTAACATCAGCCCCAGTAAAAATAAAATAGAAATCCCTGTGATGAGAAAATCTTCACTTCTTGCTTTCTCAGAAGAATAATCATAAAACCATTCAGGATGGATGTTTTGGATGGAATTAACTACGAACAATGCACTGACAAAAAAAACGATGGCGATCCAATCATATTTATTTCCGAGGATGAACATGTTTAATACTAGGATCGGAGCCAGTAACATAACATTCGCACTGACAATACCACCACTGTATTTGATCTGCAAAAAAGCAGTTAAGGAACTGATGATAAAGGTAGGTAAAATCAGGATCTGAAATAAAAGACGGAACCTAGCTAAATAATAAAAGACACATGCAAAACCAAATGCCATCCATAAAGCAATGAGCCCGCCCATCTCAAAACCTTCGCGGAAAAATTCAGAAGAAAGACCCACTCCCATAGCGACAATTCCTGCTAGGAGGGTTCCATTTAAAATTCGATGTCTCATCACAAAACGATCCGTTGGTCCCAAAACAGAGGATACAAACTCGGCCAAAATCTTTTTTAATTTTCCGATGATAGAACGACCATTAGCTCCTAACATAAACCTTCTCCCTTTTCGCAAATGTACCAAACCTCAAGTCCTGCTTCTCAAAAGTAGAAAATAAGATCCCGCACTGGTGTGTTTTTGGCGTAAGGAGTAAATTTACAAAAAACCGACTATTGTCGATTGTTTTTTGGAAAATTCAAATTTCCCTCTTAGATCTTTCTATTGGCGGTAGGGTAAGTATTCGGGGAAATAAGAACGTAGGTAGGCAATGGCCGCCCTGGCTGCTTCGTTTACCATCTCTTCGGTGATTTCACCTTGTTCCCGAAAGGAATACCGAAAGACGGAATCAATCAAAGATACAGCAATCCCCACCTTACGATTTAAATCAGGGAAATCAGGGAGTAAAAAGCGAGCTTCCACTTGGGATAAAGCCAGTTTGGTGATCGTTGAGTCCAAAACTTTTCCCACATGCATCGTTTCTTCATTCCGAACCCCATAAACCACGCGCATCAATGCTTTGTCTTCCCTCACCACTGCGGCCGCTTCTCTGGCAAGAAAATGGACATAGTCCTGCCAAGTATTAAAATCGGAAGTGTCTACCTTTGCCAATCGCAATGAAACCAATTGGGAATGCACCATACGAAGGCCTAGATACAAAGCGCCCATATTGGGAAAAAAATGATAAGCAGAGGCTCTAGGAATTTTAGCTCGGGCACAAACTTCGGCAAAAGTGATAGAAGCAGGTTCTTCCTCTCGTAGTAATTCCCTTAATGATTGTACGAGGAGAAACCTGCGGTTTTGGTCCTCTGTTTTCTCTTTTTCCTGTCTTTCGTTGGATTTTGGCATACGAGTGATCACTAAAAGTCGACGAAAGCCGAGTTTTCAAAAAGTTTCAATCCAAAAAACTAATAATTCATTAAAAATTAGTCGACAGATGCCCACCAGAAACTAAATTAAAATCGACAAATGTCGGGTATTGAGTTACTCCATACAGTTAGAAAGGAAACAGTCGATGATCGAATCAAAAATAAAGTCAGTAAAAAAGTCAATGCTTGCCGCCTGTGTTAAGTTAGCTGATTTAGGATTTTTAGCAGGAGTCGGAGGAAACTTAGCTGTTCGCATTAATTCTGAACTAATGGCAGTGACTCCTTCCGCTACCGATTATTATACAATGAAACCTGATGATCTTTGTATTTTACAAATTAAAGATTTAAAGATGGTTGAAGGAACCAAACAACCAACAACCGAAAGTGGAATTCACGCCTCTTTTTTTAGTTTGAGGCCTGAGATTGAAGTCAGTTTACATACACACCAACCACTTGCCAGTGCTGTATCTTTACTTGGTTTAGATATGGAGATTCAGTCGAGTGAAGGAAAAAAGAATATAGGAAATTTTGTACGTATTGTATCTTATGCTCCTTCAGGAACTTCCTTTCTGGTAAAAGCATTTAGAAAAAGAATTATCAAAGAAACAAACGGTTATCTTTTACGAAATCATGGTCTTGTATGTGGTGCATTTTCGCTCGATGAAGCGATTTCCAATGTTAAGTTATTAGAGAAGGAAGCAGCGCGTTTCCTAAAAACACGAATCGAAAAAAATCCTAATTTATCTCAGATGCCTAGTGAGATGAGGACCCAATTAATCGAAGCTCTCTGATAGAAAAATACAATGATTTAGAAATAAGGAATCAAAATGAAATCGGCCACAATCAAAAAACAAAGTCAAAATTTAGAAACAGAAACGGATAAAGAAGAATTAAATCATTTATGGCAACGTTTAGATTCTAAAGGTTTATTACAAACTTATAAAGCAGATCTTTCTTTTCGTCTTCCAGGCAAAGGGAGTTTCCTTCTGATCCACCGTGGAGAAGGAAAAAAAGCAAAAGTAGAGATCACCGAATTTCCAATAGAAAACCCAACTGCTTTCATCCGTATCCAATCTATTAGTGAAGAAACACTCAACCAAATCCGGTTCCATGCAAGTTTGTATTCTTTAAGACCGGATATTGGGGCCGTCGCTTCGTTTCAACCAGAGTGGAGTTCCTTTCTTAAGACACTAGACCATCCCCTTCCATTAGTATTCGATGAACAGTGCAGACAACTTGGTGCACCTGTGTTTCCCATTCCGAAACGAATTGATGGAACCGTAGAAACCAGCTCCATTGTCCTTGGGGGAGCTAACGCATTTTTGGATGAAGACGCAGTGGTGGTCACTAGTGTCACTCGCGAGAAAGCTATATATAACTGCGAGTTAATCGAAAAATGTGCAAAAGCCTATTTATTGGCTCATTCTACAGGAAGTCCTATTCAAACCATACCTTGGTGGGTTCGGTTCATAGCAAAAAGTAGACTGATTAAAGATGAAAAGAAAGCAAGTGCAGCCTATGCCCGTGGGGAAAGACCAACGGGTTTTAAAGCTTATTGATTCCTTCTTTCTTTTAAATTTTAAAATGGATTCTATTTGATTCCCAGGTAGATATCAAACTGGGAATGATTTGGATCTTTTGCATTGGATCCATAAATTTCTAAGTCGGTTTTGTAAGAACGATTTTTGCAATATGTTTCATCCGACCAAATTTTTTTCCATGTGTTAATTCCAATTTCGGAAATGGGGCCCCACTCCGTCGAAACATGGAGATAATCAGATTCAGAAACACTAATGGTTGTTAAGTGACTTGGCAGAGATTTCACTGAACCAACTTTTGTACCAATTAAGATGGTGTATTCTCCGTTTTCGTCGGTTTCAAATTCTGTATATGCCACAACTATTTCGGAAGGTACCAAAGGATCGGAAATTTGGGAAAGAATTCCCTCTTCCCAAAACCTTTGCCAAAGGGCAGCAATTTTTCCATTTCCGGTCATTTCCTTGGTATTCGAAGTTCGTGCTGTGATCCCGACAAGGTGCATCGAATCTAAATGAATTTTGTTTGATGAAGTTTGTTCCATACATAGATCCTAACGCAAACCGAAATTGGGTTCTTGACAATTTGTGCTTTTTTAACAAAAAGAAAAGGAAACCTAGTTTTTAGAGGAATACAAAAACTAGGATGTTTAAAAGTTATCTACTGAATTGGAATGTATATTTCAGATTCTGGATTTGTATTTGATTGGAAACGATCATCGAATAAATCGAAATCATCGCTAAATTCTCTTTCGTAACTTGTGTTTGGCATCCATGTTCCATAAATATATTTCCAACCATTAAGGATGTCTTCATTCGTATTCCCAGGAACAGTAAAAACCATATACTTTGCAGGCATCATCCGGTGGGAAACAAAACCATCTGGAATTCTCATATCAGAATTCACTTGTGCGCCAATGATCACATCAAAATTTTCAGCATAATCCCAGTTCGTATATATTCCCATTAAGGAATGATTGATTCGGTTAGGTATGGATTCCATAAGACCATTACCCATAAATTCACCCCAAAACTTTGGAATATCTATTTCATTTTGACATTTCTGCATCGTAGTCCGATAAGGTTTTCCAACTAAAATAAATTCATTTTTGGTGATGACTGTAGTTTTAATCCTTGAACCATCAATTCGAACTTTGTTTCTCAAGGGTTCTATGTCTAGTATAGGAAAATTAATATGGTCAGCTGTTTTTCGGTATTCAGATGGATTAATTCCATATTCAGAACGAAAGGCACGAAGAAAAGATTCAGGTGTTGTATAATGATATTTTAATGCAATATCAATAATTTTATCTTTCCCTAAAATCAAATCGTTACCGGCTTCTGTGAGCCGACGTTTTTTTAAATATGTATATACGGAATATCCAGTTACGTAACGAAAAATTCTTTGGAAATGCCATCTCGATTGAAATGCATTTTTCGATACATCTTCCACTCGGATGTTTTCTGTTAGGTTCTTTTCCATAAAACTTATGGCAAGTTCTATTTGATCATAATAGTCCATAGGATTTTACTAAAATAGAATACGATTCAAATTTGTGAATTTTTTTCTATTTCCTCTGGCCATTGATTTTTAATTTCAAGAATCTTTGGTAAGACAGAAATAAATATTTTGACCAATTCCGGATCAAAATGTGTTCCCGATTCTTTCTTTAAAAAATCGATAGCTTCAGAAACATCCCAGGCTTTTTTATATGGCCGAACTGTTGTTAAAGCATCAAATACATCTGCAATCGCTATAATTCTGCCTTCTAGGGGAATTTGATCTCCTTTCAATTGGTATGGATAACCAGATCCATCAAATTTTTCATGATGAGTGATCGCAATAGATCTAGCTAATTTTAATAAACTAGAATGATGATCCCCGATGATTTCTGCCCCGATTTCGGGGTGACGTTTCATAATTTCCCACTCTTCGGGGGTAAGTTTTCCAGGTTTCTGAATGATAAAATCTGGAATTCCAATTTTTCCAACATCATGCATAGGTGCTGCATTAAGAATCTCTTCAGATGCTTCAATAGAATATCCATAGGCCAATGCTAAAGTTTGCGAATAATGACTCATACGAATCACATGCATACCTGTTTCATTATCTTTATATTCAGAAGCCATACCCAATCTTTGTACAATTTGTAACCTAGTGGCTTTTACTTCATTAACATTGACTAAAGACAAATGGTTTTTGATTCTAACTTTTACGATCGGAGGGCTTACTGGTTTGGTTATATAGTCAACGGCTCCCAATTGAAAACCTTTTTCCTCGTCGCCTATATCTGTTAACGCTGTTACAAAAATAACAGGTATATATTTTGTTTTTTCGTTAGATTTTAGTATCTTACAAACTTCATGCCCCGTCATTTTCGGCATCATTACATCAAGTAAAATTAAATCGGGTAACTGTGATATTGCGAGTTCGATTCCCTTCTCTCCATCTTTCGCAAAAAACAAAGTATAATCTTTTTGTAAAATATCGTTCAATATTTGTAAGTTTGTTGGCTCATCATCAACAACCAACACTTTTGGTTTAGTATTTATTTCCATCTAGTTCTCCAAAAATTTGTGTTTCCAAGTTCTTTAATTTTTGAACAGTAGCTTCAAAATCGAACTGACTAATAGACGATTCAATTTCAAACCTAATCGGATCTAATTCTGTATTTTGTAATAACCGAGAGAGAGTTCTCCATTCCTCTTGAAGATAAGATCCCTTGGAAAATGAATCTTTCAATGTTTGAATCAAATTACCTACTTTCCCCAAATTTTCATTCGGAATACTGACTTTATCATTTTCCATATTTATAAATCCACTCTGAAGATGTGAAAATTGTGTTTGGAATTGTAGTTGGGCCTCTGTAAAAACTGATTTAAAACTTTCAAAATCTTCATTGGTAAGTTTAGACCCTTGTAGTTTCTTTTCTAAACGAATACATTCATCGGAAATCGGATAGATGCCAAGATTAGAAGAAACACCTTTCAATCTATGCAAAAATGTCTGTTGGCCTATTGGATCGTGATTGTATTTGTTCCATTCTTTTACATCCTTTTCAAAATCAAAAAAGAATCCATTTAACATTTTTGTGTATTTTTCAATAGAACCAAAAAGTTGAATTCCCCTATCTAAAGAAAAGATTTCATTTTCCTTGGTGGGTTTATTCTTTACGGAAATATCATTTGGCGATGCAAAGTTAGTGATAGTTTTCCTGATTTCAAAAAATAAATCTTGAAGGTCTATTGGTTTGGATACAAATCCATCCATACCAGCTTCTTTTGCCGAAATCCTATCTTCCTCAAAAACACTTGCTGACAAGGCAAGGATTGGAACTCTAAGGTTGTTTACTTTTTCTAAAATTCGAATTTGCCTTGTTGCTTCCAAACCGTCCATTTCAGGCATCTGAATATCCATTAATACTAAATCAAAAGTTTTTGATTTATAAACTTCTAATGCTTCTCTTCCATTATTTGCAATTTCTACTTCATGGCCGTTGGTTGTCATAAGAAGTTGGATTAACTCAACGTTCTGTTTTACATCATCTACAATTAGAACCTTTAACTTAGGTAAATCAAATTGGATGTTTTCATTAATTTCTAAAACTGGATTCCCTATTTCTAAGGGTATAGAAACATAGAAATGGGTACCTACTCCCAACTCACTCTTTACCCAAATCATTCCTCTCATTAGTTCCACTAATTGTTTAGAAATTGTGGTACCAAGCCCTGTTCCACCAAACTTACGACTCATTGACACGTCTGCTTGCGTAAAGGGGTCAAAAATTTTTTCTAATCTGTCGGCTGCTATACCGATACCGCTATCTTCAATATGAAAAAGAACCTCTCCCCCCTTTGCAGAAACATTGAGTTGAATGAAACCTTCTTTGGTAAACTTAATCGCATTTCCTATTAAATTTGTTAAAATTTGCCTAATGCGAAGACTATCACCCTTATAATAATCATTGATACCTTCTGAAATTTTGTATTGAAAACGTAGACCCTTTCGTTTCGCTTCGATACTCATAGCAGAACAAACTTGATCAACAAGTGAAACTAGTGAAAAGTCAAAAACTTCTAGTTCGACAGCACCTTTATCTAATTTAGCTGAGTTTAAAACATCATTCAATAATCGCAATAACGACCTTGCCGAATTTTTTACGGTCTCCAGCTGTTTTTTTTGATTTCCAATCAAATCACCAGCTAGAAGAATTTCAGTGAAACCTAGAATGGCATTCATTGGAGTTCTAATTTCATGACTCATATTGGCTAAAAATGTTGTTTTAGTCATTGCTGCCAACTCAGCTTTTTCTTTCGATTCAATGAGCGCTTCTTCGATCATTCGTCGGTCCGTATTATCTAAGATCACTCCATCTAAAAACTTAACTTTTTGATTCTCATCTAAAACAAGTCCGCCGTATTCTAAGACCCAACGAATATCTCCTGATTTTTGTATGATGCGGTAGTTTAAAACAAATGTATCAGCGGTATCTATGGCATTTTGAATCATATTAGAAACATGGATTCTATCTTCCGGATGGATAATTTCAGTAAAGGTACGTTTACGGTTAGGTTCTAGAAAATCACTAGAAGGATAACCAGATAAATTCAAAATAGAATCGCTGATAAAAACAGAAGTCCAATGTTCATCCACCAAACATCGATATACAACTCCAGGAATGTTTTGTATAAAGGATTTTAATTGTTCCTCATTTTCTTTAAGAGCATTTTCAATCAAAACCCTATCCGAAATATCGCTAATTAAACCAACAAAAACATCATCTTGCGGCAGTTTTGTATGACCAATGGCTAAACGAATCGGAAAGGTTGTTCCATCCTTTCGAATCGCAATGGTTTCGCGTCCACTTCCGATGATTTTGGCTTCTCCAGTTCTTAAATAATTCGAAAGGTATTGATCATGGTCTCTTTGAAAAGGATCTGGCATAAGTATTTTCACATTTTTGCCGATGATTTCCTTCGCTTTCCAACCAAACATTTTCTCTGCGGTAATATTAAATTCCTGAACGATACCTTTGGTATTAATCATAACTATAGCATCAGCTGCAGTTTCAATAATCGCACGTAACCTGGATTCACTTTTTAATAAGTTTTGAAATAGATCTTTATAACTGATAAAAGCAATAGTAACCACTGCTGAACCAATCACAAAAATACTTCCAAAGCTAACAAGTGCCGCTAAAAAAAATTGATCTGAATTTGTTTTATCTAAAACCTGAGTGGGATCGATCACAAAACGAGCGGCGGCCATTCCTGTGTAATGCATCCCAGAAATAGCACTGCCCATTACAATTCCACTAATCAAAGTTAAATACTTTGTTTTAATCTTTAACTTTGTTTCTTTCAATCGAAACTGGATAAAAATAGAAAGGATAGCAAGGGAAATTGCAACAACGAGTGAAATGAAAAACAAATATGGATCATACATTAATTTAGGTCGCATTTCCATTGCAGCCATTCCCATATAATGCATAAAACCAATGCCTGCTCCAACTAAAATACCAACTGAAATTAGTTCTTTGCGGGTGATTTTCTTTTTGTTTAATGTTTGTAAGGCGAAATAAGAAGCAATAAAACTAGGAAGAATGGAAAGAATGGTTATTGATTTATGATAAGTTACCTTAGTACATAAATCAAATGACATCATACCGATAAAGTGCATGGACCAAACTGCCCCACCCATAGATAAACTAGATGTAAAGAGAATGGCTAACCGAGAGTATTGATTCTCAAGGTTAGAAAAACGTTTGAGCATATACAAAGAAATCCAGGATGCAAAAATAGAAATGAAAATGGAAAGAGAAACCAACCAATAATTATAGGAGCCTTCCACAAAGCTCAATTGATCTGCATCTAAGATAAAATAATGTTTTAGAAATTCGATCCCCATTTGTTCGTATCCTATACCAACTAAATCATATCATTCATTTAGTGATTCTTTGGATACTAGGTAAATTAGATAGATTCTAAAATATTATTTTTATTTTCAGTACTAGCACTAAATTAAAAAGGAAAGGAACTAAAACAAAAGCATGGATGTGGTGATTTTTGCTATGCGACAAAACCAAAAGGTTTGCAGATAATCAATAAGGAGTAATAACAAAATATTAGAATATACGGAATCAAACATATATTTAACTTAACGAGCTACATTGTTAGTGAATGGCAAATCTGGATCATTTTCTCCTTGGTGGTTAATTCAATGCCTCATTACAAGTTTTTTTTGGAACACTATCATGGTTGAAAAATTAGGAAGAATTTGGAGACCAATCGGTCCACTATCTTGAAATTCATCTAACAATGATTTATAATTTTATTGCCTATGACAGAAACCTAAATAAATTTTGCAAATGGATTTAATTTTAAAAAACAAAAATGCCATCGTTACTGGTGCCGCCCTGGGAATCGGAAGAGAAACTTCCCTTTTACTTGCAAAAAGAGGTGCTCACGTCATCGTTTCTGATATCAATGTAACAGAAGGGAATCGAGTGGTTCAAGAAATAGAATCCTCAGGAGGAACCGCAGAATTTATTAAATGTGATGTCACTAACGAAGAGGAAATTATAACTCTAATAGACACATTCAAATCTAAAAAGCAAAGATTAGATATTATGGTAAACAATGCGGGAATTGCAAACAAACCCACATTTATGCATAAGGTGACAACGGAAGTTTGGAACCGTTTGATTTTAATGGATCTAACCAGTGTATTTTGGTGCCAAAAATATGCCACAAAACAAATGCTAAGTGATAGAATTGGCGGATCGATCATCAATGTTGCCTCAATTGCAGGACTTGGTGCTTCCCCCTCTCTTGGACCTTATTGTGTAGCAAAAGCGGGTGTGATTGAACTGACCACAACGGGAGCAATGGAAGTGGCAAGGTTTGGTGTTCGGATCAATGCGGTTTGTCCCGGTTGGACAGAAACTGCCATCTTAGATGTAGCAGGTGAACGTGGGAAAGAGGCTATGGAAAAAAATATCCCGATGGCAAGGCTTGGAAAACCGGCGGAAGTCGCAAACCTGATTGGATTTTTAGCATCAGAGGAATCTAGTTTTATTACGGGATCTGTGTACCGCGTGGATGGGGGAACGAGAAGTTAGGGAGAGATCGAGAGTTGTCCCGTGAAAGGGATACGAAGGGCTTGGTCTGACGGATGTCAGACGGGAGCGTTAGCGCACCCCGGAGAAGCCCGCTCCCCGAAACTTTTTCGGGGATTCACCCTAAAAAATCCTATCGCATAATTTCGAATAAACGGCCAAGTAAACTGTCTTGGGTTTGCATGGTTTTGGAATTAGCTTCGTAGGCGCGGTTTACTTCAATCATATCTACCATCTCTGTCACAACCGATACATTCGATGCTTCGAGATAACCTTGTAATACTTGTGGAGCAAGTAGTTCAGGAAAGGCTGTAGGTTCGCCGGATTCAGGGGTGTCGGAATAAAAGGAGTCTCCTTCTTTGTCTAGGTGGCGTGGGTTTTCTACCGTGCGGATTTTTAATTTATCGAGAAGGACTGGGTCTTCGAACCGGTTTTCGCTAAAGTTGGTTCCATCTTTGGGAGCGGTTCCGAGTTTCGCGTTGATATAAATTTCTCCATTTTCTTTCACAAGGAAATTTCCTTGGTTCACTTGAATGGGGCCTTTTTCCCCGAGAAGAGGAAATCCTTGTGGGGTCACCACAAACCCATTTTTATCCAAAACAAAACTACCGCTTCTTGTCAGGCGTTCACCGCGGTTGGTTAGAACGGAAAAGAAGGCAGGTTTTTCCATACCAGGTTGGTCTTGCACCATAAGGTCAAAAATATTATCTGTTTTTTTAACGGCACCTTGTTCAAAGCGAGTGTAAACTTCGTTCACTTCGGCACCAAACCCCAGTTTACCGACTACAGGAGAAGTATCAAAGGAACCCATAGGTGTTTTTCCAATCCCGTCTTCCGAATAACGGTGGAGTAACATTTCAGGAAAGGTTTTGAAGACCGTGGTATCTTTTTTGAATGCAGTTTTATCCACATTGGCCAAATTGTTGGCGACCACGTCCATTCTCACTTGTTGGGAAATCATCCCATTGGCACCAGTATAGAGTCCTCGTAACATAAAGTTCCTACCTATACTTTCTTTCGACCAGATCTGCCAAATCCCCAAGAGAAAATGCGACATAGTTAAAAAAGAGTTGAAGTTTTCTTTAATTTTTAGGAGAAAAGAAGGACATGAAGTTATCCATCGGAAACCTACCCCAGTCTCTCACTGAAGAAGCCTTAGAAAAACTTCTTTCTGCGCATGGAAAAGTGGAACACCTCCAAATCAAACGGGACAAAATCACAAAGGTATCTTTGGGATATGGAACGGCAGATATGGCGGATGCCGATGCTACCAAGGCGATTTCTGCTCTCAACGGAAAAGAAATCGAAGGTAAGGCCATCGTCATTGTAAACCAAGAAGAACTGACTAAATCGCAAAATGAAGCTGCCAAAAAGAAAGGAAGCCCAGCGGTCGCAAAACCTACCTTCGGTAGAAACCAAACTACTGGCGGCGGTAACACGGGTGTACAAAGGAGAGGCGGTTCTCGCGGTTCTTAGATGAGACAACTGACCGGTAGTTACCTCTCCATTGGAGCCGGAGAGAATCAAATCCCTCTCATCCATGCAGCAAAAGCCAGAGGACTCAAAGTCATCTCCGTAGACACAAATCCTGAGGCACCAGGTCTTGTAGATTCAGACATTCGCATATTAGAATCGACTCATGAGTATAGGAAAATTCTGCATGCGATGAGCCGAGTCCCACTTCCTTTCAAACTGATGGGAGTGGGATCCCGTTCTTTTGGAAAGGCAGTGTATACTGTTTCGTATTTAGCCGAAAAATTAAAACTTCGGGGAAATCCAAGGGATACAGTGAATTTGTTTTTGGATAAAGAAAAATTCAAAAACTCTGTTCAAAAGTTTGGAATTCCTCTGCCTCCATCCCTCCATTCTAATTTATCACTTAAATCCAAAGAAAAAAAAATGGATTTAAGTTTTCCCCTCATCGCCAAACCCAAAGAAGGTTCTGGGAAAAAGGGAATTACTGTTCTTGAAAACGAAGCAGATTATAAAAAATTCACAAAATTAAAAACTAGCGAAAGTTACCTTTTAGAACCATACATCCCAGGAGATGAAGTCACTGTCCTTGGTTTCGTTATCACAAAACGATTTTACTTGGTTTCCCTCACAGATAAAATCACAACTGGTAAACCTAACTTTATCGAGGTGGCTCATGTGGCTCCTTCTCGTCATATCGATATGGCGGGGGAAATCAAAATGATCTGCCAAGCCGTTGTGACAGCGACCAAACTAAAAACAGGACCTTTTGTTGCCGAATTCAAAATCACTAAAAATAAAGAATGCCTTCTTATCGAATCAGCCCCAGAAGTGGGAGGAGAATTTTTAGCCGATGTATTAATTCCAGAACACTACGGATACAAATATTTCAATGATTTACTTTCTGTTACCATTGGTGAAAAAACAAGGCCAGTTTTCTTAAAAAAGGCAAAAGACGGGATCACCAAGTCTGCGTTAGTGTTTACACTTCCTCCAGAACGCCAAAAAAAAATGGGAGAACCTGTGACCTTAGAAACAAACACGGGGGAAACTTTATTTTTCCAAAAACAAATTGTTCAAACGGGTGTGGCCTTAGATAAATTAGAAGGTAATCACAAAAGAACCCAAGTTTTTGGAATTGCAACCAAACAATCTATTTCCACCGAAGATTGGTTAGACTCCCTTTTTCAAAGATTGAATTCATGAAAAATGTCTGGGATGAACATTATGAAAGACCAAAATCAAAATTGGCCTTTCCTGACGAAAATTTAGTACGACTTTTGTCACGGATCCAACCAAGGAACCGGAATGCTCTCGACTTCGGATGTGGTTCTGGAAGGCATTCCTACCTTCTCCAAAATGAAGGTTATACAGTCACTGCCTGCGACACTGCAAAAACTACCATTGACCTGTTAAATGAGGAAAGTTCTTCCATTCGTTTTCTACATACTCCAGATATTAATCTTCCCTTTTCAACAAAAGAATTTGGACTCATTGTGAGTTGGGGTGTTTTTCATTATAACCCAAGAGAGGATGCCAAAATTCTTTTATCTTCTTTATATAAATCACTAGACGAAGGTGGTTATCTATTGGGTTCCATTCGTGCAGACGGAGATACTCATTTAGGTCTCACTCAAGGTAAAATGAATTTGGCAGATCTAAGCGGTGGTTATGCGGAAACCTATTCTTTAGAAAATTTGAAAAATTTTTTATCTATTTTTTCAAAAGTATCCATCGGTTATTCGGAAAGAACCCCCCTTGGCAAACTGGAGGAACGAATTTGCCATTGGTTTTTCCTTGCTGAAAAGTAATGAATCAAATTCTTTCTTTATCTGAAGAATGCCCACTGAACCAAACTTGTGATTGGGTACCTCTATATACTACGACTGGAAAATATTCCGGATTGTCCATAGTTGAATGTAAAACTTGCAAACTCCAAGCACTCTTCCCTCGCCCAAACCAAAAGGAACTTTATTCCAAAGATTACTACCAAGGCAAAGCAGATTATACATATATAGATGAAAGGGATCATAAAAAGTATTTTCAATATGTATGGAAAGCAAGGATTCGAAATATAAAAAAGTTTGTAGGTACCGGGAACTTTTTAGATATAGGTTCTTCCTTTGGTGGATTCTTAGAAATTGCTAGAGAAGAAGGCTTTTCCATTCAAGGCGTTGAAATCTCCGCGTATGCTGCCAGTTATGCGAATGACAGTGGAATTCCCACATTTAACGGAACTCTAATGGAGGCAAATTTTCCAGACAATCATTTTAGCGTCATCACACTTGTTGAAGTGATTGAACATATTGAAAATCCCAAACTTTTTTTTAAAGAACTCACAAGAATCCTAAAACCGGGTGGCCTCCTTCTCCTCCAAACCGCCAATTTTGATGGATGGCAGGCAAAATCAGAAGGATCCAATTATCATTATTACATGCCCGGTCATGTTTTTTATTACTCAGACACCATCCTAAAAAATATATTGACGAACTTAGGATTTAGTCGTTTTGTATCGTACTTCGGAGTGGATTTTCCGTTATATGCGAAACTAAAAAAATCAAGAGGATCCTTTCATAATTGGAAAGATTATCTAAATTGGTTTCGTATTTCGTATTACCATTTTAAATCCAAATGGAAACGAAATGGATTCCCAATCACTTCTAGTTACATTTTATACGCCTTCAAAAAACAGGAAACCGCATGAACACTCTAACAAAACAATCATTACTAATCAGAATGACAGCCATTCCAGAAGAGAATGGTTGGAAAAGAAAACTGATTTTAGGGGTTCGGGTTCTCCTTGTATCCATACATCGATTTATGAAAGATGATTGTCTTATCATTGGATCAAGTCTTGCCTACACTACCATCGTTACCCTCATCCCAACTCTAACGGTTGCCCTAGCACTGATTACCGTAGCATCGGGAATCCAAACAAGACAGGGAGAAATGGTAGATGATATCAATGCCTACCTACTTAGAAATAATATCCAATTTGATATCACTCCTTATCTTGATACACTAACAGACATTATATCAACTGCTTCTCAAATTGGAGCCGTAGGTTTTGTTGTTTTTATTTTTTCTGCAACTGCAGTTTTAAGATCTCTAGAAAAAGCCTTCCATATCATTTGGAAAATTGACCTTCACAGAAATGTGATTAATAAATTTGTATTTTACTTTTTCCTAATTTCTTTTGGCCCCCTACTTTTTGTTGTTGGGAAAAATATCACAGATAAAATTTCCGATTCGGTTCGCCCGCCTCATTTAAAGTCTATTGTTTCCACCAAACAAGGGGAACTATGGGTGGCCGGTGAAAAAGGAAATATAGGAACCATCAAAGAACTCAATAAATCCATTTCTTTTATTCCCAATTCAAGTATTGATTTTGAAAACATGCTCTGCGTTGATTTTGATACTGTGGAAACTGGGACCTGTAAAAAACCAGATATCACAAAAGAAAATTTTTTTAGAATTCGAAGTGTTGGAAATGACTTATTTACCATTTCCGAAGACGGAACTTTTTTATATTCCAACGATTTAGGTAAATCTTGGAAACTTCATTCATTAAAAGGAATTACTATTTCAGATTTTGGTGCTATCGATTTTGACACTTTATTCATTCTTACCAAAGACACTCGCACACTTCGTTATGAAATAGGGAAAACTTTAAAAGAAATCAAACGTTTCACAGATCCTAATATCACACCAATTCGTGTTAGATTCTTTACGGAAAAAGATGGGTTTATCTTGGACCGGGAAGGAAGGTTGTGGAAAACAAGCGATGGAGGAACCACTTTTTTCCCACAGGAAATTTCTCCCAAACCATTAAATGATATTGCCTTCCTTTCTAGAAATGTAGGTTTTTTAGTCGGAGATAATGGAGCTATCTTCAAAACTACTGATGGAGGATATACCTGGAGCGATTTAAGTCACAGAAAATATTCTTATGAAAGGGTATGGGTATTCACCTCTCCCAAAAAACAGGATTATGACATCTTCATCTTAACTTCGCTCGGTGACATTTTACTATCCGAAGACGAAGGAGAAAATTGGTCTACCGCTTATAAAGGAAAAGAGGGAATGATTCTCGATATGATTTTACTCTCCAAAAAAGCAAAGGATATGGAATTGCCATTAGACGGATCCAATTTGCCTCTGGAAGATGGAATCGAAATCGAATCACAAAATGAAGCAGAAACTCTCAACGAAGGAATGTTAGGCATTGTTGGTGTAGGTGAATTTAATAAAATCATTCGAGTTGAGGAAGATGAGAAAGGTCAAACCATTTGGAAAAAATACCAAGGTGGAAAAAGGTTTTTCTCTTTGTATTCAATCTTTCAAATCCTCCTTCCTCTCCTTGCCCTTTGGCTTTTCTTTTTATTAATTTTTAATATCATCCCCAATACGAAAGTCCCGATCAAAGCCTCCTCGATTGGAGCTGCGGTTACAGGGATCATTCTTATCATTTTCTTTTGGGGATTTATCAATATCTATCTAACTTCCTTTACCGAAAAAACGATGTTAGTGTATAAAGCTCTGGCAGCAATCCCCATTGCCCTTCTTGCGATTTACTCTATCTCACTCATCATTTTATATGGTGCGGAAGTCACGGCTACTTTACAATTTCCTGATCGTTATATCCTTCCGAAACATCCTTTTGAAGATATAGATAGTAATCGATCGTATGAGTTCTACAAAACCATCCAAGTATTGACAATCACCTACGACCACCAGTTAAAAAATGGGGAACTTATCAAATTATCAAATCTGAGAAAAACACTTTTGATGCCAGAAAAAGAGTTAAATGACATTCTTGAAAAATTAAATGGAGCAAAACTTTTAGAAATCACTGAAGACAAAAGGATAGCGCCCGTAAAACTAAAAGAACAAATCGATTTGGTAGCATTGTATGAAGAAACTTCTAGTTTTAAATTAGGTGCACCGAAAGACCTAATGAAAGTTTCACCCAAACTGAAAGAAAGTTTAAATCAGATAGAGGAAAAATTAAAAGAGGAATTAAAGAAGATCTCTTTTAAAGATTTGGTTTAAGTCGATAAAAATGAAAGGAATTTCTTTTTATTTAGGTTAGTGAACTTTAGCCTATCTGGCGTAAGGTGAAAGGCTAACATTTACAGATAAGGATTTTTTTTCACTGGCGGAAGTGAGGCAGACATTTGTTTGTAAATCTCTTCTGCAAGCCCCATAGATTCATTTTGAGAAATGTTCTTCGCATACTCATCGTATAACATATCTTCAAAAATTTCTTCCGCATAACCACCATCGATCATTTTTTCTTTATGGATGGTGTTTTTCATTTCTTTTAACATCATCTTCACAAAAACCGATTCAAATTCTACTGATGCATCATAAAGTTTTTTTCTATAAGGATCTTCTTTAATTTCTTCACGAATGTTTTGTGGAACTCGGAGAGAAGAGGAACTCACCTTCCCCATAATTTCTTCATGAGTTTCTAGTAGATTTTGAAAATCCGAGATCCCATCTTTTTTCAGTGGTTTTATTTCGTCTGAATATGCTTTCATCCGGTTCAGGATGGATTCGTCCTGGGAACGGCTCAGTCTTCCGGAATAGTCTTGGATTTTGTGAATGTCCATATTATGTCTTCTAAATCTATCGGCAGAATTTCCAATTACTGAATCACAAGTTCTGCTTTTAAAGCTCCTTGTTTTTTCAAAGCCTCTAAAATCGAAATAATGTCCCGCGTGGAAGCTCCGACTTTATTTAAGGCACCCACCACGTCCGAAACTTGGGTAGTTTCCTTTAAAACAAAAACAGATTCACCCTTACCTTCTTCTTGGATGGGGAAAAAATACCGCGCCTTGTCTCTATTCGCAATTTGGATGGTTAATCCTTGTTGGGAAATGGCCACTTCATCAATGGGAATGTTTGCACCCATCACAATGGTTCCCGTCCTTTCGTTGATCACAACCCGTGCGACAGGAGAAGAATTGACTGTTAAATTCTCTAACCGGGAAAGAAAGGCCAAATCTAGTTTGGGTTCCCCCGTTGCCATTTCTCCTGTGGAAGTTTGGCCGGAAGTTTTTAATGGAAGGGGAACAAGGACTTCTGTGGGTGATACTACTTCGGGAGTTACTTGAAGTTCGGCGGTGATGACATCCACAATCGCACCCATCGTTGTATAATCTTTTTCGAGGAGTGTGAGTTTAACCGATTTTGTTACAGGGGCATTGGGAACCGATTTTTCCAAAATGGCTCCCATAGGAACAAGGGCGGTATTGGATCCGGATTTTTTATCAGCACCACCACGTTTTTTCTCTTTTCCACCA